>WFTM01000402.1 GCA_015485525.1 Candidatus Zhuqueibacterota bacterium | reverse complement strand
GTTCAACGCCGCCACTGTGCTTCAGCACGCATGCTGTGACACCCCTCGTCTGCGCCATATCGCGCACTCCCCTGCGTCACATGGCGCAGGGCCCCGCGTCTGCACATCGCCATCCCGGCATTGCTCAGATTTCCCCCCACACACCACCCGACAGCTACCCCTGTTTTTATTAAAGTTACACACAAATAACACCCTATACATCTCTTTTCGCATACGGTATCACGCCGGTCGCATCACTGGCATACACGTTGCGATAGGGAGAAGCAGGAAAATACATGTACCTGGTCAGGATAAATATGAAGAGCGATGCGCGCTTCGCTGCATCAGATGAGCAAACAACTGACAACGGTGTGAACGATGAAAAAACGACTCCTGATTCGGCTGGCTCCTCTCGCCGGCCTTTTGCTGGCCACCCTGGTTCTAAGCGCCTGTGCCGGCAGCCAGAACCAGCGTCAGCAGGAGGATGCTGAGGAGTACGTCTGGCCCCTTCCTCCTGAGCAACCCCGCATCCGCTTTGTCAGAAGTATCCACTCCGAGCTCGATGTCGGGCAGGAAAAAAGCCTCGCCAGAAAAATTTCCGAGAAAATTTTTGGCCGCAGTGCGTTGCGCGCGCTGCGCAAGCCCCTTGCTGTGCATGTCGATAGTCGCGGCCGGATTCTCGTTGTGGATACCGGCTGGCACAAGGTGTTGATGTTTGATTTTGCTGCAAAACGCATGGACATCCTCGGCAAAAAGGGCAGCGGCCGTCTGCTCAATCCTATCGGAGTAACCACAGATGCTCAGGACCGGATCTTTGTCACGGATGCCGGCGGCGGGCGGATCATGGTCTATTCACCCGAGGGCAAGTTTCTGCGCGCTTTTGGCGGCAAATCCGTGCTGCTGCGTCCCGCAGGCATTGTGGTCAACACCGAGCTGCAGCGGGTTTACGTCGTCGATACCTGGGCCCATCAGATCAAAGTTTTTGACAGCACAAACGGCTCTTTTCTCTTCGCGATTGGCCGCAATGAGCCCGAACCGCAGGGGGATGCCGCTGCTGCCAGCGGCGGCGCTCTGGATCAGATATGGAACCGGGGCAGCGAACCCGGCGAGTTTCGCTTCCCGACTTTCATCGCTCTGGATGAAAACGGCACGCTCTATGTCGTCGATACCCTCAACTTCAGGGTGCAGATGTTTACGGCAGATGGAAAATTCATCGCCACCTTTGGAGAGGTGGGCAATATGCCCGGCAACATGTACCGGCCGAAGGGAATCAGCCTGGACAGTGATGGCCACATTTACGTCGCTGATGCTGCATTCAGTAATATCCAGATTTTCAACAAAGACGGACGACTCCTGCTCAATTTCGGCACTTTCGGCTCCGGCACAGCGGATATGCGGCTGCCTGCCGACTTGTATATCACCAAAGACGACCAGATCTATGTCGTGGATCAATTCAATCACAGGATTCAGGTTTTTCAGTACCTGGGAGGCCAACAGCCGGGTGAGCAAAAGCCTGTAACCGTAAAATGAAGGAGGTGAGTGTTATGAAGAAGAGACTTCTTCCCGGCCTCATCGTCACAACCCTGCTGCCTGTTCTGGTGGTCGTCGGGATTCTGTATGCCCGCGGCATCACCGGCAACAAGGTAGCAGACACACCACACAATCTGCGCAAAGCGACAACAGATGGCATGCCGCTCGCGGATATGGGTGAAATCTGTGTCTATTGCCACACGCCGCACAACAACAACACCAACATCGAAGCGCCGTTATGGAACAGGGCAACGCCGGCCGGACCTTACACCATGTATGACAGCCCGACCCTGGACATGACGATCAGCGCCAGCCCGCAGGGGGTATCCCTCGCTTGTCTCTCGTGCCATGACAACACGATCGCTCTCGATCAGGTTGTCAACATTCCCACGAACAAGTTCGGGAGTTATGTACCGGGCGGGGCCACAATCGAAAGCTGCGCCCAGGGCTGCCACGTTGGTACAGCTTCGGGAGCCGATGGAATCAACTTCGAGGGGACGGTCGTAGGGACGGATCTCAGCAATGACCATCCGATTTCGATCACCTACGACCCGACGCAGGATCCCAATTTCCATCCGGCATCCGGCGGCAAAGTCGGTGTTCTGCCGCTGTACGGGCCGAGTGCTGACCGGGTTGAATGTGCCTCGTGCCACAATCCGCATGACAACACCAACCGCCCGTTCCTGCGGATTTCGAACGATAACAGCGCATTGTGCCTGACGTGCCATGATATTTAATGCGCACGGATCGCAGCGTAACCGCAACCTGGTCTCTTACAGGATGTTGCCGGCTGTAGCATGAAGCCGATGCTGGAGGAAAGTGCAGTAGCGGAGCGGGCGGTCACGGCTGTCCGCTTCGCTACACATTGTTTTCATTTTACAATATCACATCATCACAACGCCGGAAAAATTTTCTCAACATCCCGGCGAGAAAATTCAAACTGGAAAATCAGCACCCGGACGAAAGACAGGCCATTGCACGACCCTCGTTCCACTACCCGGCACTGGCCGGACAACCGATGGGAAGGGACAAATGATGAAGACGCAACTTCAACTCCGCTGCAGAACAGTCGCCGCCCTGCTCGGCGTTTTGCTCATACTGCCAGCCACAGCCAGGGCGGGAGATAAAGCTGTTGCCAGTGTCAACGGCGTGGTCATCACCGAAACCATGTTGAATGCAGCCGTCAGCCAAAAGCTGCCCATGACTTCTTTCCACGGTTCCATCCCGCAGGAACGGCTGGCACAGATACGCAGCGAGATGCTGCAAAAGCTGATCGAAAATGAACTGCTGGCGCAGGAAGCCCGCCGCCGCGGCATCACGGTAACCAGAAAACAGATCGATGAACAGATCGCGCTGATGAAACGCTCTTATGCATCGCCGGCAGCCTTCAAGCGTGCACTGCAGAAAAGCGGCCTGGACATGAAAAAGCTGCGCCGGGAAGTGGGAAAAAGCCTGCGCATCGCTGAACTGGAAAAACTGGAAATCCAGGACAAAGTTACTGTGAGCGAGGCAGATATGCGCGCTTATTTTGCGTCAAACAGGGAGAAGTTCACCATGCCGGCGCAGTATCGGGTGCGGCATATTCTCGTGTCTGTGGACCCCGGTGCTGGCGGCAAGGGCTGGCTTGCCGGCCTTGAGAAAGCACGGGCACTGCGCGCGGAAATCCATTCACTGGCCGATTTTATCCGCATCGCAAAAGCCAGCTCCAGCGATACCACGAGCAGCGCTAAGGGCGGGGATCTCGGCTGGTTTCATCAGGGGCAGTTGCTCGAAGAGCTGGAAAATGTCGTGCGCAACATGGAGCCTGGCGAAATCAGCGCTCCGGTACGCACGATCTATGGCTTCCATATTCTCCGGCTGGAGGCGCAAAAGCCGGCAAAAAAACTGAACTATTCTGAAATCAACAAGGAATCACTGCGCAAGCGTCTCGTGAAAAAATTCAAGCGCGAGCGGCGGGAAAAGTTTCTGCAGAAATTACGTGCCGGAGCGGATATCAAAATCCATCTGTCCTGACGACGAGGCTCAGGGATGACAACCGAGAGCGACAAGCTCGTTCGGCCGGGATACATGAGCGGTATGCTGCTCATCTCGCTACTGCTCGTTCTCTGGCTCACGGGGTGCAGCAGAAACACGCGTCACGAGCTGCTGACATTTTTTTTTGACGGCGTTCCTCCCCTTGATGCCGGCAAGAACAGCAGCGTAACCGTGGACTCCAGTGCCGGCATGGTCTCCCTTGCAGCCGACACAGCCAGCCAGGCCGTGCCTGTTTGGTTTTTCCATCCCAGCAAAAAAGAAGGGCAGAAAGAGTGTGCGACCTGCCACGACCAGCGACAATCTTTCCGGCTTTTTTCAGACAACGAGTCTCTGTGTATCTCCTGCCATGAGCAGGGGCAGCAGAGCGATGGAGCGCACTCCCCTGCTGAAGACGGCGACTGCACAGCCTGCCATGACCCGCACGGCACACGCAACCGGTATCTGCTGGACGCAACCGGTCTCGAGCTGTGCGGGCAATGTCATGATGCCGAAGACATCCGACCGCCCGAGGCCAAAAGTGTACACCAACCCCTGGCGGATGGCACGTGTCAGTCCTGCCACGATCCCCATGGTTCTGCCAACGAAACCCTGCTGCTCGCCACACCTGAGGAGCTCTGCAGCCAGTGCCACAAAGCCGGGGAATTCTATACGGAACAGGCGGTTTCCGTGCATTCCCCGGTTGAAGACGGGGAATGTATGGAGTGCCATTCAGCGCATACAGCGGCAAACGAAAAACTGCTCGTTGCCCTGCCCGGAGCGCTGTGCTTTCAGTGTCATGATGAAGAAGAGTACGAGCCGGAAGAAGCTGAAGTGATCCATTCGCCGGTCGAAGATGGCGAGTGCCTGGAGTGCCACGGAGCCCATGCGGGCAAACAGGAGAGCCTGATAAAAGGACCGCCGGCGCAAACGTGCTTTTCCTGCCACGATCAGGAGGATATTCAACCCGCGGATGAAACGGTGACTCTGCACTCCCCGGTGGAAGATGACGATTGCGTCGCCTGCCATGATCCGCATCATTCGCAGCATGAATATCTTCTCACTGAGAAGCAGCCGGCACTGTGCTTCACCTGTCACGACGAAGACCTGCTCGAGGACGACACCCACGCGGACCAGGTACAGGAAACGTGCTCGTCCTGCCACAACCCGCATTTTTCTGCGC
>WFTM01000401.1 GCA_015485525.1 Candidatus Zhuqueibacterota bacterium | reverse complement strand
AAGGTGCGCACCAATGCCATCGACCCCACGGATTTTCAGGGCACGACCGTGACGCTGACCAATCCGGGCATGATCGGTACCGTGCATTCGATTCCGCGGCTGATGCAGGGCCAGGGACTGATCGTCGCCACCGGCGGCATCCAGTATCCGGCGGAGTGGCACTCGGCGGATCCCAACGCCATTGCGCGCCTGGGCCTGAGCAAGGTGATGACTGTCACCAGCACGTATGACCACCGCATCATCCAGGGTGCGGAAAGCGGTCTTTTTCTGCAGACCCTGCACAAGCTGCTGGCCGGCGAGGATGATTTTTACGAAGATATTTTCGCCAGCATGCAGATTCCGCATCACCCGTTGAAGCTGACACGGGACTCCAATGCATTTTTCGACGCTGCTGCCGGGGGCGCTGCGTCCGAAGCGGAGAAGCAGGTGCGCGTGGCCCGGCTGATCAACATGTACCGCGTGCGCGGGCATCTGATCGCCAATACCAACACCCTGAGCTTTGAGGCCAGGAGCCATCCCGAGCTGGAACCGGAAAACTACGGCCTGACGATCTGGGATTACGATCGCGAGTTTTTTACGTTTGATCTGACCGGCAGGCGTCGCGCTACTCTGCGCGAGATTCTCGATATCCTGCAGGAAGCCTACTGCCGCACCATCGGCGTCGAGTTTATGCACATTCAGGAGCCGGAGCAGAAGCGCTGGATTCAGGAAAGGGTGGAGGGTGTGCATCGCTCCGAATGGCTGAGCAAAGGGCAGATTCGCCGCATCCTGCTCAAGCTCAACGATGCCGAGGCGTTCGAGCGTTTTCTGCATACCAAATACATCGGGCACAAGCGCTTCAGTCTCGAAGGTGCGGAGACTCTGATTCCGATGCTCGACCATCTGTTTACCTCCGCGGCGCAGAGCGGCGTGCGCGAGGTGATCATCGGCATGGCGCACCGCGGGCGGCTGAACGTGCTGGCCAATAATCTGGGCAAAAGTTATGCGCGCATTTTTCGCGAGTTCGAGGGTGATCTCGATCCCGAGTCTCAGCAGGGAACCGGCGACGTGAAATATCACCTCGGTGCTCAGGGCACGCATGTGACCGAGGACGGCCATGAGCTGGCGCTGGAGCTGGCCTCGAATCCGAGTCACCTCGAAGCAGTCGATCCGGTGGTCGAGGGCATGACCCGCGCACGCCAGGATGTTGAGCAGGATGAGCAGGGCGAGCAGATCATGCCGGTACTCATCCACGGCGATGCTGCGTTTGCCGGGCAGGGGGTGGTGGCAGAAACCCTGAACCTGAGCCAGTTGGAAGGCTATGCCACCGGCGGCACGGTGCACATCGTGGTCAACAACATCATCGGGTTCACGACCTCGCCGGCCAAGGCACGCTCGACGGTGTATGCGACCGATGTGGCGAAAATGGTGCAGGCGCCGATTTTTCACGTTAATGGCGACGACCCCGAGGCCTGTCTGCGCGTGGTCGAGCTCGCGTTTAAATTCCGCCAGGCTTTCAAGAAAGATGTCGTTGTGGATATGATGTGCTACCGCCGGCACGGGCATAACGAGGGCGATGAGCCGAGCTACACCCAGCCGCTGATGTACAAGAAAATCGACGAGAAACGGTCGGTGCGCAAGCTCTACACGGAAGCGCTGATCCGCCGCGGTGATCTGACCATGGACGAGGCGGAAAAGGCGATGGATGAGTTCCACGCCAAGCTGCAGAAAGCATTCGAAGAAACACGCGACAGCAAGCCACCGGAAGTGGTGATTCCGTACATGGACACCGAGCCGGAACCGTTGCCGGAAGTGGATACGCGCGTGGAACGGGCGACGCTCGAAGAAATCACCGCAGCACTGAGCACGCTGCCCGATGGGTTTCACGGCCATCCCAAGCTCGGGCGCTGGCTGCAGGCTCGCAGCAAAATGCTGGAGAACGATTCAGTGGACTGGTCGCTGGCAGAGGCGCTGGCGTTTGGCAGCCTGCTGCTGGAGGGCATTCCGGTTCGCCTTGCCGGGCAGGATTCCGGGCGCGGCACGTTCAGCCACAGGCATTCTGTGCTGGTGGATTATGAAAATGAGGATAAATACATACCGTTGAATCACATCCGCGAGCAGGAACAGGCGCAGTATCAGGTTCATGACAGCCTGCTGAGCGAGTACGCGGCCCTCGGGTTCGAGTACGGCTATTCAGTTTCGCGGAAGGAAGCCCTGGTGCTGTGGGAAGCGCAGTTTGGTGACTTTGTCAATGGTGCGCAGATCGTCATCGATCAGTTTATTTCCTCGGCTGAAAATAAGTGGAACCAGAAAAGCCGGCTGACTCTGCTGCTGCCGCACGGTTTCGAAGGCCAGGGGCCGGAGCACTCGTCAGCGCGTCTGGAGCGCTTTCTCACTCTGTGCGCTGAAAATAATATGATCGTGACGTTCCCGACGACCGCGGCGCAGTATTTTCACCTGTTGCGCAGACAGGGCAAGCTGGAAATGCTCAAGCCGTTGATCGTGATGACGCCAAAGAGTTTGCTGCGCGCAGCGGTGACCAAGTGCCCGGTCGCTTCGTTCACCGATGGCCAGTTCCAGCAGTTGCTCGACGACCCGAAGCAGCCGCGCAAAGCCACGCGGTTGTTGCTGTGTACCGGTAAAGTCGCTTTTGATCTGATGAAATATCGGGATGAAAACGGTATTGAAGATGTTGCGGTGGCGCGGCTGGAGCAGCTCTATCCTTTTCCGTATGAGCAGGTGAAAAAGCTGTTTGAAATCTACCCCGATGCGCGTGAAGTCCGCTGGGTGCAGGAAGAACCGCGCAATATGGGCGCGTGGTATTTTGTGCTGCCGCGCATGCGGGAAATTTTGCCGCAAACACATACGTTTGATTATGTCTCGCGCTATTCCAGCGGCAGCCCGGCGACGGGCAGCATGCACGTGCATCTCGCTGAACAGAAACTGCTCGTGGAGCGGGCTTTCAGTCGGGGGTAAGAAGTGGCTGTGCCAGAGTCAGGGGATTCCGGCACACCGCTTCGCTGCGGCAGGCATGACGAAGAGGCGCTGCGGGATACCGTCATCTCATCTTTCGGGCGGGTTCTGGTTCCCCACCATCCCAGCACAAAGTGTTCATTTGTGAATAAAATAGATAGGCTATTCAGGTTAAAAACGGGGTCCTTGTGATTGCTTTTTTTCAGGGCCATCCACAGTATGCTGACTGGGTTTTCATGCTGGGATATGCCCTCGGTCTGCTGCTGACGTTGCTGCTGGTGCAGAAGGTGGTTCGCCGGTTCGGGCTGTCGAATGAGACGGGTAGAAAGATCGTTCATGTGCTCAGCGGCGCAGCCGTACTGACGACGCCATTATTTTTTCATTCTGCCACCCCTCTGATCGTTCTCTCGCTTCTCTACGTCGGCATTAACGCCTGGTCGATACGTACCGGAGCCTTCAGTGCAGTCAATGCGGTTGATCGCCCCTCCCTGGGAACGGTTCTTTACCCACTCGCCTTTGCTCTCCTGTTGCTGCTGTTCTGGGATCGCTACACTCTGGTGTGGACGACAGCGTTTGCGATCATGGCTTTTGCCGATGCAGCGGCCGGTATTGCCGGGCAGAAAGCCGGGCCTAAGAGCAAGATGCCCCTTCCGTGGGATAAAAAAACATGGCGCGGTACTGCAACCATGCTGATGACGAGTACAGCGATTACGGCGGCTGGTTTGCTGGTGTTTTCCGGCGAGCATGACTTGACGCTGTTGCAGGCAGCCGGTCTGGCTGTGAGTATCGGTGTGGTGAGTGCCGCAGCCGAAGCACTGTCCTGGCGTGGGTCGGATAATCTGAGCGTGCCGTTTTTCAGCGCGCTGCTGCTCTTTACCGGTGTCTATCTGGATCAGGCGATGTCGCTGATATACGGTACCGGTCTTGCCCTGCTGGTCGGGATTGCGGCGTATCGCGCGCAGGCACTGGATTTGAGCGGCAGCCTGGCAGCTTTTCTCAGTGGTACGTTGATTTTCGGGCTTGGGGGCTGGGTGTACAGCGTGCCGGTGCTGGTCTTTTTTATCACATCCAGTCTGCTGTCGCATCTGCCATTTGAGAAGAAAAATGGCCAGCACGGAGGCAAAAGCAGCGGGGCGCGGCGCACGGCTGTTCAGGTGATCTCCAACGGTGGAATCGCCACTCTGATGGTGCCGATCGCTCTTTTCTGGCCTCACCCCATGGTATTCCTGATTTATCTTTCCGCCCTGGCGGCAGCGACGGCTGACACCTGGGCCACGGAAATCGGCCAGCGCTATGGCCGGACGCCGCGTTCGATCATCACCGGCGAGTTTGTCACAGAGCGCGCCTCCGGCGGGGTAACGCCGATCGGTCTCTCAGCGGCGCTGCTTGGTGCCGGCGCGGTTGCTTT
The DNA here is from genome assembly GCA_015485525.1 of Candidatus Zhuqueibacterota bacterium. Lineage (GTDB taxonomy): Bacteria > Zhuqueibacterota > Zhuqueibacteria > Zhuqueibacterales > Geothermadaptataceae > Geothermadaptatus. Next base: position 1,649 of record WFTM01000401.1, on the reverse strand, counting down.
TGTCGGGATTTTGACGTATAATCTCACATTTGATGAGCAACTCTCACTGCGGGCTATTTTTTTTGTCATCGTTGCCGGATACATCGGCCAGTTGATCGACAGCCTGTTAGGGGCAACGCTGCAGTTTCGTGGCCGCTGTCCGGTCTGCGCCGAAGACGTGGAGGTGAGAGAGCATTGCGGTCGATCTACCGAGCGGGTCGATGGCTTGCCCTGGCTGGGTAACGACGCTATCAACCTGCTCTGCACCCTGTCAGGAGCACTGTTTCCCCTCGCTATGCGATTTGGCCTCGGCATTCAACTGTGATTATCACCAAAGAGAGTAGTGGCAATGGCACGATCTGCCAGAAAAAAACGCGCACCTGCGAAAAAAATGCACGCCTGGGTGGTCCTTTCCTGCGTTATTGTGTTTCTGTCGTATTTATATTTGAGCGGGGATTATGGGTTGATCCAGCACTGGAAACTGCACCAGCAGCGCACAGCTCTGGAGCGTGAACTGGAGGCTTTGCAGTTGGAGCAGGACAGCCTGCGCGTCGTATTACGCAAACTGGAGACAGACAGCAGCTTCATGGCAAAAATCGCCAGAGAGAAGTTTAATATGGGCTTGCCTGACGAGGAGATTCTGCGCGTGATTCAAAAGAAAGAAGAGAAATGATGGATACGGTATCGAAAGATACAGTCGCCAAACGCTTCCGGCGTTACTTTGGAACGGGGCTGTTGGTGCTCGTGCCCATCAGCCTGACGGTTTTCATCATCTACAAACTTTTCCTGATGGTGGATGGCATCTTGCGTGATGTCATTTTCATTCTGCTTTCCGATTATCTGCACATCAATCTGGCGCCTGTGCCTGGCCTGGGGTTTTTAGCGCTCATCGCCCTGATCACCGGTGTCGGCTTTTTTGCAACCAACCTTTTCGTGAAAAAACTGATCGAAATCGGGGAAGCTTTACTGCGGCGCATCCCGTTGATCAATCGCGTTTATCTGGCTATCAAGCAGATCAGCAATGCTTTTTTCGGCGAGAAGCGCGAGGTGTTCAAAAAAGCCGTATTGTTCGAGTATCCGCGCAAAGGCATCTACTCGATAGGTTTTTTTACCCAAGATACCCGTGGCAATGTTCAGGATTCCCTCGAGGACGACGTCGTCAGCGTTTTCCTGCCCACCACACCGAATCCCACCAGCGGCTTTTTGCTCTTTGTGCCCAAGTCGGAAATCGTGGAATTGGATATATCTGTCGAGGAAGCCCTCAAGCTGGTGATTTCCGGAGGGGCGATCACGCCGGGCATGAGGAAGGATTTGGCGTAGGGGCAAAGCATTCCCGTGCTTGCTCTTTGGCTTGGATTTTGGTTAGGGTTCGAGGTTGGGGCAAAGCATTCCTTGCGGGGTTTTTCGCTATTGGCGTCGTATTGAGTGGGGAATGCTTTGCCCGTGCTAGATTTTTGGGCGGGATTTATCTTTGCTTTCGGGTTGGGGCAAAGCATTCCTGGCAGGGTTTTTCGCTATTGGCGTCGTATTGAGTGGGGAATGCTTTGCCCGTGCAATATTTTTGGGCGGGATTTATCTTTGCTTTCGGGTTGGGGCAAAGCATTCCTTGCGGGGTTTTTCGCTATTGGCGTCGTATTGAGAGGGGAATGCTTTGCCCGTGCTAGATTTTT
>WFTM01000400.1 GCA_015485525.1 Candidatus Zhuqueibacterota bacterium | reverse complement strand
TCAAAGCAAAAATCATCGTTGAGGGAGCGAACGGCCCGACAACAGCCAAAGCAGACCCGATCCTCGAAGCCAATGGCGTTATCGTTGTTCCGGATATTCTCGCCAATGCCGGTGGGGTTACGGTCTCCTATTTCGAATGGGTGCAGGATCGTATGGGCTACTTCTGGCCAAAGGAAGTCGTCAACGAGCGTCTGGCACGCATCCTGACAGAATCGTTTAATTCCGTTGCCCGACGGGCAGAGCGTCACGGCGTCAACATGCGTATCGGAGCGTATGTTCTCGCCATTGAACGGGTGGCCAACACCCTCAAGCTGCGTGGTATCTACGGATAGACTGTTCAACCCTCTGCGGGTTTGAGTGTACCGATATTTTATCCAGAAGCACGGCAGACACCGTGCTTTTTTATTTTCCTGCTGCGGGCATAAAGGCGTCGTTGCTACCCCTGCCACCGGCCTGGCTCTGGCGACGAACGGGGCTCACTGCGCCTGCACCAAAAGAGAAAAACAGCGACTGGAACGTGCGCCCGGATCTACCCTGTAAATTCTTGACTTTTAGCGGGCTGAGACGTATATTGCGTGCTGTTTCATTTTATTCATTTTCCCGGTTTTTTTTACTGGTCGGCATCGCGCGTTCCGGGGCCGGGAAACTGAAAAGCTCTCTCCCGGGCCACGTGCTTCACGAAATACATAATCGTCAAGCGGTTGTCTCAGATGGGTGGTTTCCCATCATTGATGTACAACAAAGCTGGCTAAACAACTTGCAACGCTTTCTTGCAACCTACAGATAAAAATCAGTTAAGCTCTGTTTTTAACGTACTTTTGAATTTTTCAGACTATAGAGTTGGGAAAATGACATGCGTCGAAATAACCTCTTAAGAACTCTGATCATCGTCGTTGTGATAATCTGGTCCCTGTGGCAGCTTTATCCAACTTACCAGTTGGCGAATCTGAAAAAGCAGGAAGCCAGCCTGATCGCACAACTGACCAGCTTGTCCGGCCTGTCCGAAAAGGAGATCAACGAGTCGCTCAACAGCGTATTGCTGGATGCACGACTGGAGCAGGTGATCAGCGACCCGGACAGCCTGGCACAAGCACACTCCATCAGCGAGCGGCTTCTGGCTCTGGAAGAAAAAATCGCTGAGAATGAACTCCGGTCTATCAAACAGGGGTTGGACCTTCTGGGCGGAACCTATCTCGTTTATGAAGTGGATTTTCCGAAACTGCTGGAACAGACCAGCACGAATGCAGATGAAGAGTTCGAGGCGATCATCGCAGAAGTACGCGATCGCAGCAAAAGCTCTGACGAGGACTTTTTCGACATTCTCAAAGCAGCCTTCCAGTCGCGCGGCATACGCATGAGCCGGTACTTTCCCCCGCGCATCAAAACAGACGACGAGGTGATCGAGGAGCTGAAGAAAAAAGCAGAAGACGCTGTCGATCGTACCCTTGAGGTCCTGCGTAACCGTGTTGATCAGTTCGGTGTATCCGAGCCGTCGATCACCAAACAGGGGAACCGCAGAATCATCATCGAGCTTGCTGGCATCAAAGATGTTTCCCGGGCTAAAAAAATCATCGGCACCACGGCCCAGCTCGATTTCAAGCTGGTGAAAGATGTCGCTGAGCGCAACGCTGTCATTCAGCGCATCGACAGAGCGTTGAAAAAACGCCTGTCTGCCAAAAAGCCGGGGAGCACGGCGGATACAACGGTTACCGACAATCTGAAGCCGCGCAAGGACAAGCCCGTCGGCATCGACGAGCTGCTCGGCACCAGCACGAGTGACACGTCTGAAACCGATACCAGCACGGTTCTCGCCGATGAAAATCTGCTCAACGACAGGCCGTTCATCAGCCTGCTCGCCGGAGTTGAAAACGATGCCCTGCTGCCGGCACAAAACCTCAAAGCGGTGCAGCGCATTCTCAAGTTGCCGGAAATCGAAAAGGTCATTCCCAAGGATTCGCAATTTCTGTTCTCTGCTGACCCGATCATCATCAACAACCAAAAATACTATACCTTATATTATGTCAAAAAAGAGCCTGAACTGACCGGTGCATATCTGGAGGAGGCTTATGTCAGCCTGAGCTCCGGCAGCCAGACTTACGCCCAGGGCCAACCCCAGGTTGACTTCAAGCTCAACCGCGAGGGCGGACGGATTTTCGCCCGCGTTACCGGCGCCAATGTCGGCAAACGGCTGGCTATCGTGCTCGACAATAAAGTCGCTTCAGCACCAAACATCAAGGGCAAAATCCCCCATGGCAGTGCCGTAATCGAAGGCAGCTTTACCATGCAGGAGGCCAACGACCTCGCCATCGTCCTGCGGGCTGGCGCTCTGCCGGCACCGGTCAAGGCCATCGAGGAGCGGACTGTCGGCGCATCGCTGGGTAAAGACTCCGTACGCCAGGGACAGATATCGCTCTTGCTCGGTATCAGCATCGTGGTCATCTTCATGGTCGTCTATTATCGCCTGTCCGGCTTCATCGCTGACTTTGCCCTGATCTTCAATCTGCTGCTGATCATGGCTGCTCTGGCACAATTCCACGCAACCCTGACCCTGCCCGGCGTTGCCGGCATCATCCTGACTATGGGCATGGCCGTGGATGCCAACGTGCTCATTTTCGAGCGTATCCGTGAGGAATTACGCACAGGCAAAACCGTTCGCGCAGCTATCGACGCAGGCTATGACCGCGCTTTCTGGACCATCTTCGATGCCAACCTGACCACGTTCATCACCGCGCTGGTGCTCTACCAGTTCGGTACCGGGCCGATCAGGGGCTTTGCCGTCACGCTGTCCATCGGTATTCTGGCCAGTATGTTCACGGCCATCGTAGTGACCCATGTGATTTTTGACTTTTTCACCGCACGCAAGACGATTAAAAAACTCAGCATCTGAGAAATAAAAAAAGCCTCTGGAGCTTTACCCTGAGTTCCTGAACGTTTCAGGCTATTGAACAGCAGTTTTTGGAGATTAAGCGACCCATGGAATTTATCAAATCCACCAAAATAGACTTTCTGGGCAAACGCCGTCCGGCGATGATAATTTCCGGCCTGCTCATCCTTGCCGGCATCATCTCACTCGTGGTCAAGGGCGGGCCCAACTACAGCATCGATTTTGTCGGCGGCAGCGAGGTGCACGTTCGCTTCAACAGACCTGCACCCATCGATGACATCCGCAAAGCACTCGGCGAGGTCGATCTCGGCTCTTCGGAAATCAAGCATTTTGGCGCGGAAGAGGACATTCTCATTCGCGTTGAGCAGCAGAATACCGAAAAAGACATCACTCAAACGATCCTCACCACGCTGCAGAACAAATTCCCTGAGCTGGAACCAACCTTGCTCAGCGCTGAGAGCGTTGGCCCGAAAATCGGCAAGGAGTTGCGCGTGTCCGGAATTCTGGCTGTGCTCGTTTCCCTGGTGCTGATTCTCATCTACATCTGGTTCCGCTTCGAGTTCGTCTTCGGTATCGGTGCTATCGCAGCCCTGTTCCATGACGTGCTGATAACACTGGGTCTTTTCAGCCTGCTCGACTATGAAATCAGCCTCTCCGTCGTTGCCGCATTCCTGACGATCGTGGGCTACTCCCTCAACGATACCATCGTAATTTTTGACCGGATTCGCGAGAACATCAAAATCAAACGCCGTGAAACGCTGCTGAATATTCTCAATCTGAGCATCAACCAGTCCCTCAGCCGGACGATCATCACTTCACTCACGACCCTGTTCGTCGTGCTGATTCTGTTCGTCAATGGCGGGGCCGTGCTGCACACTTTTTCCTTTGCACTGCTGGTCGGCGTTATCGTCGGTACCTATTCATCAGTGTTCATCGCTTCTCCGGTCGTGCTCGAATGGAACAACCGCCAGGGCACTTCGCAGAAGCCCGGCAAAACCAGCAGTAAAAAACGCTGAGCCATCCACGCAAAGCGATTACTGTTTGTACAGCCAAGGGAGGCAGGGATGAAATTATCAGAAACCACGATCGGTGATGTTGTCGTGCTCGAGATGTCTGGCAAAATCATGGGTGGCCCGGACGCGACGATTCTCAACGACAAGCTGCACGAACTCATCGAGCAGGGCAAACATAAAACCGTGGCCAACCTGGCCAGAATCGACTGGATGAACAGCTCCGGTCTCGGCATCCTGATCGGTGGCCTGACGACGATGCGCAACCACAACGGGGACCTCAAGCTGGCACAAGTGACCGAACGGATCCGCAGCCTGTTGAAAATCACGCGGCTGCACAATATTTTTGAAATGTACGACACCGTCGAAGAGGCTGTGGCCAGCTACGAAAAGTAGCCATACTCTTGTATCCGGGCCTGCAACGGCCGCAAAAAAGTTACTATTTTCCATAAAATTATATTTACTGCCAGAACGAGCAGTAACTACAGCACATGAGTGAAAACACCAAAACTCCGAAGCCCTCTGAACATGGCTCCGGAGTTTTTTTTGTGTTTACACCATCGTAACAAAGCAAGGATATCTCATGTCAGTTCAAGTGGTTGTCGGTGCGCAATGGGGCGATGAGGGCAAAGGCAAGATCGTCGATATACTGAGTCAGAATGCAGACTGTGTCGCCCGCTATCAGGGGGGAGCTAATGCCGGGCACACGGTGGTCATCGATGGAGAAAAATATGTTCTGCACCTGATCCCCAGTGGCATACTCAATGAACGGACCCGCTGTGTCATCGGCAACGGTGTGGTGATCGACCCTTCTGCCCTGCTCGCTGAAATACGCATGCTGGAGGACAAGGGCATCAATGTGCGTGGCCGCCTGTTCATCAGCCACTACGCGCACCTGATCATGCCCTATCACAAAATGCTGGACACGGCGAGCGAGAGCGATCCTGGCGAACGCACCATCGGCACAACCGGGCGCGGCATCGGGCCGGCATACGTCGATAAAGCCAGCCGCATCGGCATACGCGTCGCCGACCTGCTCGATCGCGAACTCCTGCGCGAGAAGTTGACCATCAACATCCAGCAGAAAAACAAAATTCTCAGTAAAATTTACGACCGCGAGGAGCTGGACCCGGATCGGATCATCGAGGAGTATCTCGCCTACGACGCAGAGCTGGACCCTTACATCACTGATACCAGCCGGCTTTTGAACCAATCCATCCGAGAGGGGCAACGCATCATCTGTGAAGGTGCGCAGGGCACTTTTCTCGATATCGATTTTGGCACCTATCCCTACGTCACATCATCAAACCCGATCAGCGGCGGCGCAACCACAGGGTTGGGCATCGGCCCGACGAAAATAGACCGTGTCCTCGGCGTGGTCAAGGCATACACCACACGTGTGGGCATGGGTCCTTTTCCGACGGAATTCGACGAGCAGGCTTCCGAAGCCATGCGGGAATTGGGAGATGAGTTCGGCGCAACCACGGGCAGGCCCCGGCGCTGCGGCTGGTTTGATGCTGTACTGGCAAACTACGCCGTTCAGATCAACGGTATCGACCACTGGGCACTGACCAAGCTCGATGTACTCGACAGCCTGGAAGAGATCAAAATCTGCACCGGCTATCGCATCGACGGCAAACTGCTGAGCACATTTCCGGCTACCCTCAACGCTCTGCAACAAGTGGAACCGGTGTACGAAACCTGCCCCGGATGGATGACGCCAACCAGCCATATCAAAAAGTTCGAAAACTTACCCCGGAATGCGCTAGCTTATATCCGCCGGATCGAAGAGATTACAGACACCCCTGTCCAGATTCTCTCCGTTGGCTCAGCCAGAGATGAAACTCTCTTTGCCAAAAGCGCCTGATCTCATCAATTCCTGATCTCTGCTTTTGTTTGCGGGCATGTTTTTTTCTTCTGTGCGGTAAAAAGATGGTCAGATGCAACAAGAACCGCGCGCGATGGGCGGCAGAGCAGAAGGCATGATGATGCGCACCTGTGTAGCAGTGATGCCATACAGGTGCGCCACGGGGATCGATATGTTGATACTGAAGAAATATCCTGCCGAGAACGAAAAGAGAATCTGCCCTCAGCACTTTTGATGATCAGCCAACAGCCCGCCGTCTTACCCTCTCCAGATGATAAACCCGAAATACGCGAAATACAGCATCAGCAAAGCTGCCGCCTCAATCCTGTCGAGATAATATTTCTGCCGGGTGCGCATGAACAGCAAAAACAGGAAAGAGCCCAGTACGAGCACGAGCAGATCGTAATTCATGGACGCATCATAGGGGATATCGTTGAACAGCGCACTGATCGGCAGGATGAACAGCGAATTAAAGATATTGGAGCCGACGACATTGCCGACGGCCATGTTGGAGCGGTGCTTGATCGCTGCCATGATCGAGGTTGCCAGCTCCGGCAGGGACGTACCGATGGAGACGATCGTCAAGCCGATGAGCACTTC
>WFTM01000399.1 GCA_015485525.1 Candidatus Zhuqueibacterota bacterium | reverse complement strand
ACCAACAAGCCTGTCATTTGTAGAGTGCCGCGGCAGCAGCAGTGGCAGTACAGAAGAATGCAAGTGCGGGATAACGATCTCTCTGACAGGTGAAGCCGCACGAAATGCCCGAATCAGCATACCCATAAAGCACACGAAGCAAGAAACCCAACCCAGAAATACACTGCGTACTCTGCGACTCTGCGAGAGAAAAAAAGCGAAATTCAAATGCGGGGTAACGATCGTCCAGACAGGATAAACTGCACGCAGTACCCGATTCATCGTGCCCACAAGCCGCCAACCTTACCTGACCGGCACCAGGCAAGTCCCCGGCATCGCAAAACGGCAGGCCTCTGACCTGATGACCGCATAGCCCCAACCCGCCCTCTCGGAAAATACACGAAGCAAGAAACCCAAACCAGAAAAACCCTGCGTACCCTGCGACTCTGCGAGAGAAAAAAAAGATTTGCGGCGGCAGTTATGGAGGAATGCAAGTGCGCAGTAACGATCACCCAGACAGGATAAACCGTTCGCAGTGCCCGCAAGCCACCACTTTCACCGGATGAATTTTCAGCTGCGCCTCACGCTTTCTCGCCGACGGTTTCCTGTTCAGCAAAAAGCTTCCAGATCGCTTTAAACAGCTCATCCTTATCGATCGGCTTCGAAATATAGGCATCCATCCCGGAGTCCAGGCAGCGTTCCCTGTCGCCCTGCATGGCGTTAGCTGTCAGAGCGATGATCGGGATGTGCCCGCCGGTTCTGCTTTCCTGTTCGCGGATGCGCCGGGTTGCGCTGAGACCGTCCAGTATCGGCATCTGCACGTCCATCAAGATCAAATCGTAGTTTTCACCTCGTTCGAGAGCTTCTATAACCTCGAGACCATTGTGTGCGATCTCGACAGTGATGCCATGTTTTTCCAGTATTTTGCGCGCAAATATCTGGTTGACCTTATTGTCTTCGGCAACCAGAATATGCAGTTTCGGCAGATCGAGCTGTCTGGTTTCCTTGCGGGAAACAACCCGGACGGGTTGCGGCTGCGCCTGCGAGGAACTGCTGATGCTTTGCAACAGTATTTCCATCAGACGGGCGATTTTTATCGGCTTGGTCATGAAATGATGGATGTCAAGTCTGTTCATCTCTTTCCGGCTCAGGCGGTTATCCATCGATGAGGCGATGATGATGACCGCGCTTCCTGCCAGTTGCTCTTCTTTTATTTTGAGCGCAGTATCCCGCCCGTCCATGCCGGGCATCATCATATCCAGCAGGATGAAATCCACCTGCTTCCCGTTTTGCTGATACTCGCGCAGGGTCTGTACGGCAAGCTCTCCGCTCTCCACAGAATTTACACTGCAGCCGTGATTGCGAAACAGACGTTCGAGCAACAAACGGTTCGTGGTGTTGTCATCGACGACCAGAATATGCTTGCCGTGCAAAAGTTTTACATCGGTGCGGCTCGCCACTCTGACCTGTGCGGTTTTTTTGCTTTTTCTCGCTTTGATCGTAAACCAGAATGTTGCGCCCTGCCCCGGCTCGCTCTCCAGTCCAATTTCGCCGCCCATGAGCTGGACCAGTTTTTTACAGATAGCAAGTCCCAGACCAGTGCCGCCATATTTACGCGTGGTCGATCCGTCTGCCTGCGCGAAGCTTTCGAAGATCAGGGCTTGCTTGTCCTTCGCAATGCCGATGCCGGTATCTTTGACCGCGAAATAAAGATAGAACTCACTCGCTTTGCCGGTTTTCTCCGGATGCGGGCGCAGCGAAATCAGGATTTCGCCTTCTTCCGTGAACTTGACCGCATTGCTGGCCAGATTAAGCAAAATCTGACGGAGGCGGACTGGATCCGCTTTAACAAAGGCCGGACTTTGCGGATCGATATCGATCAGCAGTTCGAGACCCTTTGCATGAGCTTTCGGGGCAATCACTTCGGTCACTCCCTCGATGATCTCTTCGAGAGAGCAATCGACGTATTCGATTTTGAGTTTACCCGCCTCAATTTTCGAGAAGTCGAGAATATCATTGATGAGCTCGAGCAGGGCCTCTGCACTCTTTTGAATCGCATGGCTGTACTCACGCTGCTCCTCGTTGAGCTGGGTCTCCAGCAGCAGTTGATTCATGCCGATAATGCCATTCATGGGCGTACGGATTTCGTGGCTCATATTGGCGAGAAACTCGCTCTTGGCTCTGTTGGCTGCTTCTGCAGCTTCCTTGGCCTTTTGCAGTGTCTCTTCGAAGCGTTTACGCTCTGTGATGTCTTCCTTGACTGCAACATAGTGCGTGGTAATGCCCAGCGAGTTTTTAATCGGCGAAATGGCAGCCTTCTCCCAGTAGTGCTCGCCGTTTTTCTTTTTATTGATAAACAGGCCCTGCCATTGCTTGCCGGCGTGTAATGTCGCCCACAAATCTTTGTAGGTTTCCGGCGGTGTCTGACCTGATTTCAACAGACTGGCCTGTTTGCCCATGAGCTCGACCAGGCTATATCCCGTGGTCTCTGTGAATTTGGGGTTGACATACTCTATGCGTGCGGAGGTATCGGTGATCATCACCATGCTGGCGCTCTGCTCAACAGCACGCGAGAGCTTGTGCAACTGTTCCTCTGTTTGCTTGCGATGAGTGACGTCGGTCAAAATCGCTGTAATCACCCTCTTGCCTGCTATTTCTGCTACCGAAAAGCTGGCCTCGAGTGGAATCTCTCTCCCCTCGCGTGACAGCCCGATCAGTTCGAGTTTATCCCAGGATGACAAACGGGGAGAACCGGTTTCGCAGAAGCGCCCGAAACCCGTATTGTGCAGGGATCGATACCGCTCGGGCATGATCATGGTCAGCGGTTTTCCGATGACATCTTCCCTGCTGTAGCCAAAAATTTCTTCAGCAGCGCGATTGAACTCGATGATGTTTCCCTCGTGGTCGGATGACACGATAGCGTCACTGATGGAGTCGAAAATATGCCCGTGAATTCCGGCCGCATAGCGCAGAGAGTGCAGCTCGTTACCGGCTGCTGTGATAATTTCATTATAGTCAGTTAGTTGTGCCTTAAACCGCCAGAACCCATGGGGCTTGGGTGGGGATGTCGTGTTTCCGGTGATATCCGCAAGCGCAGCGGTCATTCTCGAGACAAGGTCCCTTTGTTTGCGAAGGTATCGGATGATAAAAAACAATACCAGAAAAATTGAAGTCAGGATGAAACCAAGATGCAAATGAGACGAATCTGAGCTGCCGGATATACCCTCCTGCGCCGCACGGATACCGGCATTCAGGGCGGTACCAGTTGCATCCATGGTAGCAGGAACAGCCAGAAGAAAGAACATGCGATTCATGGAAGTTAAGCTGTGAGAAATCCCCTGGGAAAGGCCGTAAAGAAACTGTTTGCTCGACATGGTTATGATCCTGAAGGAAAGCCGTTCACCATTTTTGTTCTCCACTCGTCACACCGCTTTTGCGGTGTGACGCCCCTGTACCGCTTCCGCGGCAGCACACAAGCGCAACGATATACCCCAGCCCGCAAGCGCCCACGCCGATACCAGAACCGTCATGCCGGTTTCCCCGCAGAGGAAGACCGGTATCTCCCGGACTCAGGCACGTGCCCGAAAAGATGAGATTCCGGGACTGTGCTTCGCCTGGCCGGAATGACAGATGTCGGTATCCGGTCCTGGCCCGGTTTACTGAGTTAACTGGATACCCGGAGGATAAGTCAGTTTAACTTATATTTATTAATAGGTTAAACCAGGTAAGGCTTAAATAAAGCGTAAATTTATCAGTTTACGAATTTCCGATTTCTGATGTTCGGCTGTGAAATAAAAAAACCTGAATGCAGGCAGGCAAATGATCGCTATCTTGTGGAATTCTCGGCAGGGAAGGATGGCAGGCGTAGTTTATCTCCTTCCCCCGCACCGGAGCGGGGGAAGGAAACTGGTACGAATCCGGTTTATTCAACAAATAACCACTGGGTGGGGGGCGGCGAGCAGATAGAAGTATCTTGCCCGCCGGAATATTTGAGGGCAACAAATTTTAGTTCTCCGGCAGCAACCCCCGGCGTTTCAACAGCGGTGTGATCTCCGGCTCACGTCCACGGAAATTGATGTACATTTGCATGGCATCTTCAGTGCCGCCTCGCGAAAGGATGTTGTCGCGAAAAGACTGTGCGGTCGCGCGGTCAAATATGCCGTTTT
>WFTM01000398.1 GCA_015485525.1 Candidatus Zhuqueibacterota bacterium | reverse complement strand
CCTGAGCAGCACGACAGGGAACAGCCGGGCTGTCCGGATATCCAGTTTACTCAGCAAACCAGGCCTGACTCGGATATCGTCATCTGTCATTCCGGCCAGGCGAAGCGCCGTGCCGGAATCTCATCTTTTCTGGTACGTGCCAGAGTCTGGGAGATTCCGGTCTTCCGCTGCGCGGAAACCGGAATGACAGCTCTGGTGCAGGCAAAAGGGCTGCTCGTCTGGGACAATGCCTCCGGGTATTTCCTGAACGACGTTTTCTGTTATCCCTCAATCGCCTGGAAAGTAAGCGGATTTTTTTGCAAAAAAGCCAGAAAAAAATCGGCTCTTTCTCACATCGTGTGGTTTGATTATCAACGACGCAGCTCCCCGAAGAACCGCATCCTGCCGGAGCAACCTGGTGGAATTAGCAGTTTTCAGGCACGCTGAAGCGTGCACTACAAACTTTCCTCTCACCTCGTCACACCGCTCCTGCGGTGTGACGTGCACTCCCGCGGCAGTGCACGAGTGAAACAAAATATCGCCTGTCCTGAAAATCTGTACCCATACCGAAACCGTCACTCCCGTTTCCCTGAGGGGAAGCCCGGAATCTCACCATAACTGACACTGCCGATGCAAGTCCGCTTCAAATGCTGCTCCCAATCATTTCAGTTCATACAACGCACTCACCACTTCAGAAGGCTCGCCCGCTACGGTCCAGGCAAAGACAACCGCGCCATCGCTGACCACCATGCGCGGGAAACCGCTGCTGCGCGCAGCATCGATTTTCGTCAGAACCCGGGACGGTTGCAGCGCACCGGCATCGGTGCGCACACGACGGACGCGGATAGTGGCCCAGTCGCTGTCGATGCGCTCCATCCAGCTCACCATCGCCTCGCCCGGCGCCAGCCAGACCACATCAACCCTGCCGATGGGATCACCATCATCCACACGCAGCGGCTGCGAAAAGACCTCACCGCCATCGGCAGAAAAACTCAGCATAACCCGGCCTTCCCCGCCGGCGTGTGTGTACCAGGCCAGAGCAACATCATCCCCGGAGCTCGCCAGCGCCGGACCATTGACAGGGCAGCCGTGGATTTCCCAGCCGTCGTCGTGGACCAGACGCGGCGTATCCCAGCGGCCCCGGGTATAGCGCGAGATGGCGATATCGCGAATCTCCGCTTCAGAGCGATCTCGATACGCCATGATGGCCCCGGAACTTGTGGCGGCGATCGTAGTCTGGCAGCAGTCGCAGGTACGCGAATCGATCTCACCTTGCTCGTGAATAGTGCCACGATCGTCGATGATGGCGTAACGAACGGTCATGGCGCCGCGCTCGCCGCCTGACTGCGCAACCGTGTTGCGGCCGTCCAGCCAGACCGCCATCAGGCGATCTTCCTGCCATGGAATCATGCTGAGGAAACCATGCTCGCTTTGCGTGCCATCCAGGTGCGGTGTGATCGGCTCACTCCATGTAGCTCCACCATCGTGAGAAAAGGCCATGGCGATGTCATAGGCATAGGGACTGCCACCGCTTTTGACCAACCAGTGCGCAGCCAGTGAGCCATTGTTGAGCGCACAAACCGCCGGAAAATCCGCCCAGTTGACGAACCAGTTCTCCCCGCGGGCGATGGTGGAGGGTGGGCTCCAGCTTCCTTCCTGCAGGCGACTCAGACGCAGGCTGTTTCTATTTTCTATCCAGGAAAGAAACACCTGCCCCTGTGGCGAAACCACGAGATTGGGCTCGCCACTGCCGGACTGCGTCGGAACAGGAATTTTCCGAACCGCAAGACCCGCGGGCTGGTCGCTGGGAGCAGAACAGGCAGCCAGCCACAACAGGGCCAGCACGGCAATAATCTGTTTTTGCATCATCTTTATTTCCTGATGAGAGTGATAATCGTTTTCAACCAGGCATAGCCCGGCAGTAATTTTTTTCACAACAATTTCATATTGCGAGTACGAATCCACGAACGAATCGGGTTACGCTATCAGACAGCCGGGACACGCAGGCGTTCAGCAGGTAAATGCACGATAATTTTTGGATAAAGAAAAGCCGGATCAAGGCCAGGGAATATTCAACGTGAATCCTTTGTTGTCTCATCGGCTTCCGGGTTGGCCAACATCTTCCACTTATCCCGCCATTACTTGAAAGGCACCCTGGAAAGGCCGGAAAGGTGCCACCGGCACATCCTCTATACCCGAGCACAAAGCAGAATACATCCCTGACCCAAGAAGCGAGAAACCCATGCGACTCACAGCAGGTGAAAGAGTCCGGGAGATTCAACTCCCGGCGATCGATGGCTCGTTCTTCCGAACGACGAGCCTGCAGGGCACACCTTTCATGCTCTCATTTTTCCGCTTTGCGAGCTGCCCGTTCTGTAACATGCGCATCAACGAGCTGGTCAGGCGGTATGATGAGCTCGGCAGAGATTTCTCCATCGTGGCGATATTCGATTCGCCGCTGGATAACCTGACCCGGCATGCCAGCGGGCATAAAGCGCCCTTCCCTGTTCTGGCGGATGAGAGAAATATGAGCTATCGGAACTATGGAGTCGAACGCTCCGTGGCGGGAGTCATCAAAGGGATGGTAGTGCGCATGCCGACACTGCTGCGCGGCATGGCCCGGGGATACATACCTCTCATTCCCCGTGGCAGCCTGCTGACCATGCCGGCTGATTTCCTGATCGATCACGAGGGGATTATTCGTGAAGCATATTATGGCGCAGATGAGGGAGACCACCTGCCTTTTGACAGGGTAAAACAGTTTTCACTGCAACACATGGCGGGATGAAACAACGCCGGGATGAAGGCAAACATCCAAACGCCCGGGAGCAGGTGCAATACACCAGAGAATTCTGGCACCGTGGTGCGAAAACAGGAATATCTCCTGGTGCTCTGCGGCTGTGTTGTGTGGTGTAAAGCGCCATCGATTAACGGCTGCAGTACCTGACTGCCGGCAGGGAAGGTTGCCCGGCTCACCACTCCGCTCGCATCTCTTTTTCCGGCACCCTCCCTCATGCCTGTCTCTCCGGCAGGCTCGAGACAATCACAGTTGCAAATTGGCAACCCGGCCTTCCCGGGTGATCATAAACGTTTTGTTCAAATTTTTGTACATCCAGATTTCCACAGGCCCACGATCGTTTTTCAAGAACTGGCGCACGATCTTGTCCGGAGCACCGAAGCGGATATACAATGCCCCCTGCTCGGTTTGCCAGCCGGGAAGGCCGCGCCGGTCTGTGTAATTGCGTGTCGCAAAGCGTACCCGGCGATAGTATTCCAGCATCATCTCATTCTCGTAGGTATCCGGACTGGGATCTTTTTCCCGCCAGAACTGGATGAGCAGTTTACGCTGTTTCTGGTCAGGCAAACGTCGCAGATAGGCCAAAAGCTCGGGTGGAGCGATGTAGCGCAACTGCTCGATCATCTCCCTGTTCGCCAGGCTGCCGATGGCATTCACTTCCCTGCCGATAGTAAACTCGCTGTAGGTCGTGGCCTGGCGATCGAGGTCGCGGGCATCGACCGATATCTCGAGCATATAATGCCCCGGAGGAAGATCAGCGATCGGCAATGCCACCTCCTGGTGGCAAAGATCAGAGGGAAAAAGCGCTGTGTGATCGAGGGTTTTCAGCAAATTGCTCGAACCGAAGGGATAAATCTTGAACGTAACAGGCAGCTCTGCCGGGGCTTCGATATTGTACACTTCATAATAGACACGAAGATATTCCTGAAAATAGCTGTAATTCCGCGAAGGATTCGGGAACATCCGCGAAGCCGGATCAGTACTGACCCGTGAAAAACTGTCCTGAGATTTCGGGTGCAGAAATTTGATATATGAGAGACTGATATCCTCACCGGTGTAATCTTTCACATTCAAGCGGATCTGCTTGCGTACCACCTTCCCTGTTTCGCTGTCCCGGAACCGCAAAAGACAGGTGTACTCACCGGGCAACAGATTATACCGGTAAATACTGAGCAGAGCTTCGTCGGCAGACTGCGAACTTTCATAACTCTCAGTGCGAACTGTGTCAACGATATTCTCATCATAAATCGGCACGTCATCGGCAGAGAACAGCGTGATATCGATTTCGTAGGTGGAGATAAACCCATCGTCCTGACGGACGAACTGCAAGTGGTTAAAACTGATCTGTGTATAGATCTCTACCAGCGTGTTCTCCCCTTCACCGCGAAAGCAGGCGTAATCGATGTGAAACAGCGGGAAGCCATCCAGCTCAGGAGGGTTTCCCGCTATTCCGGCTCGAGGTGCTGCCATGCAGGCGAGACAGCCTATTACTACGAACAGTTTACCTTTCATTTGTACCGCCTTCCTGTGCATCTTACAGCATATTTTTAGTTGCGCTCCCCGGGCACTACCCGGGCTCA
The DNA here is from genome assembly GCA_015485525.1 of Candidatus Zhuqueibacterota bacterium. Lineage (GTDB taxonomy): Bacteria > Zhuqueibacterota > Zhuqueibacteria > Zhuqueibacterales > Geothermadaptataceae > Geothermadaptatus. The sequence continues at coordinate 4,439 of WFTM01000398.1, read as the reverse complement.
CCAGCACGCAAGCAGCAGGTCGTCACCGCACATCTCTCAGGCAACGTGCGTATCGCTAAGGATGTGGACAAACTGGACATGTGCCGTGGAAAATACCCGCCAACGCCCGGATAACCGGGGGACTGAAAGCCAAAACCCGGCGCCGGGATTTTTCCAGATTATGCACATACAGCCAGCAGGCCCGTGCATAGGGTCAGCGCAATCTCGAAAAAATAATGATGTGGTTTTTATCCTGCTTTATTCGCCAGCCGGCGCTGCGCGCAAGGCACGGGCAGCCGGGACTACTGAAAAATTTTACTCAAAGACGTCCATCCCCTGTTGATCCTGATTACTCAGCCCTGATGACCCATTTCAACCAGTCTGCCGGAGCACTGAAAAAACAAGCAGCAGTTCCGGGGAGATACCGGCACCCTGCTTCCCCCTGGCCGGCATGACCAATATCAGTATCTGGATCAGGTACGGATAGCTGAGTAAAACAACAGTCAAGTCGAAGTATTGCGAGATTTTTTATTCGTCAGAATATGGCAACTGAAGAATTCAACAATCCCGAATAACAACGTTTGACCTTAATATTATCAGGAGCCTACAAAAAACAATTCCGATGGACAAAATTCTTCAGTTATCCCGCAATTCCAGCGCGAGGCGCTGTTCTGTGAATAAAGCGGGTTAAATGATCCGGGGACCGGATTATTGACGGAGACAAATGAGGTTTTTCAAAATACCTGCACATCAGTGGCGTAACCTGAAAAACTCTCAGCGCCAGGGGTTCATCACCTGGAAGAAAATTTTTCAGACTTCCCGACAGTTCTCGCGCAATGCGCTCCTTTGTGAACAAATCGGGATCAAACTCATACTTGATTTTGATATCGGGAGTGGGGGGAGAATGCTGAATTTGTGAAGATTTTATCTTAACCTGAACAGCTCATAAATTTTGCAATATTTCAGGCTCCATTTTCAGCCATTCCGTAACGGGATTATGCTCTGGTAAACAACAAGAGTACTGCAGGAAAGTTTTAGAACAGCGGGCTTTGTCGGGAACAAAGCCGCAAATGCGGATTCTGATGGTGGGATGCCCAAAAACTGGACTATAGAGGGTTGCAGTAATGTTGCTTCACAGCCCAATAGCGCGAACCGGGCTGCTTGAGAGCAGGTTATATTTCTTTTTGCCCATGCGGTATTTTATGGCGCAGTTGACACGTAACTCGACATTCATGTCGAGAACCCCGCCAAACCGCACGGTGGCGAATTGATTGGCCGATGACCATATCCTAAACCTTGCACAGTATCAAAGACGCGACATTTATGTCGAGAACCCTGACAAACCGCACGGTGGCGACTTGATCGGCCCATGACGATGCCAAAACCTTGCACAGCAACAAAGGCGCGACATGAATGTCGCGGTACAGTCAGACCCGGCTTGTTGTACTTCTATATTCTGCGTCGAGGCATCATTTCGTGTATCAGAAAATCTGTGTAAACGAATATTTCAGCAGAAAGGTCCGGTTGCTGGAAAACGGCAAGGCGGGCACGGCTGCCGCCTGATCAGCATTGATGCCATCGTTATAAACAAGGTACAAATCATTGCCTTCGCTGTGGTTATAACGCAGACGCAGGTTGACGGTGACGTGCCGGTTAACACTGTTGTATTGCACAAAAACACTGCCTGAGAGACGGACATTGAGAGCAAGATCAGCGCGGAGTTGCAGGATATCACCGCGAAAATACTGATTGCGCGCCGGAAAAGAGACGCGATTGGTCTGATACTGCCCGCTCAAAGCCATCCGGCTGGAGAGATTCCATGAGGGTTTGATGACAGCGGAAAAGATTCGCCCATCATAAAAAGAGCCGGCACGCAGAAACAGCTCCGCACGCATAAGCCTGGAATACGACGAGCCGTAGAAAAACTGCAGAGAAGAGAACGTGTAGTCCCCAGCAGGTACCAACACATTTGCATCGAGGTAGAAAGGGGCGATCAGATTCTCGCGGAAAATCGTGGCGTTGACAGCGCCGAGAGAGACATCCTTGGTCGAAAGGCGTAACTCGGGAGTGATCTCCGCAGTTTCGACGCGACCATCGATGGTGCTGACGTAGGCCGTACCGCGCATGGCCAGAGTCACGGTCTGCAGGAAGGAAGAATCTGGTTTCAGCCAGGTATGAAAGAGCTCGCCGTTTCCCTGGGTGAAAGCACGTCGAAAAAAGAATCCCAGTCCCGGATTGTAATTTCTGCCTGCGCGGATTACCCCGGCGCGGTAGCCCCAGCCGAGATTACGGCGGCGTTCAAACCGGAGCTGAATGCGGCTGTTACGCAGCGGATTTCCCTGGCCAGACAGATTGCTGTCAAAACTTTGGGCTACTGTCCACGTCATATATTCATCGCCGAAGAGGCGCAACATGCCGTCAAGGCCATAGGCGATATTTTTCGTGCCTCCGGCAGCGATACGGCTCGTCCACATGCCGCCGATCCAGGAATAGGTATTGAGCACCTGCCTGCGCAGCCGCAGGACGCCAAAATTTTCGGAAGGCAGATAGTCCGATGCTGCTGTCTGCATATTCAGCGCACCGATATCCCAACCGCCGGCGCGCCCGACGAGGCGCACTCCCCCATACAGCCTGACCATATTCCCGCGCCCGTCGATACCGATGCGCCGGCTGTAGAATAACCTCGAGCCCGCACCGGTGTTGAACTCGAAAATGCTCGATCGCTCCTGAAAGAACAATCTTTTCTCCGGGAAAAACAGCGAAAACCGGGTGAGATTGACCTGCTCATCATCTGCTTCCACCTGGGCAAAATCCGTATTGGCGGTCACATCAAGGGTGAGGTTGCTGGTCAAGCTGTACTTGATATCCAGGCCGGCTTCGCGGGTGAGCATCTCGTTTTTCACCCACCTGTCTCCTGTGGGCGAGAGCCGGAACGCATAGCCTGCTCCACCGAGGACATAGGGTGTCAGGTACACTGGACGGTGGTTTTTAATGCCCGAGAACTCGACATCTCTGCCGAGGGAGGGCTTGAGGTGGCCGAACTGAAAACGGATCGGGATCGGGGGCCAGGCGATATTCTCGCCGTTGCGGGCGATCCAGCGCCAGGCGAGGATTCCCATCACCACTCTACCCTGCTGATCCTGAAAACGCAGGCTGGAAAACGGGATACGCATTTCCATAAACCAGCCGCTGTCATTCCGCGTTGTCGCAACATCCCAAAACGTATTCCAGCTATCGTTCCAGGGCATTTTAAACCCTACAGGTTCAGCATCATTGCTGATGGTCTGATCGACGCGAATGCCGGCGGGGGTGGTAAAAAACGCCAGGGCGTTTTCGTTGTCATTATAGCTGTCGATGATCAGCCCGAACAGATCATCGCTGTCCGCACTGCGGTCACGGCGCAGGGAGTTGCCGCGGATCATCCATGGCTGGCGATCATAAAATCGGCCGCCGATGTACAGCGCCGTCTTGTCATAACAGAGAAAAATTTCAGTCCGCTCTCCGGGATCAGCACCAAAAACCGGATAACAACTGGTCACCGGCAACGGGGTCAGAGATTGCCACACAGGTTCATCCAGCCGGCCATCCAGCACGACGGGCCGGCTGATTTTCTGTGGGCGGTAAGGTGTGTCCTGGCGGGGGTGCGACATTGCGACTTGAACAAGCAACAGTATCTGGCATAATCCGGTTATGAACCGTAACTTCATCCTGATGATGCCCTCCTGAAAGTCAGAATCACATCAAATTAAGCCACCCCACGGAGGTTCGCTGGGGCGAGGCAATGGGGGTACCCGACATTCCCGTCGCACCATGTGTGCTGCGGGGCTAATCCCTTCGCCATGAACGATATTACCGGTCCCGAAAAACGCTGCACACGCGGCAACACAGGCGCATTGCCGAAAAAAGTTTATCGCACGGTACCGGTATAAGCAGTAAAAAAGCTGTTTTCCAGGCAGATAAACCAGATTGATATTATTTTCAGATCACACACGTTCGGGCGCGATGTCCACTTCGATGGTCTGCCATTTCCCCTGATGGAAACGTAAAACAGAGAGCAGCATGCGGGTAAAATGTCCGAATAATATCGCCATCCAGATGTCTGTCGTCTGCAGGGCGCGAGTCAGGGTGATCAGATAACAGTAGCCGATAGGGATGATCACCTGCGAAATTATCGAAATGATCATCGGACTGCGCGTATCGCCAGTACCCTGCAGGCTGCCGGTATAGGCCAGCGCCACGGTGACGAACAGGCCTGAGAGGCTCAGATAGCGCAAAAGCTCAACAGCAATTTCGAGCACGCGCGGGTCTTTCATGCCGAAAATACCCAGTACCATCTCGGGAATGAAGAGATAGATCAGCCCTGCTGTCGAGGCCACCATCAGCCCGATGCTTGCGGCGCTTTTGGCCACTCTGCGGGTGCGCTCCGGTTTTTTGGCACCGAGGTTCTGGCCTGCAACAGT
>WFTM01000397.1 GCA_015485525.1 Candidatus Zhuqueibacterota bacterium | reverse complement strand
CCAGAGATGGCACAGGCCTCTGGTATGATAAACTGCTCCTCTAACCCGTTATTTTATCGAATCAAGAGTTCAAAATCGTTGAATCAGTACAATTCATGTTGCATTGCAAAGAATGCGTATTTATCTTTAACGGACTCGCAGGTCTTTTGAGAAGTTTAGCGTATATATGTTCATGTTATTGAGGAGGTGTATGATGCAAAAGTTCAGTGTAGCAGTTGTATATGTTTCTTTCATGCTCGTGTTGTCTCTTTTTCTCATCGGTTGCGGTCAGGGGAACAAGTCCAGTGAAAGTGCTGAGTCGAATTTTGCCGGCAACCACGGCCAGGCCGGTGTGATGGACACAGATTCGAAGCCGAATATTCTGCAGATCGCGATGAGTTCGCCGGACCATACCACGCTGGTTGCCGGCGTCAAAGCAGCTCAGTTGGAAAATGTTCTCGTCAATCCGGGGCCGCTTACCGTTTTTGCGCCCACGAATGCAGCGTTCGACAAGCTCCCCGCAGGCGTTCTCGATGATCTGCTGAAACCCGAGAACAAGAGCAAGCTCGCTTATACGATCACCTCCCATGCGGCTCCCGGAACGTTCTATGTTGGTAAAGATCTCAAAGACGGCATGAAGCTGTACATGGCTACCGGGCACTATCTGCCTGTCGAAGTCCGCGATGATGGTACCTATGTCAACGGTATTAAAATTCAGGCCAGTATCGACGCTTCCAATGGCGTCGTGCATGTGATCGATGAGGTTTTTCTGCTGGAAAAGAAATGACTGGTGTGAATAAGACCCGAAAGATATTGCGAGTAGCACGAATGCACAAGCAAAAGGGCGAGTCAGTCAAGACTCGCCCTTTTTGCGTTTCAGGGGACTGCAGCCCGTTTACAGCACCAAACGTTTCGCTGCAAAATTGCAGTGCGCAACGGGTATAGTGTAGGGGCTTAGCCGCGTTTTCTCTTTTTTCTGCCTTCCTTTACTTGCAGGGTGCCAGTCGCCGTTTCTGCGCCGTGCACAATTTCGATCGTGTACGTTCCCGGCCGCAGATAGAGCTTGCCATTGTCCGCCGGCCTGAGTTCTTCGGCGTCATCTAAAATGCCTCTGGAACGCAGTGCGTTTTGATACAGGCCCTTGCGTTCCTTCTGCACGCTGAGGTCGTAGCTGAGGTAATTCAGGCCGCGCTCGCTGTCATCCTGCAGCTCCTGCAGGATGCGCCCGTCATCGAGCTTGATACGAATCGTGGTTTTGCCCGCCTCGCGCACATAAAAGGCGATCTCTGTCTCTGGTTCGCGGGCGGTGCTCCATGGCGAGAATTTTCGCCCGAAGTTTGTATCGTAGGTTACCGGCGCGGGTGAGAAGAGATGCACGGTTTTTTGCAATACGTCGGGACGCAGTTGTTGAACATGTTCGACATTGGCGATATAGATCGAGCGGCCATGGGTACCGACGACGAGATCGCGATCGCGCGGGTGCACGACGAGATCATGGACCGGTGCTGCCGGCAAATCGGGAGAAACGCCCTGAAACGTCTCGCCGCCATCGAGAGAAATGTACACGCTGTGATCTGAACCCACATAGAGAAGCTCTGCATTCTCCGGGTCTTCAACGACGACGTTCAGTGGTTCATCAGGCAGGTTTTCACCGAGGCGCTGCCATGTTTCACCATAGTCCCGCGAACGGTACAGGTAGGCGCTGAAATCATCAAAACGGTAGCCGTTCAGTGTGATGTACACCGTGCCCTGCTCATGATGCGAGGCCTCGACCCGGCTGACCCACAGATTCTGCGGCAGCTCATCGGAAATGCGCTGCCAGCGAAAGCCGCCGTCCCGGCTGAGATGGATCAACCCGTCGTCACTGCCGACATAGAGCAAACCGAACTGAAGCGGAGACTCGTCGATGGTGGTCAGGGTACCATAAGGCACATCACCCTGGATGCCGCCGTTGGTCAGGTCTTCGGAAATGGCCTGCCAGTTCCGCCCCTGGTCCATCGAGCGATAGAGTTTGTTGGTGCCGAAATAGAGAATATCCTGATTATGAGGGGATAGCTTGATCGGACTTTGCCAGTTGAAGCGCAGGGGCCTCTCGCCGAGCTCGTGTTGCGGTTTGATCGACTGGCGTTTTCCGGTGTTGCGGTTGACCCGGCTGTAAAATCCGAACTGAAAACCGGTGTACACAGTGGCATTGTCGCGCGTATCCACTTCCACCTGCATACCATCACCGCCGAGGATCATTTTGAAAGGATAGCGGCCGGATGCATGCCAGCGCGGGTTTTCCCTGTTGCTGCTCGGCCCAACCCAGACACCATTATCCTGCAGCCCTCCGTAAACATTGTACGGCTGCGCCATATCCACCGCGATGGCGTAGAACTGCCCCACAGCCGGACTGTTTGCCTTGAACCAATGTTCGCCGTCATCATAGGTAATGTTCACCCCACCATCGTTTCCATTGATCAGATGGCCCGGCCGTGTCGGGTTAACCCAGAGCGCATGGTGATCGCCGTGCACGTTGGCCTTGCCGATGGAAGCCCAGCTCTTGCCGCCATCGGCAGACATCAGCAGCGGCACACCGAGGATGTAGAGCTTGTCGGCATCATGGGCTGCGACACGAATTTCACCGAAATAATAGCCATAGGAATAGTACAGCCCGTCGAGATAGTCCTCGTGAGTTTTGCGCCAGCTCGTTCCGCCATCCTCGCTGACGTACACCTCGGCCCCGATCACCGGTGTGTCGAAGAGTTCCCGATTGGCATCTTCGAGAAAATCCACCAGCGCGCGTGGCGTCAGCTCATCATTGCGCACTTTTTCCATGATCTGGCGGGCTGTATATTTCATCGGGAAATTGTTGTCATCGAGAAAACGGTTCAGAGTTTTTTCGTCCAGGCTGAGGAACGCTTCTTTGCTCATTGTTTGCAGCTGTTCGCGCGTCAACGCCTCTGCGGCTTGTTCGGAATCGTCTTTTTCCGGCCGGCGGAACTGGTTGTCGAGCAGGGCGAACAGTTTCTGGGGCTGCCCTTCGTACAGCGCCAGGCCGATGCGCCCGACGCCTTTGCCTACCGGGAAGCCGCTTGCTTTCGTGGTCAGCAGTTTCCAGCTTTCGCCACCGTCCTCACTTTTGTAAATGCCCGACGTCTCACCAGATTCGACGAAATTCCACGCGTACCGCATGCGATACCACATGGCAGCATAGAGCACTTCGGGATTGCTGTTGTCGATGATCAGATCGATTGCTCCGGTTCCCTCATCGATGTACAGAGTTTTTTCCCACGTCTGACCGCCGTCTGTGGTTTTGTACACGCCCCGTTCCGGGTTGAATGAGTACAGATGCCCCATTGCCGCTACCCAAACCGTGTTGGGATCATCCGGGTGCAGCACGATGCGGCCGATGTGGTGTGTTTCAGCGAGACCGAGGTGTTGCCAGCTGGCCCCGCCATCCGTGCTTTTGTAGATTCCGGTACCAGAGTAGGATGAGCGGCTGGAGTTGTTCTCCCCGGTTCCGACCCAGATGGTTTCGCCGTTTTTCCAGTCCACAGCGATGTCGCCGATCGTCATCACCGCCTGGTCATCGAAGAGAGGCGTGAAGGAAATTCCGTCATCGCTTGTTTTCCACAGGCCGCCCGAGGCATAGGCAACATAAAATTCTGTTGGTTTGTCGGGATTGACATCCAGGTCCACAACGCGGCCGCTCATCACCGAAGGGCCTATGCTGCGGAAGGCGACATTTTTCAGCAGAGAATTCTGTTGCAGCTCCCGGCGTTTCGCATAGCCGGCGAGACGCTTTTGTGCAGGGGTGAACGGCGGCCGGGAGATATCGCGTGCATCGCGTTTTTTGACCTCAGCCGTGCTGCCGGAACGCTCCCCTGCAGGCGTTTGCTCATCTTTCTTTTCGCCTGAACCGCAGCCCGCCAGCAGAGCGGCTGCGAGCAGCAATCCGAGGTAAGTCCGTGGCATTTTCTCTGTTTTTTTCATCATAATGACCTTTTCTTGTTTACATTTCAATCTGAGCGATTCGCTCCAAAACGATAAAATCTTTTTTCGTTCTTATATCAGAAACGATGGCAACGTTCTGGCCGCTGAGTTCGCATATCATCGTGCATTTTTTTGAACTGCCAAGACGCCAGGGACGCGAAGAAAAATAAGGTGCAATGTCGGGGCCTGCTGATCCTGATTTTTCTATCGTTAACGTGACAGCCGCCTGGTATCCAGTTAGCTCAGCTAACGGGCTGGCCCGGATACCGGTATGTGTCATTCCGGCCAGGCGCAGCGCAGTGCCGGAATCTCATCTTTTCTGGCCCGTGCCTGAGTCTGGGAGATATTCCGGTCTTCCCCTTCGGGGAAACCGAAATGACGGTTCTGAGGTTGGCACGTGCCGTGCTCTGGCGGGCTGGCAGAAAAAATGCAACCATGCTGAGTAAAATGGATAACCAGATGACAGCAGGTTTCGAAAATAGAAGTTATCAATCCATGCAAACCTTTCCGTCTGCTGCTTTTTTGTTCGAATCATACATCGCTCGGGTTCAGGTATATTTCAACTTCTGGATGCCCACACGGCCTGGTCGTTTGTCTCCCGCAATGGTCATGAAAAGACGTTTTGCGCGCAGATTACGGGGGAGTCAGAAAGTTGCGGTATGCAGAGAGCGGTCTCATGCAGGCTTCCGGGCTGTGCCTGCTGTCATGAGTTTATGTCGGGCGAATAGCTGTTTCTCTGCATCTCCCGGCAGTACGGACAAAGACAGTCCCAAAGACATGCTGGTTCAAACTAAAAAGATAATGCCGGAACAGGGGCTATAAAAACGAATACGTACGAAGCCCGGTAAACGGTTTTTCTCCGCTTCCCGTGTGGCTGTCTGTTCGGTGGAGCGTGCGCATGCCTTGCCCAGGGGAGCTGATATCGTTGCCTGCTGTCAGTGGAAACGCATGGCAGCGGTGAGGATTTTTTCCTGCGTCGCCTCTCCGCACAGGAATTCGCCACCGATTCTGCCCTGGCTGAGGATGATCATCCGGTCACTCATGCCCATGAGCTCAGGGAGCTCGCTGGAGACCAGGACGACCGCCTTCCCCTGATCGGTGAGTTTGTTGATCAGCTCGTACACTTCAACCTTGGCTCCGACATCGATACCGCGCGTGGGTTCATCGAGAAAGATCACTTCCGGCCCGGTCATCAGCGCTTTGCCGAGGACGACCTTTTGCTGGTTTCCGCCGGACAGGCTGCTCACGAGAGTTCTCTGCCCGGGGGCGCGGATACCCAGAGTGTCGAAAAAATGCTGGTTCCGGTGAATTTCCCGGGCGTGGTCGATCAGCCCGCTGCGGGTAAACTGCTGCAGAGATGCCAGGGACAGATTGAACCCGATGCTTTTGTCCAGATGCAGGCCGTAGCGTTTGCGGTCCTCGCTCACCAGCACAATTCCCGCTTCGATGGCCTGCTCCGGCGAACTGCCGGTATAGGGCTTACCGTGCAGCAGAATGCGGCCGCGCAGACGTGAGCCGAAAATGCCGAAAATATGCATCAGCAGCTCGGTGCGCCCTGCGCCCATCAGCCCGCCCAGGCCGAGAACTTCACCGGCATGAACCTCAAAACTGATCCCTCGCAGGTCAATTTTTGCCGGTCCAGAGGTGCTGATGTGCAGGTCTTCTACGGCAAAAACAGCGGCCCCTGTTGCTTTGCTGTGGCGTGGAAAAAACTCGCGAATCTCGCGCCCGACCATGTGGCGGATCACGCTTTGTTTGTCGGTCGCGGCTGTCTCCAGCGTGGCGATGCTGGCACCGTCGCGCAAAACAGTGATGCGGTCGGCGATAGCAAAAACCTCGTCGAGCTTGTGCGAAATATATACACAGGTCATGCCCATGTTTTTCAGCGTACGCACGATGTCGAGCAGAACATCCACTTCAGCTTCGGTCAGGGCTGCGGTTGGTTCGTCGAGCAGGAGAATGCGCGAGCGTTTCGAGAGTGCCTTGAGGATTTCCACCAGTTGCTGCCCTGCAATGCCGAGGTCCTGCACGCGGGCCGAGGGGTCGAGCTGCAGGCCGTAGCGCTCGATGAGCTCGCGCGTGCGGGCGTACAGCTCCAGCCGGTCGATAAACGGCCCCCGGCGCGGCTCATTGCCGAGAAAGACATTCTCTGCCACTGTCATTTCGGCGATCAGAGCCAGCTCCTGGTGGATGACTGCAATGCCTGCCTCAGCCGCTTCGCTGATGGAGCTGAAAGCGACGGCTCTGTTGTCGATGATGATTTCGCCTTCATAGCTCCCGGCCGGATGCACGCCGGAGAGAATTTTGATCAGTGTTGACTTGCCGGCGCCGTTTTCGCCGCACAAGGCGTGCACCTCACCGGCACGCAGATCGAAAGAGACGCGATCCAGCGCAGTGACACCGGAGAAGCGCTTGGTGACGGAGCATACCCGCAATAAAGCCTCACCGGACATCAGGGATGCTCCTGGCTGTGCAGGCGTGGCGGCCGCTGGCTTTCCGGAATGGAGCGGTACACATCTTCATAGGAATGAAAACCGTCTGCGATCACGGTTTCGAGGATGTTGTCGCGGGTTACGGTGATGACATCGAGCAGTACTGAGGGCACGTCTATTTTGCCGTTGAACATGCTGTCGCAGACGATGACCGGTTTGCCACGGGCCAGTTTGACGGCATATTCAGCCGCCTGTGTCGCCAGGTTGCGGATCGGCTTGTAGATGCTCATCGCCTGCTGCCCGGCGACGATGCGCTGGCATGCTACCAGCTCGGCATCCTGTCCGGTGACGAGAATTTTGCCCGCAATGCCCTCTTCGCGCAGCGCCTGTATGGCACCACCGGCCATGCCGTCATTCGAGGACAGAATGGCGTCAAAATCGGTGCCGTGACGGGTGATAGCTGCGTTGGTGATTTTTTTTGCATTTTCCGGCTTCCAGTTTTCCGCCCAGTCCTCGTGCAGCACGATGATATCACCTGCATCGATCAGCGGCTGCAGAACATTGTCCTGCCCCTGTTTGAAGAGAAAAGAGTTGTGGTCTGTTTTCGCGCCATAGAGCCGGACGATGCGTGCCGGCCGGTTTTTCGGCAGATGCTGGACGAGAAACTGTGCCTGCAGCTCGCCGACACGGATGTTGTTGAAGGAAATGTACAGATCGAGTTCGCTGTCGTTGATCAGGCGGTCGTAGGCGATCACCGGGATGCCGGCCTCATGGGCCAGTTTAACGGCCCGCGCCATGGCTTTGCCGTTGTGCGGCACGATCACCAGCACATCGACCCGGTTGCTGATCAGCGATTGAATATCCTGCATCTGGCGGGTGTCGTCGCTGTTGGCTGACTGCACCAGCACGCTGGCGCCGAGTTCCTCTGCCCGGGCTACGAAGATGTCCCGGTCTGCCTGCCAGCGCGCTTCCTGAAGCGTGTCCATGGACAGGCCGAT
>WFTM01000396.1 GCA_015485525.1 Candidatus Zhuqueibacterota bacterium | reverse complement strand
CTCACTGCGCAGGAAGTCAAAACTCTGACCATTCTGCACAGCAATGACCTGCAATCACGCCTGCTGCCCTCTGGCCCTCTACAGGATTTCACAGCAAAACAGGCAGGCGATGATTCGACCCGGGGCGGCTTCATTCGCCTGGCCACTGTGCTGCGCGAGCTGCGAGCACGCAACCCGGAAAGCACACTCGTCCTCGACGCGGGTGACGTGATGATGGGAACGCTTTTTCACACCGTTGCCCGTCAGCGCGGAACAGAGTACCGCCTGCTCTCCATGCTCGGATACGATGCCGTAACGCTGGGCAACCACGAGTTCGATTTTGGCCCGGACGGCCTGTCGCGCATTCTGCAGTCCGCAGCGCAGGAGTATCCCCTGCCGAAAATCGTCGCTGCAAATCTGCAGTTCGACACCACGGCCACGGGCGACGATCGGCTGGAAGCACTTGCCGAAAGTGGAGCCATCGCTCCCTACGTGATCATCGAAAAGGCCGGTTTGCGCATCGGAGTTTTCGGGCTGCTCGGCAACGGTGCAGTGGCTGTCATACGCAACGGCGCTCCGCTGTCTTTTGCAGATGCAAAACTGACGGCAAAACGCATCGCCGGCATATTGCGCTACGATGAAAAAGTCGATCTGATCATCTGCCTGTCTCACAGCGGTATTCACAAAGCGCCCAACTCTTCAGCATGGACAGGCGAGGATATTTTTCTGGCCCGGCAGGTTCCTGAAATCGATGTGGTCATCAGCGGGCATTCCCACACTGCGCTGCAAGAGCCGATTTTGATAGACGGCACCGTAGTGGTGCAGGCCGGCACAGAAGCGCGCCATCTGGGCGAGCTGAAGCTGGATATCATCGCCGGGGAAGCGCGGTTCAACTCGTGGCGGCTCATCGACATCGACGATCGCATCGTGCCGGATGCGCAAAGCGTCGCGGAAGTCAGCGCAGCCATGAAAACCGTAACCGATTCGCTGCTGGCTCCTCTCGGCTATGATTTTGACCAGGTCATCTGCGAAACCGATTTCGACCTGCGCCGGCGGACGGCAGATTCGAATATCGGCAACCTGGTCACCGATGCCATGCGTCACGGCGTCGCAGCTATTGACAGCATGCCGGACATTGCGATCGAGGCGTTGGGATCGTTACGGGCGGATATCCTGCGCGGTGAAACAGGCATACAGCAGCTAGCGGATCTGTTTCGCGTCGTGCCCCTGGGCATCGGGTTGAGTGATGAACAGCCCGGCTATCCTCTGGTCAAAATCTGGCTGACAGCTTCTGATATCAAGAAAGCCCTGGAGATCATCACCAGCGTGTACCCCATCCGCGGCAGCTCCTATTATCTGCAACTGTCCGGCATCCGCTTCCGCTACAATCTGAACCGCGTGCTCTTCGACCGGGTTATCGACTTTCAGCTCGGAGATGAGGAGAACGGCTACCGCGACGTCGATATGGACTCGCCGCGGCTCTACAGCGTGGTCATGAGCTCATACATCGCTTCGTTTTTTCCGGTCATCGCCCGCGGCACAGCGGGCATGCTCGATATCATCGCCAGGGATGCGCACGGCAACCCGGTGCACGACCTGCGCGATGCTCTCATCGACGCCGACCCCGGCACTCCCGGCGTGCAGGAGCTCAAACAGTGGCGGGTTTTCATCGAATATCTGCGCTCGTTCCCGGATACTGACGGCGACGGCATCGCCAACATCCCGGCAGATTATAAGGCAGCACGCGGGCGAATCGTTGCACTGCGTTCATGGGATCCCCGGTTGCTGTTTCGCAACGCCGGCCTGCCGATGTGGGGCATCACAGCAATCAGCTTTTTTGCTCTGCTCGGTATAACGGCTGTTGCTATCGCTGTTTACCGGAAGTTTCTGCGCTGACACGGGGGGCTGAAAATACCGGCGGTGCCAGCGCTGCCAGCGTCGCGAGGAGCGGCGTAACAGGAACCCGAAAACGGGCAGCCCCGAACGGGCCGGGAAGAAAGATGAAATAAAAAATGATAACAGCCAGCAGCCCAACCAACCGCCTGTTCCGGGAGCGTATTCTCTTCCACAAACCGGCGACAGCCAGGGCAAAAAACACCACCTGCCAGACCATCCCCAGAAGAAAAAACAGAGCCACTTTCCCATCGCGCTGAAGAACGGCGACCAGACCGGGCAGCAGACCATGATCTGCAACCGCACTGAGCAGGCCCTCGCGTGCATGCCCGGGCCCGTACAAAAAGCGGGCAATATTGACTCTGCCGGGATCGAACAGCGTGGCCAGCATACCACGTACATGCAGCCAGGCATATTCCGGCAAATATGTGAGCATAGTCTCTATCCCCAACCGCTGCATTTCCGCGAGATAGTCACCCAGGGCCACGCTGTCCGGGTGCACACGCTCGTGCAATCGGGCGCGCAAAGTATCCTGAGCGGCATCCCAGCTCATTTCCTGCCCCCGGGCCAGGGCCATGCCGCCGCCGTAATAGAGCACGTCGAATGCGGTGACGGCAGACAAACCACGAAAACCGTACCGCTTCTGGTTGCGCTGCAGCAAGGGCATAAGCAGCAGAAAAACCAGCCCTCCCGCGACAATGGTTTTGCCCCACATGCCGGCATTGCGCCGGTGCGGTGACAGGGCGAGCACTAGCCCGACCAGCAGCGGCAGGAACTGGGCTATCGGACGCAGGTAAACCAACGCGGCCATGCAGAGGGCAAGCGCCACAGCCTGCAGCCAGCGCCGGTTGTGCAAAAATGCCAGTAAAATAAAAACGAACAGCAGGACGCCTGTCGTGAAAAGGGTCTCACTCATAACAGTGACGGAATAGAGCACCGTCGATGGATCGATGGCGAGCAGCAGGGAGGCAAACAGCGCGGCTTTCTCTCCACCCGTCACTCTGCGCGTGAGATGAAAAACCAGGATGACATTCAAACTCGAGAGCAGCACCTGCACCACGAGCGCCAGGGCATAGCGGCTTGCACCGAAAAGAGACATGGCGGCCAGAAATACCGGATAGCCGGGCGTGCGCACACTGCCTGTGGGGAAAAGACTGTTCACCTCTGCTTCATACTCTCCTCTTTTGAGCAGGCTTTCGGCCAGAGCGAGAAATTCTGCACTGTCGCCATCCATTGCCGCCGGCGGGAAATTGAATACATAGAACAAAGCGAGCAAACGCAGGGCAAGAGCCAGCAAAACAATCTTCGCCAGCGCAGGCGGACAATACTGGCGCGCCCGCATCCATACACTGCGGTTCTGGGTGGTGAAGCCTGGTTTTCTCATGGGTATTTTTTGGGGTGAGGGCAGGAGCAGCAGCCGGTCTCTCAGCCGGCAGAGCCGCTGCGTAAATTTTCTTGTTCCCGGTCCGGGAAATCCCGGTATTTCACTCTTCCGAGCATTTTCTGCCAAAGAAATCCGCCGGCCACTGCCAGCGAGGCGATGCCGTACTGCATGCTCCGGCGAAAGTCAATCATCGAAGCTTCGGCAAAATAGCGTACCGGCACCGGAATCTCGCCAATACGGTAGCCCTGCTGCACAGCGGCAAAGAGAAACTGTGTATCGAATACGAAGTCATCAGAGAAGCGTTCGAAAGCGATCGTTTCCAGCACCTCACGACGGTAGGCACGCATGCCGGTATGCCACTCGGACAGGTTTTGACCGCTGATGATATTTTCGATAAACGTCAGTATGCGGTTGGCGAAATACTTGTAGCGTGGCATTCCACCCTGCAGGGCTTCCCGCCGCGTGCGGATGCGGGTACCGAGCATGAGGTCAAAATATCCGCGATCGATAAACTCGACCAGATAACGCACCATGGCAGGATCGTACTGGAAATCAGGGTGTACCATGATGACGATATCAGCGCCGTGTTCGAGGGCCAGTTTGTAGCACGTTTTCTGATTTCCGCCATAACCGCGATTGCGCTCGTGGCGGTGCACGATCAGTCCGAGCTTCTGCGCGAGCTCATAGGTGCCGTCCGTACTGCCATCATCGACGAGGATCATCGCATCGACATACTCCTTCGGGATGGCGGCAATGGTTTTTCTCAGGGTTTTTTCCGCAAAATAGGCCGGAAACACGATGATGACTTTGCTCGATCTCTCCATCAGCTCAGAACCAGATTTTAAACAACTGTGGGAAATAGACGAAGACACCAAAACGCAGGAGACGGCCAGCGAGGCCGACCATAGCGAAACGCAGGAGGCTAAACTCCAGCACGCCGACAAGAAAGCTGATGACATAAAAAGGGGGGAAACCCGTGGAAGCACTGATAAAGACAAACAAGTCGCTCCTGCCATGCCAGCGCTCAAATTTTTCGCGTGTCTGCTCTAGTTTGTCCTTGTATTTGCCTGCCGGTATTTTACGGCCCGAACGGCCGGCGAGAAAGACCAGAATTTTGGCGGCCATCTGTCCAAGAGCAGAAAGAATGATCAACGGAATGGCGACGTGCAACGGCGAGATCGCCGAAACAGCCACCAGCCAGGCTTCCGCATTGAAAACCGGGATAAACCCGCTCAGAAAACAGAAGATAAACGTCCCGGCATACAGGCCAAAACCGGCGATGAAATCGTTGAATTCGATCATGGTACCGGTACCCCGCAGCGCTGCAGGATACGCACAACGGCGATCAGCGGCAATCCGGTAATCGCTGTCCAGTCACGGCAGTTAATTTCTGAAAACAGCGAGATACCCAGGCTCTCGAGTTTGTAGGCACCTGCGCAATCCAGGGGTTGATCCAGCTCGCAGTAGCGCAGCAATGCGGCATCATCGAGGCCGGCGTACATGGTCAAAAGCGCATTTTCGGTGTGATCATACTCCTGCTCCGAGCTGGTATCGATGATGTGCAGAGCGGTGTACAGCGTGTGCGTTTTGCCGCGCAGCTTCTTCAATTGCGCCACTGCGTTCTCCATCGTCCCCGGTTTGCGCAGAATTGCACCCTCATGCACAGCGATCTGATCAGAACCGATGACCACGGCGTTGCGCCTGCCGCGGGCGACGCTGCGACACTTGTCCGCCGCCTGCCGCCGGACGTACTCATAGGGGTTCTCATCACCATCCGGTTTTTCATCGCAATCCGGATGTACCGTCTCAAAGGGCATCTTCAGGCGTTGCAGCAATGCGTTGCGATACGGAGATGTCGAAGCGAGTATGATCGTTTTCCCGGACACGTTTTCATCCTGTCTTTTGTTTTTTCAGCGCTGCAACCATGCCACTGACCAGCGCCTTTACCAGTTCAAAATTTCCCCTGAGCAGTTCCCGCACGAGAAAAAACACACTGCCCGCAGCGATAAACCACGGGATCGTCAGCCAATGGTACCACCGGCTGTAGCGGCGAAAAAAAGTCAGCGTATTGATGATCTTGAGCCGCGTTTTCATCGCGGTCATGCCGCCGCCGCTGAAGGCAGATACCTTATGCCAGACCTTGCCGGCAGGCACAAACACCGTACGAAACCCGGCGCGCTGTATGCGCAGGGAGAGATCAGCGTCCTCCACATAGGCCGGATGATACACTGGATCAAAAAGCCCGACCTGCTGCAAAACCGTTGCCCGAACCATAAAAGCACACCCGGTAATATAGTCCGTATCGACAATCCTGTCGTACTGGCCGCGATCCTTCCGGCGCAGCCCGCGGTGTGATATGAGACCAGCGAAAAATGAAATTTTGCCGCCAGCATACCACAACACATCCGGACGATCGTAGTAATAAATTTTCGGGCAAAGAGCGCCGATGGTTTCATCTGTTGCCGCTGCTGCGAGCAGCTCGTCGATCAATGAGGCCGAAACCGTGATGTCATTATTCAGCAACAGAATCCACTCAGCACCCTGGTCAAGGGCATATTTCATCCCGACATTGTTGCCGCCACCAAAGCCGAGATTTTCTCCTGTATCGATCAGCGTCACCCCGGGGAAGCGGCTGCGCACAGCCTCCTGGCTGCCGTCTGTTGAACCATTATCGACCACAACCACGCGAAAATCAGAGTACGCGATCGACGAGACCGAGGCCAGAGTTTCCAGCAGGTCATCGCGGCCATTGAGGTTCAGGATGATGCAGAAAACCAGGGGGCTTGTGCTTTTTTCTTTCGTCATGAACTCACTGAAATTTTCGTCTCTCATCTCGTCACACCACTTCAACGTCACCGCCACCCAACCCTGTCAACCGGCACATCCTGAGTAAATGAGTAAAGTAGAGGATCAGAGCATACGCCCTGTGGCCGTTCTGCTGTGTGTGAAAAACGGTTTCCATTTTACGAATTATTTCAGGTGAAGGCAATCGCTTTTCAAACACAGGGGAGAGACCGGGCTGCACGGCACCTGTTTCAGGAGCATTCTTGTAAATGAGCACCACGCTGTCATTCCCGGCCCATCGCCCCTCAGTGCTGTAATTTTTTCTTTGAAACGGCCTGTTTCAAACAGTCTTCTTTGCATTTCCTGCACAATTGTGTTACATTCCCGTCTGTTTTTCCATACCAGCCTGTCTGCAAAGCCAACAGGATAAAACGCCAGAACCAATTCAGGATCGACCTCATGGCCAGGAAAAAGAAGTCTTCCGGTGCAAAAGCCGCAAAACCCGCCCGTCAACAGTCCGTCCAGGAGCTCATCGCAGCGCACCCGCATGCCGCAGCCCTGGGTATCTATACTTTTTTTACAGTGATCTTTTTTTACGACGTTCTGTTCGGTGGCAAAATCTTCATCTCCGGCGATCAGCGACTCCCTGCTGCCATTGGCCACGTTCTGAAAAGCGTCTTTGAAAACGAGGGCATCTATCCGCAGTGGACGCCGCATATCTTTGCCGGCATGCCCAGCTTTGCCGGGCTGTTGTACATGCCCTACACCTATCTGCCCTATCTGCCCCTCGATCTGATCAACAAAATCATCGAGCTGCCGCAACTGCTCTGGCACATCATCCATTATCCCTTTGCCGGGTTCGGCGTCTATCTCCTGCTGCGGGATCAGAAAGTCGATTTCACCCCTGCTCTGTTAGCCGGCTTTGCCTTTATGTTCACGCCCTATCTGATCGTGATGGAAACAGCAGGCCACGGGTCGCAGATGATGGCAACCGCGCTGTTACCGCTGGTTTTCTGGGCTGTCAATCGTCTTTTTGATCGCGGCGGCCTGCTGTACTTCGGCCTTGCAGGCCTGCTGGTCGGTATCCAGTTTCAACGCGCGCATATACAGATCATCTACTATACCTGGATGCTGCTCGGCACCTGGATCATCTGGCTCGTCGTCAGTCATGTGAAAAACAAAGAACACGCACAACTCCTGCCTCTGCTCGGCAAAGTGATTTTTCTGCTCGTCGCCGGTCTGAGCATGTCTGCCATGCAACTTCTGCCCATCTATGAATATGGGCACTATTCGATCAGGGGCGTGCCTTCCGTTCTGGCCGCAGATGCCGGCGACACCGGCGTGGGCTTCGACTATGCAACACAGTGGTCGTTCCCGCCGCAGGAAATACTGACGTTCATCATCCCATCCTTTTACGGCTACGGTTACGGTTTTCGCGGTTTCCCGAACTACTGGGGCGAGATGCCGTTTACAGAACACACCAACTATATGGGTATCCTGGTTTTTGTGCTGGCGCTGGTCGCACTGATCCGCGTGCGCAAACCGCTGGTGCGCTTTCTCGGCGTGGTCATCGTCCTGGCTCTTCTGGTTTCCTTCGGCAAATACACCCCTTTTTACCGGCTGCTGTATGACCTCCTGCCGTTTTTCAACAAATTCCGGGTGCCGGTGATGATCCTTGTGCTGGTTCAGTTCAGTTTTGCAGTGCTGGCTGGCTTTGGTTTGCACTGGCTGGTAGAGAAAATCCGCGAACATTCAGAAAAAACTGCGGCGAAAACGCTGATTAAAAAATTGTTCATCACTGCCGGAGCTGTGCTCGCCCTGGCGCTCATCGCGACGGTTCTGAAAGATTCGTTGTTCAGCTTTATGCAGGGCATTTACCCGGCAGACCCCCGATTGCCAAAAGAGTTTGCCTTTCAGGTGAACCGGGTACGGTTCGACACGTTCTTTGCCGACTACTGGCTGGTCAGCCTGTGGCTGGCCGCAGGTTCCAGCCTTACTGCCCTTGCCCTGAAACGCTCGCTCAAACCAGCGACTTTTGCAGTATTGATCTTCATCATCACCCTTGTCGATCTCTGGTCCGTGGATTACGATTTCAACAAGCCGAGCCCGGCACAGCTCCACGAGGAGTTTCTCAAGCCGGACGGCGTGACCGAATTTCTCAAAAAAGACCAGGACCTGTTTCGCATTTTCCCCGTCGAGCGCCTGTTCAAGGAAGTGCGCTGGGCCGCGCAAGATATCCAGTCCATCGGCGGCTATCATCCGGCAAAACCGCGTGCCTATCAGGACATCCTCGATGCCAGCCGGATCGAACGCGAGTATCTGCTGAAATACACCGACCCCAAGACCACGGCAGAGCGGCGCAGGGCAGATCAAAAACTCCTGAATTTTCTCAATGTGAAATATGTGATCACCCCACATTCCATCCCTGAGCCGGCTCTGCAGGGGCGTGCCCAGGGCAAGCTCGCCGTCGGTGGCGAAGCGATCGATATCATCGTTTACGAGAATACAGAGGTCTTGCCCAGGGCGCTGATGATCGGCACCTATGAGGTCATCGAGAATGCCCGTGATGCTGTGTTGCGCTTTGTGTCAGCAGGATTCGACCCGGCGCAGTCGGTCATTCTCAAAAAGCAGCCACAGATACAGCCTGTTCCTGACAGCACAGCAAGCGCCACAATCGAAAAGTATGGCCTGCAGGAGGTTCGCATCAAAACCCGGGCACAGCAGCCACAACTGCTCGTTCTTTCGGACACCCATTATCCCCCGGCCTGGCATGTCCGCGTCGATGGCCGGGAGCAGGAGGTGCTCACAGCCAACCATGCGTTCCGCGCCGTCGCCTTGCCTGCCGGAGAACACGAGGTCGTTTTTTACTACCATTCCACCGCGTTTACCACCGGTGTCTGGCTGACGATAATCAGTTCACTGCTGATTTTCGCTCTGCTTTTTTACGGCTACCGCTACGGGCCGAACGGCAGGAGAATTTAATTGCAAAACAGGCCGATAATATTATATTGTAGCAGCTTTCCAGGCAGAAGATGAAACCCGGTTTATTCACACCGCTGCGCTGCGCGCCGGAACAATCGGGATACTGATAAAACGAAGACGAGAGAGCGGTATGAACGTCTACGAGTTGGTACTCGAAATGAAACTGCTGGAGAGACGGTTGACGCTCTATTATGAAGAAAAGTATGGCGTGTTGAGCGAAGACTTCTATGCTGCGCTGATAGCTGGCGAGTTGGAAGAATATGATGAGACGCGGACGGACTTTAGCCGCTGGAAGGGGATATATGAGGTGTGGTTGCGGCGAAAGCAGGCATATAACCAGCAGTTGGAAGAGCGAGATTTGGCGCGCATGATGCGACATCAGCCAGCGTATTAGAATGAGCGATGTACTAAAATCACTGGAAGCCTATAGCCGGTACGTAGCCGATTCAACACAGAAATCGGGATATCATAGATCAAGATAACTATAGAGGTGTGATCCCCTGGTAAAAGGACGTACCTTTTCGAGACGGGGCTGGAGTCAGAATGATGAAACTTGCAGATATACTTTCGGAAAAAACCATCAAAGTGCCCCTCGAAAACCGTGAGAAGAGCCGGGTGATCGAAGAACTCGTCGATTTGCTGGACAAAGCCGGCAGCATCACCAACCGTGATGCCGTGCTCAAAGCCATCCTCGACCGCGAGGCCGTGATGAGTACCGGCGTCGGAGAAGGCGTGGCCATTCCGCATGGCAAAAGCGATGCAGCTCCGGTGATCGTCGCCGCTCTGGGAATCAGCGCCGAGCCCATCGATTTCGATTCGATCGACAAGGAACCTGTGCGCCTCATCTGGCTTCTCGTCGGGCCTCCGGGGCAAACCGGCCCGCATCTCAAAGCGCTGAGCCGTATTTCGCGCCTGATGCACATGGGTGAGCTCAAGGAAAAGCTGCTGAAGGCCACATCCGCAGAGGAGGTGCTCGAAGAAGTGGGACGGGAAGAGGAGAGGAATTTCGAGGCCTGAGGCCACGAGCATGTCACCTGCATTTCCTGCTTTCTCCACCGCGCTATCTATGCAGCGCAGCGTGTGAAGCCAGCCGCTTCCCCCACATGAACTATCCCTCGTCTTTCCAGGTTATCATCACACTGCCAACAGGCCGGGACAACAGAGAGCCCGGGAACCAATTTCAGTCAGAACAGAACATCATGCAAAAAATTCAGAAAATAAAAGGCACACAGGATATCCTGCCGCCAGAGTCAGAAAAGTGGCAATTCGTGGAAAATACGATCCGCGACATCATGCACCGCTACGGCTACCACGAAATCCGCACCCCGATTTTCGAGGAAACCGCCCTGTTCGCCCGTGGTATCGGCCAGCTCACGGATATCGTCTCCAAGGAGATGTACACCTTCGAAGACCGCGGTAAAAAATCCCTCACTCTGAAGCCCGAGGGCACGGCTCCGGTAATGCGGGCGGTCATCGAGCACTCCCTGACCGTAGCCCGGCCAGTGAACAAGCTGTACTATATTTCGCCCTTTTTCCGCCAGGAAAATCCCCAGTCCGGCCGCTTTCGCCAGTTCCACCAGTTTGGCGCTGAAATTATCGGTTCGCCGATGCCTGAGGCAGATGTGGAGACCATCCTGCTCGGCATGGATATCTATCGTGCGCTGGGGCTGTCTTCCTTTGTGCTCAAAATCAACAGCGTCGGTGATGCCGAAAGCAGGGTGAACTATAAAAACGTGCTCAAAGAATGGCTCAAGCCACACTTCGATGCGCTGTGCCGGACATGCCAGGAGCGCTACGAGCAGAATCCGCTGCGGATTCTCGACTGCAAGGAAACTGAGTGTCGCAGAATAACCGCCGGCGCGCCGAAAATGATCGACAACCTGACCCCGGCCGCGGAGGAGCATTTCCGTGCCGTGCTGCGCATGCTGGAAGAAAACGACGTTGCTTTTGAAATCGACCACCGGCTGGTACGCGGTCTGGATTACTATACCTACACAGCCTATGAATTTATCGGCAGCAGCCTTGGAGCACAAAACGCCCTCGGCGGTGGCGGCCGCTATGATCTGCTCGCGCAGGAACTCGGTGGCAAGCCAACGCCTTCGGTTGGCTTTGCGGCAGGGATCGAACGCCTGCTCATGGCCCTCGATGCTGAAAATCTGCTCCCCGAAACAGCGCTGCGGCCGGATATGTACATTGCAACGCCCGGCGCTG
>WFTM01000395.1 GCA_015485525.1 Candidatus Zhuqueibacterota bacterium | reverse complement strand
AGCCGGTTTCCTGGGTGGATAACCACAGGTCGCTGGAGAGCGTGGCGGCAATTGTTTTCGCGATCTGGCTGGCTTCGTCCATGCGATCGGCCAGCACCATATTTTCCAGGATAATCGCCTGATCGCGCAGGGTGGAGCCATAGGTCTGCGCGCGCTCTCTGTAGTTGCGGACTGTGGTGCCGGTGTCGCGCAGAATCGCCTCCGCCACCCGATCGACGCCGGCGATTTTATAGGCACCGGCCAGAAGCCACTTTTCGGTATCGTTCATGTCGCGCAGGTTGTTTTCCTTCAACAAATTCATGGTGCTGTAGGCTGGCTTGTCCGCAAGGGCCAGCAGGTAGGCTTTATAGACGCGCGATAACAGCGGCAGTCGCGTCGAGCGGATTTTTTTCTGCTGATAGCGCAGCCACGGGGCGAGTAACGTCTCCGGAACATTATAGCCCAGCCGCCTTGCTTCGATGAGAAAA
The DNA here is from genome assembly GCA_015485525.1 of Candidatus Zhuqueibacterota bacterium. Taxonomy (GTDB): domain Bacteria; phylum Zhuqueibacterota; class Zhuqueibacteria; order Zhuqueibacterales; family Geothermadaptataceae; genus Geothermadaptatus. The sequence continues at coordinate 3,725 of WFTM01000395.1, read as the reverse complement.
TGCCCGGCATAGTTACTTCCCCAATCAGATGCCTGATCAGAGCCCGGCCAGTAGGAAAAGCTGCCATCGAGCCGTTGAAATGCCCGCAGGCGCTGAATCCCTGCGTTGATGTTTTTGTCGATCTGCTCCCGGGTCCAGCCTGCCAGGCTGCCATCGGATATGAACGAGCTGAGGGTCAACTGCGGGAAAACAGCTGACACGATCTGCTCGATGCATCCGTACGGATAACGGATCAACTGTCCCAGACGGCGGTCGATGTCCATGGGCGGGCGCAGGCTCAGGGAGAGCACGGCCCGGTTCGAACCCGGCATCCCTTTATCCGGGAGCTCAAGGGTGAGCTTCTCGCCGGGAGCGATTTTATAATCCGTACTTTCGACCAAAAGGGGAGAGGAAGGCCGGATCTCGATGTCGGTACTGGTACGCCAGGCAGCCCGCGCCGAGCGCACGATGAAGGTGATTTTTGCCTGGCCGATGGCTTCGCGTGCCTGCAGGGTAAACGAAACATCTTTTTCGCTGCGTTTGTCGAAATTCAGGGTGTGCCGTGCCGGGCTGAGCAGCTCGATGGGGCCGTCGAGTTCGATGGCGAGCTCGACTTTGCCGATACCGTCGCGCATGGTGAAAACCGTCACCGGAACGCTGATGCTGTCACCGGGGCCGAGCACGCGCGGCAGAGAAGGTACCAGCATCACATCTTTTTTCACCGGCACGGTTTTGTCCGCGTGCCCATATCGGTCGCGGTTGGCTGCCACGGCCATCACCCTTACGGCACCGATATAGTCCGGCATGTCGAAATCGAGTGTGAGCCGGCCGTTTTCGTCGGTCATCAACGGCCCGCGAAAGAGGGAAACCGGCTTGAAGCGTTTGGCTTTACGCGCTTCCTCCGGCGTCCTGTCGTTAAAATCGAGTGCCGCCATCCGTTCTGCTGCGAAATCGCCTCCGATGGAAAACGTACGGAAGATATCCCCCTTGTTGGCACCGAGAACAAAGGAGAAGAGATCATAAGTCTGCACGCCGAGGCGGACTTTTTTATAGAAATGCCTCCAGGGTTCCGGCGTGCGAAAGCCGGTGAGAGCGAGCAGACCCTCATCGACGACAGCAACAGTAACCTGCGTCGGTTTTTCATCTGCGGTCTGGAGCTCAACCCGGAACGGTTCACCGGATTCCAGCTCATCGGGCAGGGAGAGAACCAGCTCCTGGCGTGTTGTGCTGTCCACGACCATCAGCGGAAGGATGCCGTACATGCGCAGGGGGCGATCGTTTGCGGTTCGGCTGTGCGGCTGGATAATTGATACCGCAGCGTACACGTTGGGCAACATCCCTGAAGTGATCGGAACTTGTATCTGCATTTCACCATCGCGTGGTGATGGTGTTAAAATCCTGCGCTCGAGCACCTCATCACCTTTCTCCAGCGAGAAAAACACCGTGCCCTGGTCTGGCGCGAGAAATGAAACGGTCGCTGTCTGTCCGGGAGAATAGCTGCTTCGGTCTGCTTTCAGGGTGAGATTGCCGGCATCTTTCATCGATTGCGGCGCAGCGCCCCACGGCCAGGATTCGATGAAAAAAGCAGCGCGGTGGCCATCATCTTCCTGCAGCTCGATGAGGTACTGTCCTTTCTGCTCCGGCGTGAATGGAATCTTCAATGGCGCTGCTGCAGAGACCAGTGTCCGTTCCTCGAGCAGGCGCGTCTCGGAATCCGTACGGAATTTCAATCGGAAATCATCAAAGGAATCATACTCCCACCACCAATAGTCCCGCCCGCGGTAGATGCGCAGGCGCAGCTCGCGCCCGGCAACAGGTTCCCCCCGTGTGTCGAGCAGCACTGCCTGCAGTTCGAGCTCCTCACCGGTATTGGCATAGCCCCAGCTCAGGTCCGGCTTTTTCAGCCCAACATAATAATCGAAAGGATGGATGCGCACGATCTGCGAATAGGTGTTGGGGCGCCCCCCTTTTTCGAGTACGGTTGCGGAGATTTTCGCCTGCATGACCGACGGTGCCTCAGCCATGTCCGGCAGCGCCCAGCGCACGGTGGCTCTGCCCTGCTGGTCGAGTTTACCGCCAAAAATAGTCAGGGTTTTGGCAGGATACTCCACCGTCTCGTTGCGAAAACTGTAGCCGGGCCAGCCCTCGGGGCTGAACTCCGTGGGCGCCAGCGTTACTGTTGCCGATGCATCCAGCCCGGCTGCGGGATTGCCGAAGAGCCAGTTGCTGATCACGCTGAAGCGCAGCTCGCGATCGCTTTTGTGCAGCTCGCTTTTTTCTGCCTCGATGCTGACTTTCAGCCGTTGCGGAGCCACGGTTTCGATGCGCACTCTGTGCTGGAATGTTCGGCTGCCGGCGTTGATTTCAGCACGCCAGATCCCGGTCGGTGCATCGTCTGCTGTGCTCAGGGCAAATGAATAAAAACCGTCGCGCGCACGGCGCTGCACAGCTTCAACGATCAACCGGTTGCGCGGATTGTACAACCGGAGTGAAAGGGGGTGGTCTTGCGGGAAGCTGCCCTCCGCAGTGCGCACGATGACTGACAGGTTGATGTCATCGCCTGGCCGGTACACACCTCTTTCGGTATAGATAAACGCGTTGAGACCCTCTGCTGAACTCTCGACACCACCTGTCTCGAATGTCGAATTATTCCACGCCATTTCATTGAGCTTGAGCACGCTTTGCTGCTCACCGAGCTCCCCAAGGACGTAAAAGACATCCTGGCGGATGCCGGACAAGGTGACCGTACCCTCAGAACCGGTGGTGCCGGCAGCCAGCTCCTGGTTCTGCAGGCTGCGCAGGCTGATCCGAACACCACTGATGGGCGCAGCATCCTCGATGTTCGTGGCCAGGATGAGATAGTCCTCTCCGGCCTGCTTCAGGGTCAGGCCGATATCGCTGAGCAATATGGGTTTGTACACCGCGCCGTGGGCATATACATAGCCGGGGGAAAGCGGGTTGCTGTAGTAGTCCGGCCCGTAATAGTATTGTTGCCGGGCTTCATCTCCCTGGCCGTAAAGCATGTCATCGCGGCCAAAGGACAGTTTGACCAGGTAGAGCCCGCGCTTGTTTTTATCCAGCAAGGGGGCGAGGTTCAGCTCATGCTGCAGCCATTTGTTGCGCGTGTCGCCGATGATGAGGGTATCCTGCACGACGATAACCCCAACCCGGTTGACGTACATGTTGTTGAACGACCTGTTGCGTGTGCGGCGGCTGTCGAGCTGCTCTGTTTGCAGAAACTGGCCGATGTTTGACTCGAATACGCGTTTGATTTCGACATAAACCCGTTCGAGATTCAGCGTCTGGAAGCGGAGTCTGCGTTTGTTGGCAGCGGGCAGAATGACGCCATCACCGGAAAAGCGCAGGCGTGGTTTTTTGTCCGCAAATACAATCGGGCGGTTGATGGTTTTTTGCGTTTTCGTCCCCCAGCGGCTGCGGATGCCGGGATGCACAGTCAGGGTGTACTGGCTGCCGTGCTCGAAATTCCCTGAGATGAGCACCTCGCGGCCGGAACGTGTCAGCGTCACCCCTACCTCTGGTTCGATGCTGATCAGCCCGGCGAGATTCTGGCGCGGGTCGAGCTCGTCGCTGAATGCGAGCTGCAAACCGGGGTTTTTACTCTGCTCGAGTTTTGTAATCGACTGTACCTGCATCAGCGATTTGGCCGGAAGCATGGTTTCCTTTTTCAGGGAGGCAGCCAGTTTCAGGGGGCCTTTGGCAACCGTCAGCTCAAGGGTGCGCGCTTT
>WFTM01000394.1 GCA_015485525.1 Candidatus Zhuqueibacterota bacterium | reverse complement strand
GGAGTCGTGTCCGGGCCGTGATAGCGCACGGATACGAAACCAACCTCCTTTCCCTTTCATCTTCAGACAGGAAGTGAAAACAGATTTTATGTCAGGAAAATATCGTTCACTCATCTTTTTTTTACTCACCCTTTTGTTTACTCCCAGTCTCGCCGCGCAGGAAATCATCCCTGTTGAGCAACTCAAGCCGGGTATGCGTGGAACCTCCGAAACCGTTTACAGCGGGGATAAAATCGAATCCTTTGAGCTGGAAATTGTCGATATCTGGCGCAATTTTCTGCCCGGCCGGGATGTGATCATCATCCGGCTGCTGAGTGAAAACGCCGTCTTCCACGGGCCGACTTCGGGTATGAGCGGAAGCCCGGTGTATTTTGATGGTAAAATCGCCGGAGCGATCGCCTATTCTTTTGCAAATTTCGTCAAAGACCCTTTGATGGGTGTGACCCCGATCAGCGAGATGCTCGAGATTTTTGACCATGAAAAAGCCCGTGCGGCTGAACTGGGCAGCGTGGCTTCAGAAGCAGCCGGCGGCCGTTTTCTCATGGCAGCGCTCGGTGTTGAGCCGGCGACGTGGGAGCTGTTTACCAGTGCACTGCCTTTTCAGCAGGGAGCCTCGGCTCAGGTGCAGCAACTGCCGTTGCCGTTATCCATGGCCGGGTTCACACCGGGCAGCGTATCGCTGGCGGAAAAAATGCTGGCGGGAACGGGATTCAAACCGGTACGCGGAGGCAGCAGCAGCCAGGATGACCTCGGCGGCCCCCTCGTGCCCGGTGCGCCAGTGGCAGCCGTGCTCATGTCCGGGGATATGAGTATCGCCGCAACCGGAACCGTGACATGGCGTCAGGGCGATCGCGTGCTCGGTTTTGGGCATCCCTTCTTCGGCAACGGTGCTGTGGAAATTCCCATGGCGCGGGCGCGCATCATGGCGACCATGTCCAGCTCGCTGCACTCGGAAAAAATGTCCCTGACCGGCAAGATCGTCGGCACACTGCACCAGGATCGCACCACAGGGATCATGGGCTCAATAGGCGCTGTGCCGGAGATGATTCCCGTGGCGATGGAGTACATTTCTGAGCAGAACGACAGGCAGGATTTTCACTTTGCGCTCGCGCGGGAAAAAACGCTGAAATCCTTTCAGCCGCTGCTGCTGCGTCTGGCCCTGCTCTCCGGCCTTGAATCAGCCCGGCTCGGCTCGGGCGGTAATACGCTTACGGTAAGCGGATTCGTTGCCCTGGAGAATGGCGACACCCTCGACCTGGGTAATCTCTACCCGGGATATCAGCCGTTACCGGTTTTTTCTTTCCTCAACAGCTCACTGCACAGCTCCGGACAGATCGCCGCCACGCTTGCGGCTATCACCAATAATGCCTTTCACGATGTGCAGATGAAAGCTATCGAACTGACGTTCCGTTCCCAGCCCGGACGGCGTTCGGCAAAGATTGCAAAAGTATGGGCTGACAGAACCCGCTTCCGGCCCGGGGACTCCCTGACCGTGTACTATAGTTTGAGACCCTGGCAGGGAGAGGAAATGACTGGTTCCGTACGTGTTCACATTCCGGCAAACACCACGGCGCGTAAGGTACAGATCGTTGTTGGCGGCGGGCCATCGGTGAGCAAATATGAAAGCCGCAGCATGGCTGCTAAATATGCCCCTGTGTCCTTCGCACATTTGATGCAGATTCTCAAAAGAAGCTATCGCAACGATGAGCTGGTCGTACAGGTGCGTGCCCGCGATCGCGGTGTCGTCGTTTCGGGTACCGAGCTGCCGGGGCTGCCGCCCTCGTTGTATTCCGTGCTTACGAGCAAGAGCAACAAAGGCAACGTGACGGCTACCCGTGACCGCGCTATCTTCGAAGCCCGCGTGCGCAAACCCGTGATGGTGGAAGGCGTGCAGGTCGTGCAATTGACAAAAGAATAATCACATTTTTTCAGGATGATACCATGCGCAAGCTTTTTTCGTTGACCCTGTTGTTCCTTTTTGCCGGCAGCGTGGCCGCAACTGAAACGACGATCAAAACCTATTCTTCCTTTCGTGATTTTCGAAAAGGAGAGAGCAGAGGGGTTGCTATCTCTCATGATGGTGTGCTGCGCCCCGCACCGCGGGTTGGCACTGTGGCCATGACGGAGCTGGAGCAGATTTGGCGTGTCGCCCGTTCAGGCCGGGCAACCTGGCTTGCCGGTGGCAGTCCGGCAACGTTGCTGCGCGTAGAGGACAATGGCTCCCAGCAGGTGGTTTTCACCAGTGACAGCGCGCATATTTTTGCTCTGACGGCTGCAGGTGGAGATGTATATTTTGCTCCATCTCCCGGTGGAGTTATCTATCGTGTGCGCAACGGAGCCGCTGAGCAGATCGCTGAACTCGATGCCGGTTATGTCTGGGACCTGTACTGGGACGGTACGGCGCTGTTCGCAGCAACGGGCACGCCCGGCGCTGTCTGGAGAATCACCGCTCAGGGGAGTCCATCGCTCTGGTTCGAGAGTGAAGAGTTACACATACGCTCTCTGGCTCCTGACGGCAAAGGCGGATTTTACGCCGGCTCTGCAGATAACGGCCTGATTTTTCACATCGATGCCCGCGGCAAAGGGTTTGTTTTCTATGACACCCGGCAGACGGAGATTTTCGCAGTCGTACCAGATGGTGATGGGGGCGTTTGGGCGGCAGGCGCCAGCGAGCGCATTGCTTTGCCCGCTCCCGGATCAGGCTCGGTCAGTGTTACGGCTCTGGTCGTCGAAGGTAAGGAAGAGCAGGGCGGTGGCTCTGCTCCCTCGGGTTCGGCGCGAGGTTCTGGCAGGAAGGGAGCGCTCTATCACATCTCTTCACGCGGTGTGGCAGAGAATTTTTGGGGCCGGTCGTACGAGCAGTTGCAATCACTGGCACGGCGGCCGGACGGGACTCTGCTGGCCGGAACAGGCGATAAAGGCCTGCTCTATGCGATCAGCCCGGAGGGTGACATCAGTTTGCTGCTCGATACCGAGGCCTCACAGATCACACATATTTTAGTCGATGGCAAAGCAGTGTATCTTGCGACAGCCAATCAGGGGGGCGCTTTGCGGGTTGATGCCGGCCCGGTGAAAAGTGGCAGCTATCTCTCGCCGGTGCTCGATACCGATGTGCGCTCACGCTGGGGCAGTCTGTCGTGGCAGGGGCAGGGGAAAGTAGTCTTCTCCGTGCGCAGCGGCAACAGCAGTGAGCCGGATAACACCTGGAGCGAGTGGCAGCGTCTCGATGGTGTGGCGCAGGGCAGCCCGATATCAGCGCCGCCAGCCCGTTTTCTGCAGTGGCGGGTTGTGTTGCAGCGCGGAGCCAGCGTCGATGAGGTGAGTCTCGGTTATCGGCAGGACAATGTACCGCCACGTATCCGCAGCATCACCGTGCACAACCCCGGAGACGCCTGGCTGGAGGCTGTTGCCAACGGCAAGCGCAAGAAGAAAGGCGATGATGACAGCGGCAGCACGCGCAAAGGCAAAAAAACACGCAAGCAGGGATTCCAGTCCATCAGTTGGGATGCGGATGATGCCAACGAGGATGCGTTGCAGTTCACTCTGTACTATCGCGGTGGCGGTGTGCAGGTGTGGCGGGAAATGGTCAGCGAATATTCCGGCAGTGTGTACAGTTGGGATACGCGCACCATGGAAGACGGCAGCTATCGCATCAGGATCGTCGCCAGTGATGTCAGGAGCAACACTCCGGCCACGGCTCTGAGCGCGGAAAAGGTCAGCGCAGAAATTGTGGTCGATAATACCGGCCCGGAGATCAGAGCACTGCGCTATCGCGCCGGCACCGTGAGTTTTACCGCCCGGGATGCCGCCAGCCGTATCGGTGCTGCCTGGTATGCTGTGGATACAGAAGAGTGGCAAAAACTGCTGCCCGAGGACGGCATCGCTGACACGCGGGAGGAATCGTTCACCATCGATACCAAAGAGCTGAAAAAAGGCCCGCACACCATGACGATCAAAATTCATGACGAACGCAGCAATATCAGTATCCGGCATATAAACTTTGAAGTGAAATAGCCCAATTCCGTCTTTCAGACCCCGAAAAAACAGGGCACGCTCACTCCACCTTAACTCAGAAGAAAATACTCATGTTGCAACAGTCAGAAATACAACAGGTTCGGCAGATTATCGAACGGTACAACAGGTTTGTGCTCACCACGCACGTTAACCCGGATGGCGATGCCCTTGGGTCGGAAATGGCCTTTGCCCGCTACCTGCAGCAGTGCGGCAAGCAGGTCAGCATCCTCAACAGCAGCCCGACGCCGGAGACCTTCCATTTCCTCGATCCGAAGAAGATGATGCAGCAGTTCGACGCCCGGCAGCATATCGAGCTGCTCACCAGCTCCGACGTGCTTTTTATTCTCGATATCAGTGACTGGCAACGGTTGCGCGAGCTCGGCGAGCTGGTGAAGACCCTGCCGATCGAGAAAGTATGCATAGACCATCACCTGCGCGAAGGCCGGTTCGCTGATGTGGATATCATCCATCCACAGGCCAGCTCGACCGGGGAGCTGCTGTTCGAGCTGTTTTCAGGGCTGAAGGCAAAGATGACTGTGCCCATCTGCGAGGCGTTGTACACGGCAATTCTGACAGATACCGGCAATTTTCGTTTTTCCAACACCTCCCCCCGCGTCATGCGCATCGCTGCTGAGCTGATGGAGCAGGGGATCGACCGCCAGCGCATCTATCGCGAAATTTACGAGAGCCAGCCGCTCACCCGGGTGAAACTGATGGCGCGCATGCTGGATAACCTCACCCTCGGCTGCGAAGGCCGGCTGGCGTGGATGTACGTCACCCAGGCCATGCTCGCTGACGTGGGGACAACCATGAAAGACACCGAGGGCTTTTCGGATTTCCCGCGTACGATACGCGGCGTCGAGGTCGCCCTGCTTTTCCTCGAACTCGAAGATGGCGATGTCAAGATCAGCTTCCGGTCCCAGGGGAATATCTCGGTGAATGCTCTGGCCCGGCAGTATGGCGGTGGCGGCCATGAATTTGCTTCCGGCGCGCGCACCGAAGGCCCGATCGATGATGCGATAGCCCGCGTCGTCAGCGCTGCGAAGGACCTGTTCCCGGATTGCTGAAACGGGCAGGTTCGCTGCGAATTTTTTGCCCTCCGGCCGGTCCCGGGCACCGGCCATCCCTCTGTTCCGCATAGTCTCCCGTGACAGAACATGAATATGTTAAATTCATGTCATCACCCTCTGTGCCCCCGCTTGTGCTGTCCGATATATCAGGGAAATTACATGATCCTCATAACGATGTTCAGCCCTGAAAATACAGCATGCGCCTCATCTATTTTGATTCCGAACAGAATGTTTTTCATGCCAGGACTCTGTCGCTGGTAAAGTTTATTGCGCTACCCGTCTCTTTGCTTCTTCTCCTCGCTGTCATTTCCGCCTCGGCCCAGTTCGTGGTGAAACGCTACCAGGAGGCGGCAGAGCTGCGTGCCCTCGAGCAGGAAAACAGCTATCTGCGTACCTCGCTGGCCCAGCTCGATGCGCGAGCCCGCCGCATCGATGCACAACTGAATACCCTCAAGAAAAAGAGCGATGTACTGCGTATGTTTGCTTCTCTGCCGGCTTTTGATGAAGATACCTGGAACGCAGGCATGGGGGGAGGGGAGTATCCCGACACGCAGCCCCTGGCCGGCAGTGATATTGTCGATGATGTCCTGCGCGACCAGGAACATTTCGATGCCCTGCAGCAGCGTATCAGTTTTCTGTACGCTGATCTGCTGGAGACGGAGAAGCGCCTCAGCGATGATTCGAATCTGCGCCTGCATACACCTTCTATCCTGCCGGTCAAAAATGGCCGCATCACCAGCGGTTTTGGCAAGCGCAAAGACCCGTTCACGCAGGAAGAAAAGATGCACAACGGCATCGATATCATCGCACGCGAGGGCACGGATGTGCTGGCGCCGGCCGATGGCGTCGTTGTCCTGGTGCGCAATAAATACGCGCCGAACGAATCCCTCGGCAAAGTCGTCGTGCTCCGGCATGGCAAAAATCTCCTGACCCGTTACGGCCATCTGCAGAAAATTCTGGTCAAACAAGGCCAGAAGGTCAAACGCCACCAGGTCATTGCCAGCGTTGGCAACAGCGGCCGCTCGACCGGCCCGCATCTGCATTATGAAGTGATCCGCAAAAAACGCTTTCAAAATCCGTTGTGGTATGTTTTGAATCCGGATTGAATCCATCTACTCCCGGACTTCCCTCTCGTCACACCGCTCCTGCGGTGTGACGCAGTGAGCATTCGCCCCCGCATTTTCTCTCGTTACACCGCTCCTGCGGTGTAACGTATCCGCTCCTGCGGTGTAACGTATCCGCTCCTGCGGTGTAACGAGACCGCTCCTGCGGTGTAACGAGACCGCTCCTGCAGCATGTGGCAGCGTTTGACACCCCGTGTGCCCAGCCCCTGCAAAAAATCATGGTTCCCGCTGTACCTAACGTAGCGTAAAGTGCAAAACCGCCCGGTACTGTACATTGATGCGTCAGCTTTCCTTTGCATCTCCGGGCTGAAATCGGGATATTTGCGCTTTGTCTGTCTTCCCCAGCCCCTGAAAAAACGAGCGCTGCACTGCAGGAGCCATACCGTGGGAAGATATGTATCCATGTTGTTATTCTGACTTTCCCTGCGCATAGCGTTTTTTATGAAGAAATCGGGTGAAGTCGGATCATTAGTTGATAAATTCCCGGCTGGAGGAGGGTACCATGCGTTATGTTCTGTATGCACTGTTGGGGATACTGATTCTTGGGTTGGTTTTCTTTTTCGTGATTTTTCCACGCCAGTTTGACGCCAATGCGAACGGCGTCATTGAACAAGATTTTCCCGAGCCTTCAGCAGAGGCGCGGGCGTTGCACGCACAGCTCACCATCGTCGATCTGCACTGCGATCTGCTGCTGTGGAAGCGCAATCCCAACGAGCGTGCTGATCGCGGCCATGTGGATTTCCCACGCATGCTGGATGGAAACCACGCGGCACAGGCTTTCACCATCGTTTCCAAGGTGCCCGCAAGTCTGGTTACGGGCAAGCCCTCATGGCGCTGGGATATCATCACACTGCTGGGTATTTCCGAGCTCTGGCCACCGCGGACGTGGACAAGCCTGCGTGAACGTGCCCTGTATCAGGCCGGGAAAATGCATGATTTCGTTGCCCAGGCGGCTGATTCGGTGATCCTGCTGAAGGCCAGTGGTGATGTCGATGAGTTCATCGCTGCGCGCACTGCGGGCATTCCGCTGCTGGCAGGCTGGATTGGAGTAGAGGGCATGCAGGTGCTCGAGGGTGATCTCGGCAATGTCGATGTCCTGTTCGATGCCGGCATCCGGATGATGGCGCCGACGCATTTTCTCAATACCGAGCTCGGAGGTTCAGCCCATGACGACCCTTCGGTTGGTTTGACGGAGTTCGGCAGGCAGGTCATCGCACGGATGGAAGAAAAGGGCATGCTGCTCGACCTGGCGCACGCCTCCCCCAGGCTGATCGATGATGCGCTCTCTGTCGTCACCCGGCCAGTCGTTGTCTCGCACACCGGCGTCAAAGGCACGTGCGATAATGAGCGCAATGTGAGCGACGCGCATTTGCAGCGCATCGCAGCGACCGGCGGAGTCATCGGCGTGGCTTTTTTCAAAACCGCCACATGCGGTACGGATGTCGAAGCGATCGTGCGTGCCATCGATCACACTGTGTCCGTCGCCGGTATCGATCACGTCGCCCTCGGTTCTGACTTTGATGGCGCTGTCTCGGTCCCCTTTGATGCCACCGGCATGATCTATCTGACCGACGGGTTGCTGCGTGCTGGTTACAGCCACGATGATATCAAAAAAATCATGGGCGGGAATGCGCTACGCGTCCTGCGCGAGGTGTTGCCGCAGCAATGAGCCGCATGCCGGGAAAGGTACAGCAGACGGAGTTCTATCGGAAAATCGTCGCGGTGGTATGCAGCATACCGCCGGGCCGGGTGGCCAGCTATGGCCAGGTGGCGGCGCTTGCAGGGTTCCCCGGCTATGCCCGGCATGTGTCGCGCGTGCTGCGTGCTGCCCCGGATGGCGATGAAGTGCCGTGGCACCGTGTGCTCAGCGCAGAAGGACGTATCCGTATTCCCCACGCAGCCGGTGCGCAGGTGCAGCGCCAGTTGCTGTTGCGGGAGGGAGTTGTCGTCGATGGCAGGCGGGTCGATCTCAAACGCTTTGGCTGGGATCCTTTTGCCGGCAAGTGAGCACGCCTTTCTCGGTGATGATCATATCCACCGGAATATCATGCGCCGTGACTGGTACGGCATCGATGAGTTGTGCTGAAAATGCCACGGCGATGTTTACCGCCTGCGTCCGGGCCAGAAAACGGTCGTAAAATCCCTTGCCATAGCCGAGCCGGTTGCCGTGGCGGTCAAACAACAATCCGGGCACGATGATCAGGTCTGCCTCGGACACAGCAGCCGGAGGACATGTTTCCGGGTCTGGTTCAGGAATGCCAAAAGGCCCCGGGATCAGGCCCTCCAGATCATCGATGAAATAGTGTTCCAGGTGTGGGCCGTGTGCAGGCACGCGCTGCGTGATAACTCTTTTGCCTGCCGCAAAGGCCTTGTGGATGGCCGGCAGGATATCGACCTCGTCGCCAAAGGGGATAAAAACGTCAACAGTGCGCGCACGCATGAATTCCTGCCGGGCGATCAGGCGTTCACAGATGGCGTGACTGGCTCTGTGCCGAAACTCTGTCGCCAGTCCGGCTCTGAGCGTACGCGCATGCTGCCGGAGCTCGCCTTTATGCCTCATTCCTCTGCTTCTTCCTGTCTGCCCTGTTCCACATATTTCAAAATACCGCTGGCAAAGTTGCTGTCGAGAATAGCGATGACGCCAAGAGAGTCCCGGCCAAATTCGCTGCCGAGTTCTGCGCAGGTGCCCAGGCGTATTACCGGCACCTCGCTTTCGATGCCTTTGAAAATTTTTTTCTCGCTGCCGCTGCTGTAATCTTCAGCAAAGATAAGCAGGGCAACTTTACCCTGCTCGAGCATGGCATGAACGGAGGAATGCCCTGCAGCCATTTTGCCGGCCTTGCGTGACAGATGGATGAGTTTAATGATCTTTTGTCGCCACATAATCGAGCATTTCCTGGATGATTTTTTGATAAACAGCAGCCGGGAAAGCACGCCGGAAAGCGCGGTCCAGCCCTTTTCTCTTGTGCAACAAGGTGATGCAGTTTTCATTCGCGCACACGTAGGTCCCACGGCCGCCGTACCGTGCACGCGGGTCAAAAGCCGGCTCGCCACCCTGCAACCGGGCGATGCGCAGCAGTTCGGGTTTCGGCCGCACCTGCCGGCAGACCACGCAGGTGCGCTGGGGAATATGTCGTGTCGCTGTAGAGGTCATGATGTGCTATCCGAAATGAGGATTCTCGTAGAGACGCACGGCCGTGCGTCTCCACGAGAAGGGCCGTGCGTCTCCACAGGAGGCCGTGTATCTCTACGGGTTTCCCCGGGTGTTGGTAAACAGTGTGACCAGTTCGATATGTGCCGTATGCGGGAACATATCCACTGGCTGAACTTTGACCAGTTCGAAACCGCTGTCAGAGAAAAGCCGGGCATCACGGGCAAAGGTCGCCGGGTTGCAGGACACATAAACAAAACGCTGTGGCGCCAGATCGACGACCTGCGCCACGACCTGCGGGTGCAGACCGGCTCTGGGAGGGTCGAGAACGATGACATCAGGAGCAGGCACGCTGTTGCCACTGGTGCGCAGCTCTGCGAGGGTGTCTTTCAGATCACCGCAGAGAAAAGTACAGTTGCCCGCTTTGTTCAGCTCCGCGTTGATGCGGGCGTCGTCGATCGCTTCGGGAATCAGCTCGATCCCGGCGACGTGTTTTGCATCGCGGCTGAGATAGATGCCGATGGTGCCCGCGCCACAGTACAGGTCATAAACCGTCTCGCTGCCGGTCAGCCCGGCAAATTCACGTACGTAGCGATACAGCACCTCGGCGCCGCGCGTGTTGGTTTGGAAAAAAGACGCCGCCGAGATGCGATAGGTAAATTCATCGAGCTTGTCGTGGATGTAGCCCGGACCGTATAAAACATGCGCCTCCTGCCCGCTGGCAACCTGCGCCTTCTGCCGGTTGATCGTGTGCACAACCGTGCTCACCCCTGAGACTGCCGTGACCAGTTGTTCCGCCAGCTCCGCCACCAGAGTACGTCCCTCCTCACCAGCATCGGCCGTGACCACGTTGACCAGACATTCGCCGGTATTTTTGCCCTCACGGATGACGAGAAAACGCCAGAAACCGCGATGGTCTTCAGTGGAGTAGGCCTGCATCCCGCTGGCGCTGCTGAACCTGAAAACGAAGCGGCGGATGGCATCCGACAGTTCGCTCTGCAGGTAACAGGCGTTCAGTTGCAGTATGCGGTCGTAGCGTCCGGGTACGTGCAGGCCGAGGGCAAAATCCCGCTCAGCAGCCTGTTCGCCACTGTCGATTTCAGCGCGGGACAGCCAGCGTTTCCTGCCAAAGGTGAACTCCATTTTATTGCGGTAGAAGAAAATCTCCGGCGAAGCGGCCGGTGGCAGAACCTCGGGGTTTTTGAAACCGCCGAGACGATGGAGCACATCGATGACCTGCTGGTGCTTTTCAGAAAGCTGTTTTTCATACTGCAGGTGCTGCAGCGAACAGCCGCCGCAATCATCAAAATGCTGGCACCGGGGTGGGGTCTGATACGGTGACGGCGTGATAACGTCCAGCACGCGTGCCTGGGCGTGGGATTTCCTCTTGCGGGTTATCCGCGCGCGTACCCGCTGCCCGGGCAGAGCACCGCGAACAAAAACCACGAACTCCCCGACTTTGCCGACACCTTCGGCGCCGAAAGCCAGGGAGTCTATGGTGAGTTCGATTTCAGAACCCTTTTTGACTGAGGTCATGGTGTGTCAGATATCCATCAAAATGAGGTCGGTTTGCCGGGGCGTGAACACCTTTGGGCCATCTGTGTCATAATAGACATCGATTTCAGTGCGAATGCCGAAATCCGGCAGATAGATGCCCGGTTCGATGGAAAACAGCAGCCCGGGAATGATGTCGCGCAAGTCCCTGGATTCATAATCATCTATATTTGCGCCTTTGCCGTGGTCATCCTCGCCGATGCTGTGCCCGGTGCGGTGGAAAAAATATTCGCCATAGCCTTTTTCCGTGATGTGCGCGCGAACGGCTGCATCGATTTCGAAAGCCTGCACGGTTTTCCCCTGGTCGTGCGCCTGTTGCAGCAGGGCAAGCCCGGCTTCGCGGGCATCGCGGGCCACAGTCCAGATTTCAACGTACTGTTCCGGAGGATTTTGACCGGCAAAACCGCACCAGGTGATGTCACCGTAAATGGCGCCGGGTTTGTCCTCTTTGGCCCAGAGATCGATCAGAATACAATCCCCGGGACGAATGATGTCCGTCACCTGGGCGGAGGGGGAGTAGTGCGGATTGCTGGCGTTGCCGTTGCGGGCAACGATCGGTTCTGAGTTGGAAACAAAGCCATGTTCCCTGAAACGCCCGGTAATGAACTGCTGGATGGCATATTCGCTGACTTTACCATCGCTTTTCAGTTTTGATTCTATAAGTTGAAAGGCTTCTGCCTGAATGTCGTAAAGCGCCGTGACAGCGCGCTTGTGGCTGGCCAGACCTTCGTCATCCAGTCGGCAGGTGAAATACTGCACTAAGTTGGCCGATGAGACGATTTCCGCCCCGAACTGCCGGATCAGCTCAAAAGTCCCGGCATCGACATAAGAAACCGTCGGGATGGCGTTTTCAGGAGAGTATTCCATAGCGATGCGGCTGCCTTTGCGGATGATATCTCCGAGCCGGGCAACCAGCTCGTGGCGTCCGGCGTAGGTCACCTGCTTGCCGGCAATAGCCGGGAAGTTGGTCGTTTCGATTTTGTGCAGCAAAAGTACGGGCTCGCCCTGCGCAGGGATGTAATAGAACCACCGGCGCGAGATGAAATGCCCGCCGAGGTCGATGATCTCCAGCGCAACTTTGTTCAGCCCGGCAAAATCATAGATCAGCCAGCCATCGAGCTTTTGCTGCTGTAAATACTTCTGGACGTCTCTCAGATTAAGCTGTAAACTCATTCCGTTTCCTCCTCCGTTAGCGTAAAATTCGGTTCCGACTCCTGTTCGTGAGAGAGAGCGATCGTTTGTTGTTCCCCCGTTAGTGATATACATCATCTCTATCCCCTCCTGGAATAACCTCCCCCGCTATTTTACGTATCGCCGTGCTCCGGCGTAGTATTTCGTCCAGTATGATCCGCGTAAATCTGAAATAACGACTCCGGCTCCGCTCATGGAGTGGATAAACTGATTATCTGACAGGTAGAGGCCGACATGCCCGATGCGTTTGCTGTCACGCGCGTAAAAGAAGACCAGGTCGCCGGCCTTCAGCCGGTTGCGAGCCACGGGTTCACCCATTTTGAACTGCCACGCGGCTTTGTGGGGCAGGTCTTTCTTAAAAGCGTTGAGATAGACGACACGTGTCAGCCCGGAACAATCGATACCCTTGACAGATTCACCTCCGTATTTATAAGGCGTGTTGAGAAAGGGCAGGAGTTCATTGGCTATTTTCCATTCAAAAGAAGTGCTTTTCAGTGAATAGGTCTCATTTTTGAGACGTCCCTTTTCGTAAGGAGCCTCAGAAGCCCGTACGCCTTTGTCGCCCGCCGGCGAGCGATCCCGCGCCGGAGGGCGCGTAAACCCTTTGCCGCGATTCTCCTTGCCGGTGTATGAGCGATAGATGGGGTCAGGCTTGAGACCACAGGCGGACAGCCCAACGATGAGCGCCAGAAAAAGAAGGCAAATACGCAGATGTTCAGTTCCTCTGTTCAATCCGATTCTCCTGTTCGTTCTTCTCCGAATAGTTCAACCCTCACTGAGAATGTCGGCCATTCCTCCTTTGCCTTGATGAGGCCGGTGCACCCTGTTTTACTCGAATACGTACTGGTGGACTGCGGCCGGTGTTCCGGCAGGGCATCTTTATGAGCCTGTTCATATCCGGCCCCGAAACAGGATGATATGAGCTGAGACAGCCCGGCACCACGAAGGATGAAGCCCAGTGTCTTTTACAACTCAACGTTTCGCACAGGGACTACCAGAAAAGCAGATAGTTGCGAAAAAAACGTCAATAATAAAACATTTCTCCATGTATGCCAGTGTTTCGTGACCAATGCTTTTATTATTTTTTCTGTGAACGCCATGCAGTATGTCCTGTATCGCGATATCTTGACCAGTCAGGGTCAGCTGAGTTAACCGGGTGATCAGATAGAAGAGTACAGGATTCGTTGATTTTTCAGGTCACAAGACTTCCGTTCCTGTGTGCCAGAAATCATTCTGGTATCCTGATCATGCAGGCGTTGCCAATGACCCGGGCGGCATCATTGGGATTGAACCCGCGGCACAACAAACCGATCGCCTGTTCGAGTGAACGGCATGGTGTCGCTTGCAGCGATCTTACAGTCGCATCCGGCAGTTCACTGACGAGAAAGACATTTTTCTCCGCTGCCTCCCTGATGTCACCTCTTATTCGGTTCAGCAGGTACTGTTCCAGACGCACTCGCAGAGTGCGTGCCGGATATTTTTCCCCCGTCGTTGAACTGGTACTGCCATTCATGCCACAACGGGCCAGAAGCACGATATCGCCTCCCGGGTGAGTCAGAGCGAGCGTATTGTTCAGTGCCAGTCCCAGGCCATCGAGTTGATCGTCGAACGGACAGCCGCCACAACTGGCGATAGTCAGGGAGCCGGGCGGTGAAGAGTCACTGTTGCGGATTTGGTCCATCCAGGCTGCTGCGGCCAGATAGGCCTGTAAGGCTTTGCCGGAAACGACAGCGACAACCCGGCCGGTTTCATCGACGACAAGATTGATGCTAAATGTCGCCGGCAGGGCTTTGAGCAGTTCTTTCCCAGCTGGATTGGCGCCTGTTACGCTGCTTCTTCCATCTGTAGCTTTGCTTTCTCTGCACAGCAGGTCGCAGGCGCGCAGCAGGGTTTCTTCATGCATGCATCCGGGAAAAAGCAGCTCAGGGCCTCCGGTCATCCCCCAGAGAAGGTGGGGCTGAACCACGCCGATCAGGAGTAATTCATCAGCTTCGAGCAGCAGCCGGTTGCCATAAACCGGAAAGCCTTGCCTGGAATCGCCAAAATAGTCCCGCTGTGCTGTGTCGCCGGTGCAGTGTGTGTAAATCCGTTCCGGGGCCAGCCCGGTTTGCTGTGCCAGATCGGCGATAGAGTCCCTGCTGGCTTGTCTGGAGTAGCTGCTGTCAGCGAGCAGGATGCGGATCTCGGCCGGGGGCACTCCGATATGTTGTAATCGGGCGACGACTTGCGCAGTAATTTCAGATAAAATATGCGGGTAGAAATCCGCAGGCATGACGATGAGAAGATTTTTCGCCCGTCGAAAAACACTGTCAAAGGGATGGATGCCAACGGGTTTTTCCAGTGAGCCGGCAAGCAGTTGGGAAAGGGATGACAGCGGTGCGATTCCACCGCTACGGAGTTCCTTAACTGCCATAAAGGGGGGAAGAAGCGCACTTTGTTCCCCACAGCCATATTTCAGTCGCAACTCCATTGGTACACCATCTTATTGAAATTAAAAGAATTAAAATAGGACTTCGTGTTTACAATGTCAATGTTTAAAATCAGAACACAAGCGGCCGGATTTCGTCCAGTCCTGATACAGTGGCTCGAATTGATACAGGCATGTCAGAGGGCAGGAGCGAAAGTTAGCGTTCAGGATTTAGGTTCGCGTTTCGGATTCGTATGTTGTGTGCAGTCTGAGTAAAAATAGTCGCCCGGAAATTTTTTGATCTAACTTATTTATTGACAGGCTGTTATCCTGTGACACTTTTTGAAATGTAATGTCCGCTTTTCCCTCCCCCCAGCCGCAATGACAGGATTTATGAGTGTTTTGAGGCATCGGCCGAAATTATTTATGTTTTGGCACACCCATTGCTATGTAAACGGCAACGTGCCTTTATTTATGGCAACGATTGTTCATGGGGGACGAAGAACTATTTGTTGCACCATGCCAAGGACTGGCAGGATACTCATCTCGACAGAACGGGCCAAGGATACCAACACCACGCACTTCTTCTCGTTTCAGGTCCTCAGCAAATATCTTTTTTCATCCAACGCATCAACATCCGTGAACTTTGTTGAACTTCGCGACACAGGTCAGAACTGCATATCGGGCCACACATCAACCCTGATGTCGCGAATGCCGTAAATTAAGGTTACCGTTTTCTCTATTCCTTCCTTAAACCTGTTAAGGATACCTACCCCAAAGAAAAGGGATATGGAATCGCGCACCATATCCCTTTTTTATTTCTCTCAATCTCAAAAATGTCATCCCTTGTCCGCTTCCGAACAGCTTGCCCGATTTTTTTCAGATCAAGGCGTACCCCCGAAACCTTTTGCCTGTAGAATATATTTTAGTGAACTATATATTTGAATACTGGTTGTTGATGTTTCATCTTGTTGTTTTTACAGTGGTTGTACCGTTTTGTGTCCTGGTGAAAGAAGTGCGGCTTCCTGCAATTTCTCCCCCCGGAAAAGTGCTTGTTATCTTTTACAGGAGATGGCTGCACCCGACTTCGGGCTGGAATGGTATATGCATTCATGTCTGCGCATGCGGGGCACGCAGATCTTCCGCTTTTCCCCAGATAGTGATTTTGTCAGGAATGACAGGTACCGGACAGGACGTCTCAGGCAGGATACTTCCATCTTCCACGACGAGAAGCAACGATGACTGAAGACGAATTGATCGAAAATCCATTACAGGCATTGTCGATCATCAGCGAGACGATCAACAGCACTTATGAAATTGACGTTCTGTTACGCAATATTCTCGACATCGCCCTCAAAACCGTACATGCTCAGCGCGGCGTTATTTTGCTTTACGAAGGCGATACTCTGAGCGTCAAAATCGCTCACAATATCGCTGCCCAGAGCGAAGACCACCTCGACCAGTTCTCCCGCAGTGTAGTGTATGCTGCTCTTGATACCGGGGAAACCATCATTTCCTACAACATCGTCGATGATATCCGTTTCAACAATTCTGAAAGCGTGAGCGAGCAGAAGATTGTTGCCGCGGCCTGCCTGCCGTTGCGCATTCGCAGCCAGCCGGTCGGGGCAGTCTATCTGGACAGTACGGAAACCCGCGGCCGTTTCCGCCCGGAGATGGAGCCTTTTCTCAATGCCTTTGCCCATCAGGCAGCCCTGGCGATTGAAAACGCGCAGATGTATGACAAGCTGATAAAAGAAAACCGCAATCTTCAGAAACGGCTGGTCACGCAGAATTCGATCCGTGGCATCATCGGCAGCAGTCCGGCTATCCACAAAGTGCATGAGATGATTCGCAGCGTCGCCGATGTTGATGCAACGGTGTTGATACTCGGGGAGAGCGGCACGGGCAAGGAGCTCGTTGCGCGGGCTCTGCACTATAGCAGCAGCTTTCGCGATAAGCCGTTCATCGCTTGTTTCTGCGGTTCGCTGCCGGAAACTCTTCTCGAAAGCGAGCTGTTCGGACACAAAGCCGGTGCGTTCACCGGTGCCAATCACGACAAAAAAGGGTTGTTCGAAGAAGCGGAGGGCGGCACTTTTTTTCTCGACGAAATAGCGGATATCAGCCCCCGGGTACAGGTACAGCTCCTGAGAGTGCTGCAGGAAAGGGAGATCAAACGCATCGGCGAAAACACGGTACGCAAAATCAATGTCCGCATCGTGGCGGCGACGAATAAGGATTTGCGTGAGGAAGTAAAGGCCGGCCGCTTTCGAGAGGATTTGTTTTATCGCCTCAATGTGATCACCATCAACATGCCACCCTTGCGCGAACGCGGCGATGACGTCGTTCTTCTGGCCCAGCATTTTCTCGATCGCACGTTGCAGAAGCTGAATAAGACCCTGAACGGGTTCAGCGAGGACGGCATCGATGCCCTGCGCAGGTACCCGTGGCCGGGTAATGTCCGGGAACTCGAGAACTGCATCGAGCGGGCGGCTGTGCTGTGTAAGGGTGAGCAGATCACCGCGCACGACCTGCAGTTGGATATTCCTGATGTGGATTCCGTGCACGCTCAGCCAAACGGCAAAAAGAACGGCCGTAAACTGAAGGAATTCGAACGCACACTTGTACAGAAAACCCTGCAGGAAAGTAACGGCAATGTCTCTCAGGCTGCCAGAGTGCTCGGTGTTTCGCGCCGCTGGTTGCACTATCGTATCAAGGAGTGGGGGCTGTGAACCGCGTCGGCCGTTTTCTTCTGGTCAGCCAGTTGAAACGCGGCAGCCAGAG
>WFTM01000393.1 GCA_015485525.1 Candidatus Zhuqueibacterota bacterium | reverse complement strand
GTAGCGGAACTCGCAAGAGTTCCGGGGCTTGGTGTGCCCGAAGTGTTGCCACTTCGGCTACATCTGGCCCATGTCGGAGACTGATCCACAGCCGCATTCGAGGCGGCGAAAAGGAGATGAACTGAAGGAAGGTGGTGCTCACCGGACAGATACTGCGCGCAAGCACAGACTTTGCCCCGTGTAGCGGAACTCGCAAGAGTTCCGGGGCTTGGTGTGCCCGAAGTGTTGCCACTTCGGCTACATTTCTCCGGGGAGTTCACCGAAGGGATATTGCGCACAAGCACCCGTTTTGCCCCCGTGTAGCGGAACTCGCAAGAGTTCCGGGGCTTGGTGTGCCCGAAGTGTTGCCACTTCGGCTACATCTCTCCGGTATGGGTGTGTGAGTGCACTACGAACGTTTTGTCCTGAGTATGGGGTATATTTCAAATACATGTTTCAGGGACATTCCAGTTGATTTTCTGCTGAAATTTGCCTACCTACACGAAACTTTTCTCCAGACATGAACCGGTTTTTGAGACTTGAGCCCGATGTCGGCTGGACACAAAAAAGATCGCGTGCTTCCATTTGTCATGCTGTTCATCATCAGCATGGGCGTGCTGATCGGTTATTTTGCCGACCGGGCATTTCGGGTTACCTCACCAGACCCCGGTGTGGCGGTGGATTCCTGTATGCAGTGTCATGCCGGCATGAGCGGCTTTTCGCCGGCGCATCTGCCGGAAAATATCGGCTGCGCTGCCTGTCACCTCGGTGACCCGGGCCGGAATGAAAAGAAAGCCGCGCATCAGGGATTACTGCGCGTTCCGGGCAACAGCAGCGCTGCCAGCCAGAGTTGCGGAGCACCACAGTGCCATCCTGTACTGGTGGAAAATCATCTCACGTCCCTGATGACGACCGGCCGCGGGCTCGTTGGCGTCAATCGCTATGTTTTCGGCGAGAGCGATACGCCGGACAGCCACACCCCGCTCTCTGAAATCGGCGACAGCGAGGCGGACGAGCACCTGCGGCAGCTCTGTGCCTCCTGCCATCTCGCGCGCGAAAAAACCACATCACGCGCGATCGATGAGCTCTCCCGCGGTGGTGGCTGCACCGCCTGCCACCTGAGCTATTCTGATACAGCTAAAGAGCACATGGACAGGTGGCAGCAGAAAAAAGAATTGCCTGAAGTCCATCCGGCGTTGACGATCGCTGTTGGGGACGAGCACTGTTTTGGCTGCCACAGCCGGTCCGGGCGTATCTCGACCAGTTATGAGGGCTGGCACGAAACCCTGCTGGAACCCGCGGACATCGATCCCGCAGACCCGGGCTATCGTGTGCTGCAGGACGGCCGGGTTTTTACCCGCCAACCCGCAGATGTACATTTCAGCGCCGGACTGGCCTGCATCGATTGCCACACGTGGCGCGAGACCATGGGGGATGGCCAGGTGCGGCTGCATCAGGAAGAGCAGATCGAAATCGCCTGCGAGGATTGTCATTTTAGCGGCAGACCGCGCACTGTGCCTGCAGACAGCCTGGGGCGGATCGACCGCAAGATCGTACAAGTGCGCGGCTGGTCTCTTCCGGGTGTGAATTTTCTCCGGATGGGCAGCAGCGGAAATGCGCTCCTCAATACCCGGCTGGGATCTCAGGGCGAAACGGTTTTAATCGGCAAAAATTCGGCACAGAGCTATACATTAAAACCTCCGGCCGCGGTCTGCCGTGGCCGGATTTCCGGGCACGAACGGCTGACATGCAGCAGTTGTCATGCAGCATGGGCGCCTGTATGCGCGAGCTGCCATACCGAATTTGATCCGGATGCTGAGGCAAAGGATCATCTCACCGGTGAATATCAGCAGGGCGGTTGGGTTGAATACAGCGATGAGTTTGCTGCACTGCCGCCGGCATTAGGGATACACAAAAATCAGGCGGGTGAAGAACGCATCGTGCCTTTTATTCCCGGTATGATTCTGACGATTAAAAGCGCCCGCCGCGACACAACCCTGTTCCGCCGGCTGTACGCGCCGAGCTCGCCACACACCACGGCACGGAAGGGAAGAAGCTGCCGGTCCTGCCATGCCGAGCCTTTTGCCCTCGGTTTTGGAACCGGTCGTTTGCGCTTCGATCCGGACAGGGGAGAGCAGGGTGCCTGGAGTTTTGAGCCGGATTATGTTGCGCACCCGCACGATGGTCTGCCACATGACGCCTGGACGGGTTTCCTGCAAACGCGCACTGGCATGGTTTCTACCCGCACCGGCAGCCGGCCGTTTTCGCGCGCAGAGCAGAAACGGATTTTACGCGTCGGAGCATGCCTGACGTGCCATGCCTGGCCGGATAAAATTTATCTCCGGTTTCAGCACAGCCTGCGCACAAAAAAAGAAGCCTGCCGTGGGGATATCCCGGACGATTTTTAAGCTGGATTTACAGGGTTAAATTTAGTATACAGCACCAGGGCATGCGTGCACGAAATCAGCCGTATTGGCTCGACGATTAACGCAAAGTGCCGCGGGTTGCACGTTTTTTCGATGTGAGACCGGAGGCCCGCGTTTGACAAAAACCAGAAAAGATCACCGGCTCCGGATTGCATGATAAACCGTGAGCGAAGCACCAATGTCCCGTAGTTTGTTGAACCTTTTTACTAAAGTTATAGTTATGAGATCATTCTTCCGCACTGATCGTTTTCTGGCTTTTTTTGTGTTGTACTTCCCGATGTTTTTACCTGCACAAAACATCTCCCCACCTGCTCCTATCCATCCGGCAGCGTATGAACTGCAACGTGCCATCAATGCGCGTGACCACTCCTCTTTGCCCGCGGCAAGACCCGCGCAGTTGCGTTTTGATGTCACCTATTATGCGCTCGATCTCGATATCGACACCCTCGAGCGCTGGTTGACAGGTGCCGTAACCGTTCGCGCTACAGTCGCGGCCAGCATCCTGGACACGGTATGGCTCGATCTGCATCCGGCGATGCAGGTAGATTCTGTTCGCGGAGACGCCGGCACGTTCGAGCGGCGCGGCGATGCGCTGTTGCTGCCCCTGAAACAGAGCAAGGGCAGGGGTGAGCACTTTGAGATCGTGGTTCACTACAACGGTCGTCCGGTTGGCGGCGGCTTTGGCGGCTTTGTTTTCGATCAGAAAGATGGCGCACCGCACATCTGGACCCTGAGCGAACCGATGTACGCACGCAACTGGTGGCCCTGCAAAGACAGCCCGGATGACAAAGCCGACTCGGTGGATGTCACGGTTACTGTGCCGGTGCGCCTGCAGGTCGCTTCTCAGGGCAGGCTGATCGAACAGCGCGATAATGGCGACGGCACGCATACGTTTTTCTGGCAAAGCCGCTATCCGATCACCACGTATCTCGTTTCTCTGGCCATTGCCGATTATCGCGTCTATTCCCAGTGGTTTCAATACAGTGAAACCGACTCCATGGAAATTCGCAACTATCTGTTCCCCTCAGTGTACGATCAGGCGGTGTTTGAGCTGAAAAGCCTTCCGGACATGCTCGCGTATTTTCATCAGGTTTTCGGGCCTTACCCTTTTCTCCGGGAAAAATACGGCATCGCCCAGTTCAATTGGGGCGGCGGCATGGAGCACCAGACCATCAGCAGCCAGAAATGGTTCGGTGAAACCCTGACAGCCCACGAGCTGGCACACCAGTGGTGGGGAGATATGATCACCATGCGGACGTGGGGCGATATCTGGCTCAATGAGGGCTTTGCAACATACAGCGTTGCGCTCTATCGCGAGCACAGATATGGGCGGGCAAGCTACGAGCAGTATATGAACCAGCGCATACAGAACTGGAGCGGTTCGGTCTTTCGGCAGGATACAACAGATGTGTACAGCCTGTTCGATCGCATCGTGTACAATAAAGGAGCCTGGGTGCTGCACATGCTGCGGCATGTGGTTGGAGATTCGACGTTTTTTGATATTCTGCGTGCATACGCCCGGGACCCGGAACGGCGTTATGGTACAGCGAGCACGGCTGATTTTCAGGCGGTTTGCGAAGCTGTCTCTGGCATGGACCTGGACGGTTTTTTTGATCCCTGGATTTATGGCACAGGGAAGCCTGTGTATCACTATACCTGGCAGCATGACCTGCTCACCCGGCAGTTTACTCTTGAAATCCGCCAGGCGCAGGTGGAGGAACACCAGCTTTTTGCCATGCCCGTGGATATCCGGCTGATCTTCCCGGATTCGACCCGGATGGATACAACACTCTTTGTTGCGGCTGAGACCGAAACGTTCCGCTGGGCTTTATCACAAAGCCCGATGGAAGTCGTTCTCGATCCGGACAACTGGATTTTAAAAGACAGTATTTATCTCGGTGTCAGCGGCCCGGGGCTGGCGGATACTCCGGCAGATTATGTGCTCTATCAGAACTATCCGAATCCTTTTAATCTTCGTACAGTGATTCCGTTTTATTTACCTTCGAACAGCCGGGTAGCGGTGCGCATCTATAATCTGGCGGGACATCTGGTGCGCCGGCTTGGCGAGGGCGAGTTTTCTACCGGCATGCACCGGGTAACCTGGGATGGCCGTGATGACCAGGGCCGGACGCTGAGCAGCGGAGTGTATGTCTTCCGGCTGCAGTATCCCGGTGGTGAGCTCAGTCGTAAGCTCTTGCTGCTCAAGTAGCCGGGGCGTGGAGTGGTTTGGAAATGAAGCAGATGAAGCGGGGGAGATGGGATATCAACACATTTACAGGAGGGTACTGTTTTGAAAACTGTGGCTAACCGGCTTATGCTCGCCGGCACGATGATACTGCTGCTGACCAGCTCGCTTTCGGCGCAGAAATACGGCAAAGAGTTGTATGAACACATGCAGAAAACCCGGCTGGTGAAGACCGAGGGCACGATGTGGGTCTCCTGGCTGCCCGATGGCTCCGGCTATTTTTTCAGTGAAAAAGATACCACCTCGGGCGCGATGAAATTCATTCGCGTCGAGCCGGAAAGCGGCGAGGAAAGCGCACTTTTCCCCGAAGAGCTGCAATCGGCCCTGCTCACCGAATATGCGCGTCTGAGTGGTGAAAACCCCGGCGACCTGCCCTTTAGTTCTTTTGATTATGTCATGCAGGGACAGGCGATTCTGTTTAAAACCGGCAGTGGATACTTTCTTTTTGATTTGAAAAATAAAAGCATGCGCCGGCTCCTGCGGCCTGAGATTGAAAAACAGCCCGGCTCGGACGGCCTGATGCGTAACATGCGCGCCAGCCAGCTCTGGAATGGTACGTGGTCGCCGGACTATACGTATTTCGCCTACGTCAAGGGGTATGACCTGTACATAACAGATTCCCGGACCGGCGAAGAGACCCGCCTGACGCACGACGGCAATGAGAATATTTTCAACGGCCGGCCGAACTGGGTGTATCCCGAGGAGTTCGGCCAGCTCACCGCCTACTGGTGGTCACCGGATGGCAAAAAACTGGCCTATTACAGCTCTGATGAGACCGAAGTGTACAAGTTTCCGATCGTGCACCATCTCAAGCCCGAGGCCGGTCTTGAGCTGCAGAGCTATCCCAAAGCCGGAGAAACCAATCCGACCGTGTATCTGAAAATCATCGATATCGCCTCCGGAAAAACCACCACGGTTGACACACGCAGCAACAGCGATACCTACATCATCCGGCCAACCTGGCTGCAAGACGGCTCTGCTCTGCTGTTCATGCGCATGAACAGGGATCAGAACTACCTCGAACTGCTGGCAGCCGATCCGGAGACCGGCACGGTGCGCACGATTCTCGAAGAAAAAGAAGAGTTTTTCATCAACCTGCACGATGATTTTTATCAGCTCGCTGATGGCAGACATTTTCTCTGGAGCTCGGAACGCAGCGGATGGCGGCAGTTGTACCTGTACCGCCTCGACGGCACCCTCGTTCGCCAGCTCACCCGCGGCAAACAGCCGGTGGAAAAAATCGTCCGCGTTGACGAGAAAAACAAGTGGGTGTATTTTACGGCTTTTACCAATGACGGGCTGGACACGCAGTTTTTTCGCGTGCGTCTGAACGGCAAAAAGCAGCAAAAACTCACGAGCGTACCAGGCTCTCACTACATCAATATGGACCCGAGAGCGCTCTATTACACCGATATGTATTCCAGTTTTACCACACCGCTCACCGTCTCTTTGCACCGCGCTGACGGCACGCTCCTGCGCACATTGGCTTCTTCAAACATCGAAGAACTCGAAGCCCTTCCCCTTGAAAAACCTGAGCTGATCACCATCAAAGCAGCGGATGGAGAAACCGATCTGCATGGCTTGCTGTTCAAACCGGCTGGATACGACGCCAACAAGGCGTATCCCCTGGTTGTTTCGGTGTATGGCGGGCCGCACTCAAAGATGATCCGCAACAGTTTTCAGATGGCCGGCCGAGAGCAGCGCCTGGCCCAGCTGGGTTTTATGGTCTGGAAAATGGATAATCGCGGCCTGACCCGCCGGGGCAAGCATTTTGAAACGAGGACTTATCGTAAACTCGGGCAGGTGGATCTCGATGACCAGGCAGCTGGTGTGCGTGAGATCAGCAAGCGGCCGTATATCGACGCTGACCGTGTCGGAATTTTTGGCCACTCGTATGGCGGCTACATGACCTGCCTGGCCCTGCTCAAATATCCGCAGGTCTTTCACGTCGGCGTTGCCGGTGCGCCTGTCACGGACTGGCGGAACTACGATACTATCTATACCGAGCGCTACATGAGCACGCCGCAGAAAAATCCCGAAGGCTATGACCAAGGGTCTGCGATGCCTTTTGCCGGCAATCTCACCGGCAAGCTGCTGCTCGTTCACGGCACCATCGACAACAACGTGCATCCGGGCAACACCATCCAGCTCATCGATGCGCTCGTGAAGGCCGGCAAACGCTTTGATCTGATGCTTTATCCGAACAATCGCCACGGTATCCGCGGCAAGGCCGGTCGTCACTACCGCCAGCTCACCGTCGATTATTTGTCTGAGCATCTCAATCCTGAGCCGGTAGTTGCGCCGGCAGGCCAGTAGCGCACGGTGGTATTTCGTTACGCTTGTGTGCAGCCGCGGGAGCGGCACAAGGGGGCGTCACACCGCAGGAGCGGTGTGGCGAGATGGATGTATCCGTGGCAAGGCGGGCCGCCACTACCGCCAGCTCATCGTGGATTATCTGTCTGAGCAGCTCAATCCTGCGCCTGTAGTTGCCCGGCAGGTCAGTAGCGTACGGTGGTATTTCGTTACGCTTGTGTGCAGCCGCAGGAGCGGTGTGACGAGATGAAAGTCCATGATGTTGTGCTATTAAAGACCTTAAACCAGGAGAATCATGAGCGAGTTTTTCAGCGAGTACGGTATGTTCTTCGCCAAAACCGTGACCATCGTTGCAGCCATTCTGCTCGTTATTGGTGCAGCGGCAGCAGCGATGAAAGGCGAGAAAAAGCGCAAGCGTTTCCGGCTGGAGGTACGCAATCTCAACGATCACTATAAATCTCTGAAAGACAGTCTGAATTTCGAGTTGCTTCCGGATGACCAGCGCAAACAAGAAAAGAAGGCGAAGAAGAAAGAAAAGAAGCAGGCCAGAAAAAAGAAGAAAAAACAGTCCGGCGAAGAGCGGCGCAAACACATTTTTGTGCTGAATTTCCGGGGTGATATTCTCGCTTCAGCGGTGTCGCACCTGCGCCAGGAAGTGACCACAGTACTGATGGTCGCGCAGCCGGGTGATGAAGTGGTGTTGCGGCTGGAAAGCTCCGGCGGCATGGTGAATACCTATGGTCTGGCAGCCTCACAACTGCAGCGCATCCGCGAGGCGGATATTCCCCTCACCGTGGTGGTGGATAAAGTCGCTGCCAGCGGCGGCTACATGATGGCCTGCGTCGGCACCCGCGTGATCGCTGCGCCGTTTGCCATCATCGGCTCGATCGGTGTCATCACCGAAACACCGAACTTCAACCGGTTTCTGAAAAAGCACGACATCGATTATGAGCAGATCACTGCCGGTAAATACAAACGTACCCTGACCCTTTTCGGAGAAAACACCGAAGAAGCCCGCCGTAAGGCTGTCGAGCAGATCGAAGATATCCACGCGCTGTTTAAGGAGTATGTCGCTGAAAACCGGCCTCAGGTGGAGATCGAGAAAGTGGCTACCGGCGAATACTGGTTCGGTAAGCGCGCTCTTGAACTCAACCTCGTGGATGCGTTGCAGACCAGCGACGACTATCTCGTCAAAGCCAGCGAAGAAGCGAATATCATCGAGGTCAGCTACAAACCACAGGACGGTCTGCGTTCCCGCCTCACCCTCGGCTTTGAGCATGTTCTCAACCGGATTTTGTCGTTATGAATACGATGAAATTGATTTCGTGGAATGTCAATGGTCTGCGGTCGGCGTTGAAAAAGGGCTTTGTCGAGTCTGTGCTGGCGCTGGACGCGGATGTGCTTTGCCTGCAGGAGACCCGTGCTCTGCCCGAACAGGTGGAGTTAGAGTTACCGGGGTACCGGGCATGGTGGAACCCTGCGGAGAAGCGCGGTTATTCCGGCGTGGCAGTGTGGAGCCGGCACGAGCCTGAGCAGGTGCATTTCGGCATGGGCATCCCCGAGCACGACAGTGAAGGCCGTATTTTGACCCTGGAGTTTGCAGAGTTCTTTCTCGTTACCGTCTATACCCCCAATGCCGGACGCGGGCTTGTCCGGCTGGATTACCGCATGCGTTGGGATGCGGCTTTTCTCGCCCACATTCTCGAGCTGGAAAAGCGCAAGCCAGTCGTGTTCTGTGGTGATCTCAACGTAGCACACAAGGAGATCGATCTGAAAAATCCGAAAAGCAATGTCAAAAACGCCGGCTTCACGCCGGAAGAACGCGCCGGTTTTGACCGCATCATTGCCTCCGGGTTTATCGATACATTCCGCGAGTTTGAAAAAGGCGGCGGACACTATACCTGGTGGAGTCATCGCTTTAACGCCCGCGCCCGCAATATCGGTTGGCGTATCGACTATTTCTGCATTTCTGCAGGCCTGCGCCCGCTTCTGCGCGAAGCGTTCATTCTGCCCGAGGTGTATGGCTCGGACCATTGCCCGGTGGGCATCGTGATGAGCACCGGCGGGCAGGGCTGAGCACGGGCAGACGCATAAATTTGATTGAAACTGTGCCGGGTGACCGGGTGCCCGTTTACTCAGCATTGGGCTGAAGCCCGGTTGTGGCGAGGGCAGGCTCGCAGCCCCGGCCTGTGTTATGGATTTTCAGCTTATGAACAGCAGACGTATCGTCAGCAATCAGCAGGGCGTACATCCGAAATTGCGGGAATTGCTCGAAAAACACCGCCGCACGCACTACCGCAAGCCGATCGCCAGGCATACCGCGCAGGCCTTTGAGCACCTGCAGCAGGCGATTTCAGAGCACCAGCGCCCTCTGATTTTTGATTCAGGCTGTGGCACAGGCGAGAGTACGATTATGCTGGCAAAGCGCTATCCGGAGCATTTTGTCATCGGGTTGGACAAATCAGCCCTGCGCCTGCGCAAAGCGGAAGGCAAAATCGGCATGGACAGCCATGTGCTGTTTCTGCGCTGCGATCTGTTCGATCTCTGGCGCCTGGCTGCACAGGCGGGCATTAGGGTGGATCGTCATTACTTGCTCTATCCGAACCCGTGGCCGCGCAAAGAGCATGTCATGCGCCGCTACCACGGGCATCCGGTGTTTTTTGATCTGCTCCGCCTCGGGCGTTACTTTGAAATGCGCAGCAACTGGAAGATTTATATCGATGAGTTTGCTCTGGCCTTTTATCTCTCTACCGGAGTCCGGCCTGAAGTCAGCCTCTGGCAGCCAGAGGAACCGATTTCCAATTTTGAAAAAAAATACCGCGACAGCGGCCACGATTTGTACCGCCTGACCGTCACGCTGATGTGAACTTTGCTTTATATCCTCAATCATCTGCCGGCACTAGCGATATCACAGAAAGAAGTGAATAACTGCCCCATGACCTTTTGGAGAACCGTGTAATGCAACAGAATGATAACAGAAGAGAGTTCAGCCGGGTGCCGGCGCATGTGACCGTCAAGCTGGAAAAGGATGCCGGTGATGCGATCAAGGGGGAAACCCGCGATCTCAGTCTGAACGGTTTTTTTGTCGAGTGCGATGAGCGTCTTCCGGTCGGATTTGCCGGCGATATGAAACTGATTCTGCACGGCGGCAAGGAAGATGTCGATATCGATGTTTTCGGCAAAGTCGTCCGCGAAACAGCAGATGGCATCGCGGTTGAGATCACAGCCATCTATGGCGTCGATTGCTTTAACCACCTGCGTAATCTGGTGCTGTATAATGCAGAAAATCCAGAAAAGGCACTCGAGGAGTTCAACAGCCATACGGGCCTGCGTCCGGCCAAACCCATCGGCCGCCTGGAAGTTTCCTGACCCCGACTGCCCGTACGTGCGGGCAGAGTATTTCCCGTTTTGTTTGCCTCGTTGTGTTTTGGAATGAGGGGAGACGCAGATGCGTGATGATACTCCCCATACCTCGGCCGGCGGCGTTTTCTGTGCCGCCGGGCTTCTCTTCCCATCAGCTATCCTTTCGTCCGTCCGGAAGTCCTTTTTTATTTCTCGCAGAGCTCGCTGAGTCCGCAGAAGTGCGATATACCACCGGGCACAGCCAGTATCGATTCCGGAGCACCATAGTTTCTCCCGCCACCAGCATCCTGTTACGACTATATTTTGTTTCTTTTTGCTTTCGGGTTTTATATATTCGGAACTTTGTTTGCGTGATAACCCGGGATATCAGATGGCCATCGACCCAATCGCTTTGCTGCGAAAATACTACCGCGACAACCCGCGGGCGTACGAAATTTTGCTGGTACACAGCACGATGGTGCAGAAAAAAGCATTGGAAGTTGCTGAGCGTGTGCCGGAATTGCATGCAGATATGGAATTTATCCGCGAGGCCACCATGCTGCACGATATCGGAATTTTTCAGACCAATGCGCCGGGTATCGGGTGTTTTGGGCAGCATCAGTATATCGAACACGGTGTACTCGGCCGGCAGATTCTCGAGCAGGAAGGCCTGCCACGGCACGCTCTGGTTTGCGAACGCCACGTCGGTGTCGGCTTGCGCAGGGAGGATATCCTCGCCGGCAATTTGCCTCTGCCGCCGCGGGATATGCTGCCCGGGACGGTGGAAGAGGAGATCATCTGCTATGCGGATAAATTTTTTTCCAAATCGCCTGAAAAACTGCGCACCGAAAAGCCAGTAGCAGATATTTTGCGCAATCTTTCCAGCTATGGGGAGGATAAAGCCAAAATATTCGAGAGCTGGATGAAGAAATTCCGCGAGCCGGGTTCGGCGTCCTTGATTTCCTGATTTCAAAAACAGGGTGAATTGAGAAACGGACAGTTCCAGTCCCGGGCACATGCGGGCGCGCGTTCCACTGCCTCGTTCCAGCGGAGCGAATCAGATTGATGCCGTCTGGTGGCGGAAGAGTATCGGTATGCGCAGAAACGCGAGGCTGTTTTGGGGAGCCCGACTGACAGCTCTTTTGTGTCATCCGACGATAACTCAGGTTGACGATGGATACACGTCATAAAGTAATAGAAAACAAGATTTTAGATATCTCACTTCCCTCCGAGGGAGGTGAGATTGTATGAATAAAGCGTGATGAAAGGATAGCACGTGGGTCTAGATATCAAAATAATCGTCGTGACAGCGGTACTCGGTCTGGCGATCGGGATTCTGGCGTTCCAGAGGCCGTTGCTGCGCGTCAATTCAGCGCGGATTCGTTACGGGCTTCTTCTGCCCCTGGCAGTGCTGGGTGCCTGGATGATTCACTACTACATGGCTGCAATCGGTGAGTACATCTCATACCGTAGCTGGCCTACGGTGGAAGGCGTCGTCGTGGCCTCGGAAATCCGGCAGACGCCGGATCATCTGCCAGAGATTACTTATGAGTATGAAGTTGATGGGATGCACTACAGGCGGACCACAAACCTTGAAACGCCGATGTTCGGCAGCAGAAACCAGCGTTACAGCACGGCTATGGAAATCACTGAAAAATATCCCGTCGGCAGGCGTGTGCTGGTGCATTACCGGGCTGATGAGCCCAGTATCTCCCGCATATCTCTGGCTATTCGTTTCGATTTTTTCGTCAAACTGGCGTTGGGGGCTATACTGCTTTTCGTCGGGGTGATGGTGCTGACTGCCAATGGCGTGGCCCGGTTGCGCCATCATTTTTGAGCGGAGATAAGTGCGTGTGGTTAACAGGAATTTGAGGAGAACACCATGCAGGATCGCTCTCTTTTAATCGTCGATGATGAAAGGAAAATGGCTGTTGTTTTGCAGGCTTCCTTTGAGGAAGAAGGCTACAGCGTTGAGATTGCCGGCTCCGGCGAGGATGCACTGGCCAAATTCCGCGCCAATCCTGTGCCGCTGGTGATCACGGATCTCAAGATGCCGGACATGAGCGGCATCGAAGTGCTGGAGGCGATCAAAAAGCTCAGCCCGGAAACCGAAGTCCTGCTGATGACCGCCTATGCCAGCGCCCAGACAGCGGTTGAAGCGATGAAAAAAGGCGCTTTCGATTATGTCATCAAGCCGTTTTCCCTCGACGAGATTCACAAAAAAGCCGAGTATGTATTCGAGAAAAAGGCCTTGATTATGAAAAATCGCGAGCTGGAAAGCCAGTTGCGCGATCGTTACTCGCTGGACAATATGATCGGCCAGAGCGGGGTGATGCAGGAAGTGTACCGGATGATCGAGAAGGTAGCGCCCAATGACGCCACCGTGCTGATTTTAGGGGAGAGTGGTACAGGCAAAGAGCTGGTCGCCCGGGCGATCCATAACCTCAGCCCGCGACGGGACAACCCCTTTATCGCTGTCAACTGTGCAGCCCTGCCGGAAAATCTGCTCGAAAGTGAACTGTTTGGTTATGAAAAAGGCGCATTTACCGGTGCAGACCGGCGCAAGCTGGGCCATTTTGAGACCGCTGGCGAGGGCACGATTTTTCTCGACGAAATCGGTGAGATCACCCTGGCGACACAGGTGAAATTGCTGCGCGTGCTGCAAAGCAAGCAGATCATGCGTCTGGGTGGTACTGAAGTGATTCCTCTGAAAGCCCGTGTCGTCGCTGCGACCAACCGCGTGCTCGAAGATATGATCAAAGAGGGGACATTCCGCGAGGATTTGTACTACCGCATCAATGTTTTCCCTATCTCCCTGCCGCCGCTGCGCCGGCGCAGCGAGGATATCCCTGCGCTGGTGAACCATTTTCTGGAAAAGAACAAGCCCGGCGCCGGCATCGAGAAAGATGCGCTGGAAAAGCTGCGCATGTATCACTGGCCCGGCAATGTTCGTGAACTGGAAAATGTGATCGAGCGCTCGCTGATCATGGCCGGCGACCGGCCGATAACCATCGAAGACCTGCCCCCATATCTGCGTGACGAAAAGACTCCCCCCACCTTGTTTGAAATTCCCGATGAAGGTATCAACCTGGAAGATGTCGAGAAAAAACTGATTCAACGGGCGATCGAGAAAGCAGGCGGCAACAAGAGCCGTGCAGCCAAACTGCTCGGCATCACCCGACGTAAACTGTATTCGATGATGGAGCGCTTCGGCGGCTGGGAATGAGCTGCAGGACGTACCCTACTGTACAGAAAAAAATGGATTGTACCTGAAGGTACGCCCGATCGTTGTGCCGCCCTGGTCTCCCCTCGTGCTTTCTTTTTAAAAAACATGAAGATAAGTTCTTCTTTTCTGCAGGCCTCTCTGCCTGGCATACCGATTGCTGACAGGAGAAACGATTCTGGTACAGGCACGTGCTGTTGCCAGACGGCCTGGTTGAAAAAAATGCCGCCGTGCTGAGTAAAGAGGATAACCAGATGATATCCCCTCCGCTGGCGTGAAGCGGTAATTTGTAAATGATTCGGGTTCTGATGAAAAAACGAGTTCCATACATTCTTTCGCTCATTTTGTTGCTTGCCGGCTTTGCCGTGTCTGTTCCTGTCCCTGAGTTGCAGGCTCAGCAGCAGGGCGGTACCATGTCGCCGCGCATGATCACCCGCGACTTGCGCGTTCTCAAGCAGAGGATCACTGCAGCCAGCGAGTTGCTGCGCCAGTTCCCCAATGAACAGGCGAAGCGTTTCCTGGAAGAAGCCGACAAGCTGTACAAGCGAGCTGTGCAACTGGCAC
Source organism: Candidatus Zhuqueibacterota bacterium (assembly GCA_015485525.1). GTDB lineage: Bacteria > Zhuqueibacterota > Zhuqueibacteria > Zhuqueibacterales > Geothermadaptataceae > Geothermadaptatus. Next base: position 8,499 of record WFTM01000393.1, on the reverse strand, counting down.
GCGAGAACCGGCTGACACAGGCGAAGGGCGTCATCGATCAGGCGACTGCGCTGATCAACAAAGCTCTCGGCCTGGCGTTGCAGAATCCGGTTCGCCGACTTGTGAGCCAGTTGGATGAGCTGATGCGCCGTGCGGAGAATATCAGGCCCGGGATGCGCAGCACAGACATCGAGCGCCTGTTGCAGCGCGCCAGGCGCAACCGCCAGGATGCGGAAAGAGCCGCACACCGGGGCGATTTTGTTCAGGCTATGGAGTACTATCGCGTGGCGATTTCACTGGCGCAGAAAGCGCTGGATTACGGCGGAATGACCTCAGCCCAGTCCGTGGATTACAGCAGTGAGAAAGCGCGTTTCCAAACCATGGCAGAACGGGCTCGTGCTGCCATCGAGGCTTCGAAAAACAAAGCCGCTCACGCCATATATGAACAGGCCATGCGCCAGGCCCATCTCGCTGAAACTTCTCTCAATTCCGGCAATCGTGCCATGGCACTCTCCCACTATAATTCTGCCATAAAATTGATGCTGCGTGCTTTTGATCTTGCTTCAAAAAACAGCCCGGCAGACATCAACAGCCTGCGCGCGGAATATGAAACCATCCAGAGTATGATTCAGACAGCGCGGGAGCGCCAGAGCACACAGAGCGATCCGCGTCTGCGCACCATGCTGACCAGGGCGGAGCAAAGCCTAGCCCGTGCCCGGACAGCGGTGGAAAACGGCCGTCCGGAATCGGCACGCCTGCATTTGAACCTGGCGCGCGGCTTTCTGAACACCCTTTTCCGTGACAGAGGGGCGGGCCCGGTTCCACGGCAGAGAATCGATCAGGAGTTGCGCAATTTGAAAATCGATATCGAGCTCGTCAGCGATGAGCTGCAGGGAGCGCAGGGCGAGCAGGCAGGTGATCTCGTGCGTATGGCCGATCGCTTTCGCCAGCAGGCCGAGAATGATATCGAGCAGGGCCGGCAGCGCATCGCGCTGCAGAAAATTCTCGTCGCGCAGCGTTTTCTGTCCCAGGCTGAGCGCAGCCGCCGGGGGGATGCCAACCGGCGCAACCGTATGACGGCTGAGAATCAGGTGCGCCGCCTTGAGCAGCTTCTTGCAGAGGCAACGGATTTGACGGCCGGTAAGCAGTCAACACCGTTTGTGCGCGAAATGCTGTTGAACGCGGAGAAAATGCGCCGGCAGGCTCGAGATATGCTGGCCCGCAGCCGTTACGCCCTGGCGTATGAGCTCGCAGATGTCGGAATTGAATTTGCTAAAAAAGCTCTGCAAAATCGCTGAATAAAACAGGAGGTGAACCGAAGCAACAAAGATGAGCTTGCACTGGTGGGCCGGCATTATTCTGAAGAACCAGCTCTTAGTGCGCTGATGAATGATGCAGGTGAAAAGGCTGGAGCAACACGTGCACTGGATTTTGCCTGTGCCGTTTCTGAAAGGGCGCGTAACCTGCTCGGTGAATCCGGGACAGTGTTTCACTGAGATCAGGATGTGGTAACGTGAAGGACGCTCGTATGAGCGGAAACAAGGATGAACAACAAACTGCACCATAGCACTGCACATTTAAAAGAAGGAGCACGTTATGAACAGATTGAGATGGTTAACGGCAGGAATCATGGCCCTGCTGCTTGTGGCAGGCGTCGTGAGTGCGCAACCAGGAAGCGGGGGCGCAAATTATTCCGTCATGGTTCGCCCTGAAAAGGTGAAAATCGAGCCGGGTGATGGCTATCAGTTCGAAGCCCAGTTGTACGATAACCAGGGCAACGCGATCGAGTACTCTGAGTTCAAGTGGACGGTTTACCCCGACACCCTGGGTAAGATTTCCGAAGACGGCTTTTTTCAGGCCGGCAATCAGTCCGGCGAGGCAAAAGTCGTAGCCTCGATGATGGCCCGGGGCGTGCGCTACTACGGCGAAGCTCAGGTGATCATCGGCAATCCGAACCCGCCTTTGATTCGCATCGTGGTCACCCCTCTGGATGCGATCGTTCCTCCCGGCGACAGCCAGAAGTTCAACGTCAGCGCCATAGCCCGGGACAATTCCAATTTCCGTATCGATAATATTCGCTGGGCGGTTGAGCCCGAGGATTTGGGCAAGATCGACGCAGACGGCACCTTTTACGCAGGCCAGAACAAGGGCCAGGGCGTGGTGGTTGCTTATGTCGATATCGACAATGCGATTTATCGCGGTTTTGCCCGTGTGACGGTCAGCGATCTGCCCACAGGGTCGGTCGCCGGTACCATTACGGACGAGAACAGCGGGGAGCCGATTGCCGGTGCGCATGTTCTGGTGCAGCGGCTGGGCCACATCCGCTGGAGCAAGCGTGCGGTTACAGATGACCAGGGCAATTATCTGACTGAAAAACTGATCCCGGGACTGTATGTCGTCTATGCCACGGCGCGCAATTATCTCCCGGAATATTATGATGATGCGACCTTCCTGCAGCAGGCTTTGCCGGTTCAGGTCGCTGAAAACCAGGAAGTGACCGGTATCGATCTTGCCCTCGGCCATGGTGCTGCGATCACCGGTACAGTCGTGGAAGACAGTACCGGCACGCCTCTGGGCCATACTCTGGTCACAGCGACGCTGGTGACCTCCGGCGGTAACAATGACGCCGGCCGCAGGCACGATCGTTCTTTCTCCCGCCATGCCTTGACTGATGAAAACGGGAATTACACCATCCAGTCGCTGCCGCAGGGCACCTTTTCGGTTTTTGCCAAAGCAGCCGGCTATGATGGCGAGTTTTATGATGATGCCGGCACGTTGCTGGAAGCCACATTGCTGACGACTTCGCCGCCGGATACCATCAGCGATATCGATTTCTCCCTTGCGCCGAGCAGCGCGATCAGCGGAACGGTTCGCGACGCTGCAGATGAGTCTCCGGTTGCCCGGGCGCTGGTGCAGGTTTATAATCTCGTCGGCGATCGCCGCGGCCGCCATCCGATCCGGCGTTCCGTGACGGATGAAAACGGTAATTATGTCGTCGGTGTGCCGGCAGCGGGATTTTATCTCGTTCGCGTGATTGCGCACGGGTATGCCGGACAATATTATGATGGCGTTTCCAGCTTTGAAGAAGCGACACCGGTACAGGTTGAGGAAGATGCCCATACGACGGGGATCGATTTTGATCTTCAACGTCTCGGCAGCCTGGCGGGAAGTGTGGTCGATCAGGAAAGCGGCGCTCCAATCGCCAATGCTCTGGTTCTCGCTTATCTGGATCGTGGTGTCGTCACCCCAGATACTGCGAATGCAGGTACACGCCCGAACCGGGCGGACTGGCAGCGTGGCGTATATAAAACCCGAACAGATTCCTCAGGGAACTATATTTTTGAAGCCATCGCACCGGGAGCCTATTTTGTTCGGGCAACGGCGCGCGGATATCTGCCTGAATACTGGCAGGAAGCGGGTTCAGTTCATGAAGCCACGCTCGTCGAAGTCGAAGTTGCCCAGGAAGTCAGCGGCATCGATTTTACGCTGCTCAAGGGCGGCGCCATTGCCGGGACGGTCTATTCTGCCGAGGATTCGAGCAGCACGCTGGCCGGAGCCGGCGTTACCGTCTGGTCTGAAGAGCTGGGTGTGAAGCGCCATGCTTTCGCGGACCGGTCCGGCAATTACATCGTCGAAGGCCTGCCCGCGGGAGAGTATCTGGTGTATGTCAGCCTGCGTGGATACGACAACAAATTCTACGATGGTGTTGATACGCGCGAAGAAGCCACGCCGGTTGCGGTGACCGACTCTCAGACCACGGAAGGCATCGATGTCTATCTGCCGAAGTTCGAGACCCGTTTCGGCACCATCACCGGTGTTGTGATGACCGAAGCAGACAGTGCGACGGCTGAAGACGGCAGCCCGATTGCCGCTGCCTTTGTCGTGGCCATTCCTGTCGTTCCTGGCCCGGCGCATTTCGATGTCACTGACCCGTTCGGGAATTACCGCATCACCAGTCTCAAACCGGGTGAGTACGTTGTCTTCGCGTGGGCATCGGGTTATCTCGGCGAGTTTTATGATGATGCGATCAACTGGGACAGCGCGCAGCGGTTGCAGGTCAATGCGGACGACGAAATCGGCGGAATCGATTTTGCCCTGGCCGAAGCTGAACAGGGCCCGTACCGCATCCGTGGTGTCGTGCGCAGACGCAACAGCCAGCGCCGTGAGGGTGTGCATGGTGCCGTGGTTTTCGCAATCGGCCAAAACGGCATCGCTGCTTCGGCTGTGACCGGTTCCGATGGCTCGTACAGCATGGATGACCTGCCAGCCGGCACCTATAAAATCCGCATCAGCGGGGCTGGAATGCAGACCGCCTGGTACGGTGGCGAGAATGAAAACGAAGCTGAACCGATTACTCTCGAAAGCGGTAACATGCCTTCCAGCGTCGATGTCGATGTTGACCAGACAGTCACCAGCGTCGATGGCACGGATTCGATTCTGCCGGAAGTTTTTGCCCTGGAGCAGAACTACCCGAACCCGTTCAACCCATCGACGACGATCCGCTTCAGTCTGCCGGTCAACAGCAAGGTAACCCTGCGGATTTACAATGTCCTCGGGCAGAACGTCCGCACGCTGGTTGATAAATCTCTGGAAGCGGGTATTCACAGTGTGCAGTGGCTCGGGGTTGATGACAACGGCCGGCAGGTAGCCAGCGGTATTTATCTGCTGCAGTTCGAGGCCGGTGAGGTGCATCTGACCCGCCGTATGGTTCTGATGAAATAAGCCCTGTGAAAGGGCTGTGCCGATATTTGCCCTGAGGGGAGACGGGTTTATACCCGTCTCCCTGATTTTTAGGAGAAAAAACTCTATTCCACTCTCCTTGGTGCACGGCGCTGGTTTTGAAAGGCTGCGGTCAGTGATTTTATGCAGCGCCAGGAATAGGTGAAGTGGATAAAAATAATCGCTGTACTGATACGTTAACACATGAGAACAGCGTCCTGCCTGGCCGCAACAATCGTTTCGGCTCAGTGCGTACGCGAACAGACCATAGAAATGCGATCAGCAGGGGCCAAACAAAGAGTGAAGTGACATCGTGAGTAGAGGCTGGGAAAAAATCCGGGTTTTGTTGCTGAGTGCTGTGCTGGCTGGTTCGCTGGCGGGACAGCTTGGTGCGCAGCAATCGCTTCCTGACAGCTCGGTACAGATCGTCGATGACGAGGCGTACTACCAGATCAGCAAGACACGCATGATCCGCTGGTTGCGCGCGCATAAGGACAGCTCGCGGACAGAGCTTTTTCGCCAGGTTTTCGAGCTGGTGCGTGAGGCACGCGAGTTTGCCGGCAGTGGAGATTTTACCACGGCTCTGCTGCTGCTGGATACAGCGAGCTCGATCGTTGAGAGCAGTGGGGACGAGACTCAGACCCAGCCAGTAAAAGAAGAAGCAGCGCCGCCAGAGCACGACGCCGGGGTGTCCCGGACAGCCGCGCAGGATGAAGATACGGCCTGGACGTTTGAGCCGCAGTTCATTACAGGAATCGATCTCTGGCAGCAGCGTTTTGAGCTTGCCTATGCCACGGATAATAATGTTTATTTCGAAAGCTCAGATAACCCCTTTGCCGGTGCACGTCTGAGAGCGCGGCGCGCATCGCCGGTTTCGGGAGATTTCGATCTTTATGCGCAATGGAAGAACAGCCGTGACTACAGCAGTGCCGAATTTGAGCTCCGGCACAGCAAAGGCCGCTCAACCGGGAATTACTGGTTGTTTGAAAACCGTTTTGAGAACACCCGCTACAAAAATTCCTTCAATTTGCGCTACCGGGAGAATATGACCACGGTTCAGGCTCGTTTTGCGCCGGCGCCGGGATTCCAGATTCGACTTGATGATTACTTCCAACTGCGCAATTATGGCCAGGAAACGGCGCTCTATCCCAATTTCTGGAATAACCAGGCTGCTGCAGGGTTTGAATTCACATCCGGCCTGGCCACCCGCCTGACGGCACGGTATGCTTTTGTCACCCGCAAACATCAGCGTTATGCTGAAAATGATTATAACGCGCACCGCATAGAAGCCAGCATTTATCAGCTCACCGGCCAGAACTCTTCGATCTATCTGGAAAATATCTGGCGGCGGCGTAACTACGCCATCGGAAGCAGTGACAGCAGCTACCAGAATTCATTCCAGGAAGAGTATCTGCGCGGCGATTTCCGATTCGGGCTGACCAGCCGGCTCAGTCTGGATACACAGGCTGAGCTGACAATCCGCCAGCATGACAGACCGAATGTCATCACTCCGGACTTCGTTCACATTGCCACCAATCCCCGTTTTCTGATTACCGTCTATGACGACTGGCAGATCGGGCTTGGCTATCTCTTCGTCTGGCGGGTTTTCAAAAAGGACCTCGTGCAGACCAACCTTTCGGCAACAGACCCGACCACCGATGACGTGTATCTCGGTTATGAAGATTACTTTTCACATGGTGTCAGCGTCTCTCTCGAACTTTTTCGCCTCGGCGCCTTTATGCTCAACCTGACCGATAACTATCAGGTACGCACCTACCCAAACACCAATGCCGATGCTTTTGCCGGCCAGCTCTTCAATACCAATCGCCGTATCAACTCCATCATGCTGCTTTTTTCCTGGCAGATTACCTCCAATCTCGAGTTCAACGTACTCGCCAACCATGATAACGAGATCAGTATCGATGTTGCCAACGGTGATTCTCGGAACTCTCTGTTTTCCATGGACCTCGGCTACACGTTTTAACCTGAAAAATCGTATCGCTTCAGCTTCCTTCTGTCCTTCTCCAGCTGCCGCTCTTTTTAAAATCTTCCCGTTATTTACCTTGCACATCACTTTGTAAAACCCGGAAGAAAAGTGCCCAGCGCGGTAAGTTTGAAACCTTCTGTACGATGATGCCGTCTATGCCGGATGTTTCTGCAATATTCTCATGCAATAAAATTTACTGGATCATCTTGACAGGGAGGAGGTGCGCATGGCACATCTGCATACACGCACGATAGTTGGACTGGTTTTGATTTTCCTTGGCCTCGCTCTGCTGGGGGATAATCTGAACCTGTTCCAGATACGCGAAGCGTTTCTTGTATCAGGGGCGCTTGCTGTTGCCGGGCTGGCTTTCCTCTATTCCGGGCTGAGGGAGAAACGAAAGAGCCGGATTTTTACTGGTGCTGTGTTGCTGTTTTTCGCTGCTTTATTTGTACTGGTGGAGCTGGATATCCTCGACAGCGATTACATTGGGCCGGTTTTTCTCTGGACGCCTGGAGTGCTTTTTCTCGCAGCCTATGCCAGCAATCATGAGAAAAACTGGTGGGCGATTATTCCCGGCGGCATTTTGTTGACAGTCGGCACGGCTGCTTTTCTCGACATCGGCTGGTGGTTTGATGACGACTGGGTGCCTGTTGTTCTCATGGGTGGTTTCAGTCTGACATTTGCCGCAGTCTATTTTGCCCGCGTGGCCACAGGCCAGCCAGCAGCCTGGGCGCTGTTCGTTTCCGCCATTTTTGCTGTTATCTGCCTGGTCGTCATCAGCGAGCAGCTCGATCTCGATGATTTCATCATGCCTGTAGTTTTTATCGCCATCGGACTTTATCTCATCATCCGCGGTTATCGTGCCCAAAGGCAGAACAGCACAGAACTACCTGAAGTCGAATCCCACCCTCAAGAGTAAGAATTTTCGATCTCGTTCACCGGGCTTTCTCGCTGACAGGCATGGGCTCTCTGAGCTGTATGCCTGTAGGCGGGTATGCAGTACAGAAATTCCCTCTTAGCTTCTGTCCGCTACACATTGTTTTCTGCGATCCAAAACATGGTTGAATATTCTCGCCCCGATGTATGTTTTCAGGGCAGGATACCGCGTTTCCGAGGCATTATCTTCTGAAACACCGCAAACCGTAATTCGCGTATGCCGTGGTTTTGCAGTACTGCGGCGAGTCGGAAAAAAGTTTGCCGCAAAAACAAAGTTTTGCCGAAGACTAGCATAACGGGTTGTTTTTTGCTGTTTGCCATCGTATATTTTACGTTTCATTTTCTTTTTCAAGGCAGGAAGAACCGCAGGATTCTTTTCTGAATTGAAGTCGATGCATCACGGCAGCCGAGAGCGAAAAAGCCATGAAAAAAGAAATCCCTTACCTCATCATCACTGCTCAAGCAAAATATGCACCCTACATGATCGCCGACGTCACCGGGGCGATCACGGATTCAGGTCTGAATATCATCGCGGTGGAACAGAACTCCCTGTATGGCCTGAGCATTCTCACCATCATCGCTGAAACCGTTGCGCCGGATGACGATATCGCGGACGCGCGCAGCCGTTTGTGCAAACGCATCAAAAAATTCTCTTACGATGTCAGTACCGAGATCATCACACCGGATCAGGCAGAGCGTGTGGTCGATAAAAAACTACAGGTTTTTACCCTGATCGGCCGTGACAAAGTCGGTATTCTCAAAGCGATAACCAACACCCTGGCCAATTTCCGTGTCAGCATTGAGCGCATGACACATCTGGCGCGTGGCGAATTTGTCGCGCTGGAGCTGTGGGTAGATGCCAGCGAATTGCGCGACCT
>WFTM01000392.1 GCA_015485525.1 Candidatus Zhuqueibacterota bacterium | reverse complement strand
TTTAAAACTCCCCGAAAACAATCTTTACGGCCTGTTATTTCGAAAAATACCTCGATGCATCGGCATAAAATAAAGCTTGCATGCGAGCGGCGCTTAGTGTACATTGTACACGAATTTTATCAGGAGCATGACAATGGAAACACTGCGCCGGCTCTACGGCGATTCCTTAGCATTACTGACAGACTTCTATCAGCTGACCATGGCCTACGCTTTCTGGAAAGCGGGAAAGATCGACCAGGAAGCGGTATTCAGTCTGTTTTTTCGCGAGAATCCGTTCAAAAGTGGTTTTACTATTGCCTGCGGCCTGGAACGGGTTATCGAATTTCTCACCCGCTTTCATTTTTCCGAAAGTGATATTTCCTACCTCGCCAGCCTCAACGGTAACGATGGTTCTCCCCTGTTTGAAAAAAGTTTCCTCGACTATCTGCAACAGATGCGCTTCACCTGTGATATCGATGCGATGCCCGAGGGTTCGGTCGTTTTCCCGTATGAGCCGATGATTCGCGTGCGCGGCCCGATCATTCTCTGCCAACTGCTCGAAACGCCGTTATTGAACGCGGTCAATTTTCAAAGTCTGATTGCCACGAAAGCGGCACGCATCTGCATGGCAGCCAACGGAGACCCGGTGCTGGAGTTCGGGCTGCGGCGTGCCCATGGTGCTGATGGCGGCATCTCCGCGAGTCGGGCTGCCTACATCGGCGGCTGTGCGGCAACTTCGAACGTGCTTGCAGGCAAACTCTACGATATTCCCGTTCGGGGCACGCATGCGCACAGTTGGGTCATGGCTTTTGATACAGAAATAGAAGCATTCAGAGAATATGCCCGGGCCATGCCCAACAATTGCGTTTTTCTTGTGGACACCTATGACACGCTGCAGGGCGTCAGACACGCCATTGAAATGGGCAAATGGCTGCGCGAGAACGGGCACAAAATGGTCGGCATTCGTCTGGATTCCGGCGATCTCGCTTATCTCAGCATCAAAGCCAGAGCCATGCTGGATGAGGCCGGTTTCCGGGATGCCATCATCATAGCCAGCAATGATCTCGACGAAAATATCATCAACAGTCTGAAAGACCAGGGTGCGGCGATCTCTGTATGGGGGGTCGGCACCAAACTGGCTACGGCCTACGACCAGCCAGCTCTGGGAGGGGTGTACAAGCTGACCGCCCTGCGCAATCCTGGAGAAAGCTGGCAATATAAAATCAAACTCTCCGAGCAGACGATGAAGATATCTAATCCCGGTCTGCAGCAGGTGCGCCGGTTCCGAAACGGTTCAGAATTTATCGGCGACGCCATTTTCAACGAGGCTGAAGCTATCCCGGACGGAGACTGGCTGATCGTCGATCCCAAAGATATCACGCGCAGAAAGCGCATCCCTGCTGAAACAGCGCATGAGGACATGCTGATCCCGATTTTCCGTGGCGGAGAGTTGGTGTGCGATGTTCCGGATATTCACTCGGTTCGGCAGCGTGTCGATCAGGAGCTCGCAGGCTTCCACACCGGAATCAAGCGTTTCGTCAATCCCCACGAGTATCCGGTCGGGTTGGAAAAAACGCTCTACGATCTCAAAACACGAATCGTGCTGCAGGCACGGGGATTTAATAATCACAATTAGTACGGATATATCGGCAGGCCGGTGTATCGGCGCAAAGAACAGTCTGCAACGTGCGCTCCACCCTAAGCCGGGGATGAGATTGGCCACGCAGATCGCATGTGGCAAACAACAGCTCAGGTACAAAGTATGAAACTGATAACTTTCGGTGCCGCAGTTCTCAACCAGACGCCCCTTGACTGGGAGCACAACAAGCGCAACATCATCGATGCTATCGAAGAGGCGCGCGCACAGGGCGTGACCATACTCTGCCTGCCGGAGATGTGTATTACCGGCTATGGCTGTGAGGATGCTTTTTTATCTGCAGGCGTGCTCGATACCGCACGTGAGATTCTCTTCGAGCTCATACCGCACAGCACAGGGATGATCCTGTCCGTCGGCATTCCGGTACTGCACCATAACAGCATTTTCAACACGGCCTGCCTGCTCGTTGATGGAGAAATCGCCGGTTTTACGGCCAAGCGCTTTCTGCCTGGCGATGGCATCCACTATGAACACCGCTGGTTCAAGCCCTGGCCGGAGAACCTGCGCGATGAGTTGCACTGGGGTGACAAGCACTATCCGATCGGAGATATTTTTTACGATATCGGCGGAGTGCGTATCGGTTTCGAAATCTGTGAAGACGCCTGGGTTGGTACAAGGCCCGGCGTCAAACTGTCTTCCCACAGCGTGGATGTGATTCTCAATCCGAGTGCCAGCCACTTTGCCTTCGGCAAACGCGACGTGCGCCGGCGTTATGTTCTCGAAGGCTCACGGGCATTCAATGTCACGTATGTCTATGCCAACCCGCTGGGCAATGAAGCCGGGCGTGCGATCTATGACGGCGGCGCTCTGATCGCCTCCAACGGCAGCATGGCAGCGATCGGCCCGCGTTTTTCTTTTCGCGACTTCGTCATCACCAGCGCCACGGTGGATATTTCGCTGACACGTATGGCCCAGGCACGAATCGCCAGCTTCCGGCCGGAAATGAACGGTGAAAGCATGAGCTGCATCCGCCGGCCTTTCTCCTACCCTGAACGGGAAAAAACCAGCGTACAACTGGACGAGCCGGACTGGGAGCAGAGCCCATCGCTCAAAGCGGAAGAATTTACCCGCGCAGTTGCCCTCGGACTCTTCGACTACATGCGCAAAAGCCACTCGAACGGTTTCGTGGTTTCCCTGAGCGGCGGCGCAGATTCGGCGGCTGTCGCCTGCCTGGTCATGCTCATGGCCGACCTGGCGGTGCAAGAACTCGGTTTTCCCGCTTTCAGAGAAAAACTGCCGGCAGCGCTGCAGAAGTACGACGATGCCGCGACGCTCAAGCACGCTCTGCTCACCTGCGTCTATCAGGCCACGCGCCATAACAGCGAAACCACACGAGCCGCCGCCGATCAGATCGCCGCGGCTCTGGGCGCGGAATTCCATACCCTGCAGATCGACGCAATCGTCGATGCCTATCTCGACCTGGGCAAACAGGCGCTCCGGCGCGAACTGACCTGGGAACAGGATGATATCGCACTGCAAAACATCCAGGCGCGCGTCCGGGCGCCCGGCGTGTGGCTGCTGGCCAATATCAAAGGCGCATTGCTTCTCTCCACCAGCAACCGCTCCGAGGCAGCGGTGGGTTACGCCACCATGGACGGCGATACCAGCGGCGGGCTCAGCCCGATAGCCGGAATAGACAAACAGTACCTGCGCCAGTGGCTGCGCTGGCTTGAGAAACACGGCCCGGTCGGCCTTTCACCGATTCCAGCACTGTCGGCCATCAATGCGCAGCAGCCGACGGCTGAACTAAGACCGCAAGACAGCGGCCAGACCGATGAATCTGATCTGATGCCCTACGACGTTCTCGATCGTATCGAACGCCTGGCGATCCGCGACAAGCGCATGCCAGCAGAGGTGTTCCGCATTATCCGGCACGAATTCACCAGCTACAGTGAAAGCCAGCTTGTGCACTGGGTCGATCGTTTTTTCAGACTCTGGTCACGAAATCAGTGGAAGCGTGAGCGCTATGCGCCCTCATTCCATCTTGACGATGAAAATCTCGACCCCAAAACGTGGTGCCGCTTCCCGATTCTTTCCGGAGGCTTTGAGCGCGAACTCGAGAGTCTGAACCGGGAATTCAGCCAAAAAAGCGAAGCCGGGGAAACCTGATGTCGGCACTTTTCATGCTCTTTTCCCTGGGGACGAACAGGATACCTGTTCACTCGGCCAACCCGGGTTGTGGCAAAATCGACTGCTTGTATTTCATCTGTTTTCATCACGTCCTTTGCGGCTCAAACTCAGCAGCCAAACGTAGCCATCCTTGCTGATATGAGGATAGAAAAACCATAACTGTCTGAACTATGAATTTATCAGTCTATGAATACCCGCGGCCGGCTGTGACGGTCGATACTGTTGTCTTCGGATTAGACGACGACTGTTTGAAAGTTCTTCTGATCAAGCGCCGGTTCGCTCCTTTTGCAGGGAGCTGGGCACTTCCCGGTGGCTTTATCGAAGAAAATGAACCACTGGAATGTGCTGCGCGGCGTGAGCTGGCAGAGGAAACCGGGTTGTCTGATATTTTCATCGAGCAGTTGTACACCTTTGGCGATCCGGGCCGCGATCCGCGCGGGCACACCATCTCCGTCTGTTATTACGGTCTGGTCAATCTGTCCGAGCATGAAATTCAGGGCGCGTCTGACGCCAGCGAAGCACGCTGGTTTTCCGTCAATGCCCTCCCCGAACTGGCTTTTGATCACGATGAGATCATCCGCATGGCGCTGCAACGCCTGAAAGGAAAGGTTCGCTACCAGCCGATCGGATTCGAACTGCTGCCGCAGAAATTCACTCTGTCGCAACTCCAGCGGCTCTATGAAATCATCCTGGAAAAACCGCTCGACAAACGCAATTTCCGCAAGAAAATACTCGGAATGGATCTGCTCATCGACCTGAACGAGAGACAACAGGATGTTGCCCACAGGGCAGCACGCCTGTATCGTTTTGACGAAGAAAAATACAACCTGCTGATCAGGAATGGATTGAACTTTGAAATATAGGAGGCCCTACCATGGATGCACTGATTCTCGTCGATCTGCAGAACGATTTTGTTCCCGGTGGCGCGCTGCCGGTTAAGGACGGCGACAAGGTCATCCCTGTTGCCAACAGCGTACAACCCCACTTTGAACTCGTCGTGGCAACCCGCGACTGGCATCCTGCAAACCATGGCAGTTTTGCAGCCAACCATCCCGGGAAAAAGCCCGGCGACATCATCGAACTCAACGGGCTGCAGCAGATTCTCTGGCCTGTGCATTGCGTGCAGAACAGCCATGGCGCAGAATTTGTCGCCGGCCTTGAGACTGCGCATATCAGCAAAATTTTCTTCAAGGGAACCGATCCCGGGATCGATAGTTACAGCGCTCTATACGACAACGCACACCGCAAATCGACCGGTCTGGGCGAATACCTGCGGGACCAGGGGGTTGACACGGTATATGTGCTCGGCCTGGCAACGGATTATTGCGTCAAATTCACGGTTCTTGATGCCCTTGCCGAAGGTTTTTCCGTTCGCCTGATCGAAGATGGCTGCCGTGGTGTCAACCTCTCCCCTGACGACAGTACAAAAGCTATTGCGGAAATGCGCGAGGCCGGAGCTGAAATCATCACCAGCAAAGAGCTTGGAAAAACGACTGTCTGAAGAAACAGAGCATACAAGAAAAAGTGTCTGACACGTTTCCCCTGCAAAGTATCGCCGGATGCACTGGAAAAAAGGATAACAGGCTAAACTAAATTTGCAGGTTGACGACCTGCCATATCAGGGCACGTTTTCCAGCCGTCGAGCGCCCTTTCCGGCCAACAACTGGCAAACATCCATGACCGAACGACCTGAACCCATGCACTATCGAACATTATTTCGCCGAACAGCACTTATCGTGCTGGCAGCATCGGCTGTGCTTCTCGTCTGCAACGCGCTGATCATCTGGGAGACCCATACAGGAGTGCACGATTTTGAGAGCATCGCCAGGCTACCCGATGCCCGGGTCGGGCTGGTGCTCGGCACATCCCGGAGCTACCCGAATGGTTCGCCCAACCCGCATTTTAAAAACAGAATCGAGGCTGCGGCGAATCTGTTTCACTCAGGAAAACTGCGCCATCTCATCCTGAGCGGTGGTTCGGATTCCCGTTATTATAACGAGCCGGAAATGATGAAAAAAGCCATCATCAAACGCGGCGTACCGGCCACAGCGTTGACGCTTGACAGCAAGGGCAAACGGACGCTTGATTCAGTTTTACGCGCGAAATATGTCTATGCCTACGATTCGCTGACGATCATTTCCGACCGCTTTCATGTTTACCGGGCCCTGTTCATCTGCGCCAATTATGACATCGACGCCAGAGCCTATGCATCGCGAGAGGTGCCCTGGATGCTGTCGTGGCGAACACGGGTGCGCGAATATTTTGCCCGCGTCAAGGCCATCGCTGATCTGTACATTTTCCGCATTTCCCCCAAAGATATCGGCATCCCGCAGGCAACAGACTAAAGCCTCCTGCCATTTGCTTTCTTTCCGTCATTTCTTCCAGTCTGTTGCAACACTTACCCACAGCGTTTGTCTTGAGAAATACTGACTCAATCAATGTGCGAGTTTATGCACTGGGCGCGGGATTTTCGGGATAAAGTGATTTTTTTGTCATACAGCCTGCCTGTGTGTCGAATGATGCACTGGAGCCATCATTATACTTCTCGCGACACAGCCTGACAGTAAGGCGAGCGGAAAAACTTTCAGACTGCCTGCTTCCAGCCCCTTGATTTTCAGAATAAAAAAACAGACCGTGACCAACTTATTGACGGCCGATGAATCCACGTTTTCTTTACACAAATGCTCTTGCAACCATCGCTCTGCTCATAGCGTGCCTGCCTCTCGGTGCGCAACAAAACAGATTGCATCCCGACCATCTGTTACAGCTCAAAGCACTGACCTGGACCAGTATGTCCCCGGACGGCAAAGAAATTCTGTTTGTGCAGTACGAGCCTGAACTCTCAGGGTATTACAAGGCCGGAATCTGGAAAACCACACACCAGAAAGAAGAGCCTGTTTTTCTTGCCCCGGGCACATATCCCCGCTGGTCGCCGGATGGGAAAGCTATCGCATTTATTTCAAACATGAACGGCAGTTTTCAGCTCTGGCGCATGTTGCCCGATGGCAGAGAGCAGCAGCAACTTACGTCTCTCGCCTGGGGCGTTCATGATTTCCGCTGGTCGCCGGACGGAAAAAGTATTGCGCTGATCGCAACGGCGCCTGGTAAAGGACAGCGCCCGGCGAGGAACCGGAATTTTTCTTTCTATCGCCAGCTCTTTCTGCACGATATTGCCAGCGGCACAACCGAACAGATGACTTTCCATGACGTGACCATTACGGGTCTGGACTGGGCGCCGGACAGCCGCAGGCTGGTGATCGCGACGCGCCCGAATGAGAATGATCACACAGCCGCTGACACCGATATCTCCATTTTCTCCTGCACATCAAAGAAACTTAAAAAACTCATCGAGCGCCCGGGTGCGGATTATCGCCCGGCATGGTCTCCGGATGGCAGGTACATCGCCTTTGTCACCTCCCATGGCGAGACCGCAGCCTATGCGAACCGATCGATCGCAGTGGTCTCACCGCATGGTGGACAGGTTCGAACCTTTGCCAAATTTCCGGATGCAGGCGGTGTTTTTGAAGGACCGTGGAATCTCGTCTGGGATTTTGAGGGCAAAACCATTTTTTTCACCATGACGCGTGGCACCTCTGTGGCTTTGCATGCATTGAACATCGATGACGGCGAGGTACGCCGCCTGGGGAAGGATGGCGCTGCCATTGCTGCCCTGAGTTTTAATCGCAACAAGACAGAGATGGCCTTTCTGCTCTCGCACCCTGCCCGGCCCTGGGAAGTCTTCCGCTCGCCGGTCGCGGCCTTTGCACCAGTGCAAGTGACCGATATCAATACGATTCTTGACTCCGTTGCTCTCGGAACCATGCGTCAGATACACTGGAAAAACACGCACGGAGATACCATCGAAGGCCTGCTGGCCCTGCCGCCGGACTTCAGCAACGACCATCCGTGGCCCCTGCTGACCTATCTGCACGGCGGCCCGGGATACAACGTGGTCTCTTCCTTTCGCAGCGTCAGTCCAAGCGCATTCTGGGCCGTGGACCGCTACCTGCCGTGGATTTATGCAGCGCGCGGGTATGTGGTTTTCATGCCTAATTTTCACAGCAGCGGCGGGTATGGTGAAAATTTTAAACGCAAAGCACGTGGCCGGCTGGCGTCCATGCCCATGGATGATGTTCTGTCGGGAGTTGATATTCTCGTAAAAAAGGGTCTTGCCGGCAAGCAAAAGCTGGCCCTTGCCGGCTTCGGTGCCGGAGGCTATCTGGCGGCCTACATCATCGCCAAAAGCGATCGTTTCCAGGCAGCGATCATCGACACCGCGCCGGTGGACCCCGTCACCTGGTGGGCATCGGCGCCGCTGCAGATCGCATCTTTTATGGGGGGAGACCCCTGGAAGGCACGAAAAAAATATCGCCGTAATTCCCCGATAGAAATCGCGGATAAAATCAGAACACCCACCCTGTTTATCCACAATGAGACAGACCCCTATATCTCCTTTGCCTCGGTCAAGCTCCTGCAACAGGCAGTAGCTGGAAATGGCATCCCAACCCGCCTGCTGACTTTTCGCGAACCCGGCTTTTCCTTCATCAAGCCGGAGCATATCCTGCAGGCGATACAGGAAAATTTACGCTGGCTGCAAATCTACGTCATGTCGGCAGGCGCAAAGTAGGGATTTGCGGAAAGTCCGTACCGCGTACCGCGACATTTATGTCGCGTCTCTGCCACCTCAGCAAAAGCAGCCAGAACAACGGAATATCGCGTCGCTGCCATTCCCCCCTTAAGAAGCCTGTATAAGGAAAAGTATCTTACTTCGCGACATTTATGTCGCGTCTCAGCCACATTCTCAAAAGCAGCCTGAACAACGAAATGTCGCTTAACTGCCATCCACCCTTAAGCAGCCTGTATAACGATATATATCCTTTCGCGCGACATGAATGTCGCGGGCTTCCATCATACCATGACAGGAATGTCGCGGTACAGCTACGGCCAGCAGCCTTGTGAAGATTAGCAAGCGTCACAAGGCTGCTCATGCCGTGTGTACCCGGAATTCTTTTCGTACAGTGAGGGAAGCTCATCAATGAGTTGCTGCATCAGTCTCCCTGGGTTTTGGCAATGGCTTGCGCGGCAATTTTTCCGGACGCGTGGCTGTATGCCAGACGAAAGAAGCGATGATCGTTGCCGCCTGCTTCAGATCACTTTCAAGCACGTGATCATAGGTATCCAGGTTTGAATGGTGCGTGCGCGAAAAATACTCCATTGGGTCCTGGATAAACTGAAACCCGGGCAAGCCGATCGCATCAAAAGAGAGGTGATCCGTGCCACCGGTATTATCCATGCTGATGGTTTCTGCCCCGAGATCATGGAAAGGCTTGAGGAAGGCTTCAAAGATCGGCCGCACTGCAAAATTTTTCTGCAGATAGATCCCGCGTATGCGACCGCCGCCATTATCCAGATTAAAATATCCGGCGAAATTTTTGTGCTCATCTGTGAGCTGCATGGTATTTCGGTCACCGAAATGTTTCTTCACGTACGCACGTGAACCGAGCAGCCCCTGCTCCTCGCCGGACCACAGGGCGATACGGATCGTCCGCTTCGGTTTGGCACCGATGGCTTTGAGAATACGCACGGCTTCCATCATCACGGCTGTGCCTGCTGCATTATCTGTTGCGCCGGTACCTGCGTGCCATGAATCGATGTGAGCGCCGAGCATGACGACCTGTTTTTTCAGTTTCCTGTCTGTGCCGGGTATCTCAGCGATGACGTTATAACCCAGGGTATCTTCTGTAAAAAATGTGCTGCGCACATCGATCCGGAGCGAGACGGGCACATCATTTTCGAGCAACCGTGCCATGCGGTTATAGTGCTCAGAGGCGACGACGAGCTGTGGCACAGTTTCCGGCGAATCGAGTTTGCGCGCGGTACGGGATACCCCGCCGAGGCGCACGATTCCGTTTTTCCACATGCTGGGTTCGAGAATCACCCGTGCACCCTCATCGATGAGAAAACTGTTGACCTTGCGCAGCAGCCGCATGCGTTCGCGGTATTTTTTCCAGCGCTCGCGCCGTGCAGCATCAGGGCCGCGGTTGGGTTCGTCGAGAGACAGGGTGGCGAGCTCTTCCAGACTTTCTTCGTCATGTCGTTTCGCCTCAGCCTCGAAGTTAATCGACGGTTTTGAAGGCGGCCTGACCAGAACGATGGCATCCTTGAGGGTACCGCGGTACGCCTCGAAATCATCCTCGCTGGAAACATTAAAAAGTACGGCTTTGCCTTCAACGATGCCACCCGTTCCCGGCGACCAGGCTTTTGCATAGGCGATAACGGGCATGTAAACCGGAGCCGTCATCTCCACGGAAAGTTTGTCCAGCTCCCATCCCCTGCCAAATGTTCCCCAGGGCTCGAGTCGGGCACCGGTAAGTCCCCACTCCTGCAGCTTATCACGGCTCCACTCACTCGCCGCCTTCAACCCCGGCGAACCGGTCAGGCGCGGGCCGTGTACATCTGTGAGGTAAAACAGGGTTTTCATAACCTGAGAATTGTTCAAGCCTTCTTCCCGGATTTTCTCCACAGTCTGCCAGTCAATACGTTCCTGGGCGTGCAGTCCAGAAACCAGGGCAATGAGCAGAATCATTCCCGTACGCACTCTTTTAAGCATATTGCCTCCGTTTGGTATGAGTTTGATGAGTCATCACTTCTCAGGGTGAGCTACGCAGTAGGTTTATGGTGCGGCCAGGCCGCAATAACCTGCACAATCGGTAAAGCAGCGCAGGTCTGAAGGTCATCGGGATGCTTCCGCCTCCTGCCCGACTACGGCATCGAGGAATGATGCCATTTCATCGATATAGCGCTCGGGTTGGGTGCGGAAAGCTGCACCGTGTCTGGCATTCTCAACCACAAAAAAACGCCTGCGCGGATCAGCTTCAGCGTTGTACAGCTCGCGCACCACCTCAACAGGCATCCGTCTGTCCTCGCCACCGGCGATAAACAGAGTCGGGCGCGGTGGTGCTGATGTGATGGCACGGACGAGATCAAAATCATGCTCAGCAGAAAAGCCCACACGCCATTCAGTGGCCATGATGATCAATTCCGCTACCGGAAACTGGGGGATAAAAAATCCCAACGCGGAGTTCCCGCGCAGCAGTTTGAGATGTCGTCGCACCGTGTGACTGAAACTGCGAAAGCTGCTGTCGATGACCAGAGCAGCTATGTCTTGTGACCGGGGCATGGCCAAAAGCGTTGCAGCCCCTCCCATGGAAACACCAAAATTACAAATTTTGCCGGAATAGCCGAGGGAATCGCGCACGAAATCGATTGCGGCGAGTACATCGAGCTGTTCCAGATAACCGGCAGAAGTCATACCGCGATCGCTTTTGCCATGGCTGCGGAAGTCGAAAATAAACCCGGCATAGCCTCGTTGCCACAGCAATGCAGCGCGCTCGCGCACTTCCTCCCGGGAACGGAACAGACCATGCGCAAAGATAACCAGCGCCGTGGCGTTGTCCCGTGGCAGGTATTCACCGCGCAGAATAATCCGGGTGCTGTCTTTGAAGCTGTTCCGGCTCGGGAACTGCACGCGCGTGAATGGAACTGTGTTGAGATCGATCCGGGTGTATGTAACAGAAGGCCTGGCAGGAGGTTTGGGGATGTGTGTGATCAGCCAGGACAAACCAGCCGGAATAACAACAAGAATAAAACACAAATAGAGCAACAGGAGAGCGATCAGCACGCGCTTAAGCCATTTTTTCATGAAAGGTCCAGTTTAGCAATCCGGTGTTTTCCATTATCGTACGATACAATCGGTTCAGTGCAGCGGGCTGTCGCTGGTCGCTGGCCTGAACACGACAAGGCCCACGGCCAGTACCGCGCTCAGCAGCGAGCATAGTGCGGCATACGCTGCTACGGCCGGGAATCCCCAGCGTCCGTACATCAGGCCGCAGAGAGCAACAGAGACAGCGATGCCGATCTTGGCCGCAGTGCTTTTGAGTGCGATATACGCGCCGCGCTGCTCAGGTGCAACCAGCTCTGTCACGAGTGCCTGATAGGCGCCCTCACGCATGCCGAAGAGGAGGCCTCCCGCAGCCACAAAAAAAAGCGCGTGTTGCAGGCCGGAGACAGCGCGTGCAGAGAAAAGCACGATGCCGAGCAGGCTCCCGGTCAGGATGATGACGAACTTTTTGCCGGCGCGATCTGACAGCCAGCCGCCGGCAACAGCGCCGGCCAGAGATGTGAGTCCAAGCACAAAAAAGGCTTCAGCAATCTGCTGATTAGAAAAGGACAGGCCGGAACTCAGCCAGATGCCGAGATAAGTGACCACGCTGGTGACGCTGGAAGAAATCAGCAACGCCAGAATCAGCCCGCGCAACGGCGTTGATACGGTGAGAAAGGTCGCATAACGGCTCAGGGTCTGAGCCAGCGCTGGCGAAAAATGCCAGGTCGCTGCCTGTGAGCGTTTTTGCGCTGGCACCGGCCTTTTGAGTGCAAGTACAAAGCTGAGTACAGCGGCAAGGCTGATTATGAAGTAGATGCTGCGCCAGCCGAAATGTGTTGCCGAGACAAAGGCTGCCAGCGGCGCCACCACCACGGCAGCGAGCACATTTACAGCTCCCAGAACACCCATAGCACGACCGCGCCTTTCAAACGCGACCTCATCAGCAAGCCAGGCGACTGTACAAACAGAAATCGTCGCTCCGGCTATGCCGGCGAGCAAACGGGACAGCAGGAAAACTGCGAAGGCATCAGCAAGCCAGGCAAATATTGCTGAGAGAGCGAGAACAAGAGCCGCAGCTTGCAGAAAAATCCGGCGCCCCCAGTGGTCGGACAATGGCCCGACCACGAGTGCCCACAGCGCTGCCACAAGGGAATAGATCGAAACCGCGCTGCCAGCCTGGGCGACAGTGACGTCAAAAGATAACCTGATCTCACTCAGAATCGGTGAAATGATCTGCACATCACTCTGCCCGAGAAAAAAAAGCAGGAAAAAGGGAGCAAAGGCAAAAAATAACGCGGCGCGTGACATGTCAGACCTGTTCATTGCGTGACCGGGCGATGAGCATAGCCTGGCACCGGCAAGCGGGGCCGCTTTCAGGGAGTGACATCTTCATCTTCGTCTATTTCTGCCGCACCATCAGCAGCATTTTCCCAGATTTTACGCACGATCTCATATTCTTCAAAAGCGATATCTGTCTGATCCACGATTGCGGCTGCCTGGATACCCATGGCGATCGCAATCGACTCACCGATCTCTTCACGCGTTGCCCCGTTTCGGATGGCTTTGATGACATGGCCTTTAAAACACCCTTTACAGCCGGCCGCAAGAGAAGCAGCGATGGAAACCAGCTCCTTGGTCTTGATATCGAGGACGCTGCGCTCCTCGTGATAAAGCTCCTCATAAAATTTGAAGTATTTCTCTTTGAAGCGTTCGGGGATCATCTGGTAGGATTTCATCATACGCCTGGCCATCGAGAACTCCATGGTGTTATTGTCCGATATAACAACGGACAGACCCCGGAAAACCGGAACCTGTCCGAAATGAAAAGTAGAGCTGTTGCCTGCAAAACACCTCACGGTCACAGGCACACTTCGCTTCTGTAAGCTTTGCAGATAATCGCAAAGCAATGCCTGCAAATCACCCGGCATTGTGACTTCCGGCCCGTGGCACAAGGCTCTGCTGCCCCGGGCTTCATCAGCGAGAAGACTATTTGCTGGTCAGCTGGGCAACCATTTTCTTCGCCTCGGGGTAAGCCAGGGCGCGCACGACATTATTTGCCCGGACTTTGAGAATGTTCTGGTATGCAGCCAGTGCATTTTCCTTGTCTCCATTGCGGTCGTAAGCGCGGGCGAGCAACAGCAGAATGAAGGCATCGCGCTGGTTTGCCTGCTTGAGGTGTTCGATCGCAGCGTCGAGCTCACCGGCTTCGAGTTTGATATAACCTGCAAGATAATGATAGGCGGGCATGAAGCGCTGGCCCTGCTCTCCGGCTGCCTCGAGCTGCGCACGCATCTTCTCCGCTATCTGCCAGGCGCGCTCTGTCTGTCCCATCTTTGCCAGCGAGCGGGCCACACCGTGGTGCTTGCGTCCGAGCCAGATTTCCTTTTGCAGGGAATCGAGCTGACTTGGCGGTACGGATTTGTAGCCGGTCTCATAGTTGCGCAGAGCTTCTTCGGCATTCCCGAATTCGAGGTTGATGCGCGCGCGCATATTCCAAATCCAGGTCGGGGGGTAACCCTGGGCTGCGCCGTTGCGGTTATAGCGCGCCATGTATTCATCGATAACGGCGATGGCCTTTTCGGGCGCAGACTCATAGACGTGCGCATAAACCTGGCCGAAGAAGGGTATAAACGGCGTTGCATCCCGGTCGCCTGCATCGACGATTTTCTGATAATAAGAACGCGCTTCGGCATACTTGTCGTTGAACAGGCTTTCATTGCCCTTGCTCAGCCAATACTGCGACCGGCCCAACGGTGTCCCGCCGGTCAGTTTATTGGCGGCCTCGAAAGTAGCAGCCGCAGCACTGTATTCGCCACGCTGCAATTGCAAAGCGCCGAGTCGCATGAGCACCAGCGGTTCATCGGGGAGTTTTTTGTGCAACGCCTGCAATTTTTCGACAGCTTCCTCTGCCTTGCGTTTCGAGGCAAGCGAAAGGGCGGTGATAAACTCCTTTTCCACGCCTTCGCTCACAGCCAGGGCCTTTTCCAGCAGTTCATTTCCACTGCGGCCGGAAAGCATGGCTTTCACAGCCAGGGCCATGGCAAAGTCAGGGTCCGCAGCAAGAGCTTTGTCGAGCTCTGCCAGTGCCTTATCGTTCTGTTCTGTGTCGATGAGCTGCAAAGCCTTCTGCAGCGCTGCCCGGGCCTGCTCCGACGAGGTTTTCAATGGTAATTTCTGCGCATGCGCTGATGCGGCAGTGATCAAAAGCGCGATCAGCAGACCGAAGAAGGTCATCTTTTTGCTGTACATACAGTTCTCCCGATTAAATTTTTGTATGAGATGTTCATGACTCGGCTCGCCTTCCGGTTGTGTGGTCCGGCGAGGGTGATAGAGATGGGATAGCGTATTCCGCAGCCTGAAAAGACACACAGCCGTGAAAACCGTTCAAAGCGAAAGCATTTTTTTCCAAATTCACCAGTCTGTCATCCGGGAAAAACTGGCCTCTTTCTCAAAACGTACCGCGACATTCATATCCTGCGGAGCGATACCTCCCGTGATTCAGCATGCTTTAGAGGCATGGCAGAGATGCGACATAAATGTCGCGGTACGCTCGAAACTCAGCCCGCAATACATGGGTCAGGATAAAACGTTCGTAGTGCACGATTTATCGTGCCTGCACTCTGGTTATCCACTTAACTCAGCAGGGTTGCATTTTTTCAACCAGACCGCGTGACAACAGCACCTGCCTGCATCAGAACCGTCATTCCGGTTTCCGCGCAACGGAAGACCGGAATCTCCCAGACTCTGGCACGAGCCCCAAAAGATGAGAATCCGGCACTGCGCTGCGCCTGGCCGGAATGACAGATGGCGATATTCGCATCAGGCCCCGTCAGCTGACTTAACTGGATACCCTGAGTATGGCGGAGACGCGACATGAATGTCAAGGTACGGATGATCGAGTGTACCGCATGCTTTAGAGGCATGGCAGAGGCGCGACATAAATGTCGCGGTACGCGCCCGCGGGATGATGAGAGGAAACCTTGCCAAGGCTAAGAGCCTTCGCAAGGTTCTGGCCTGAAGCCACCCACATTACCGGTTTGGAACTTTTTC
>WFTM01000391.1 GCA_015485525.1 Candidatus Zhuqueibacterota bacterium | reverse complement strand
GCGGGTCAGGCAGGACTGTTCATTCCTGCGGGCAAAGGAGATTTGGTATCCGTCCGGTAAACGACCATTGGGTAGCGGAACTCGCAGGAGTTTCGACACCTCCGTGCGCCCGAAGTGTTGCCACTTCGGCTACGTCGCTCACAGAGCCGGGTGCTTGAGTCATCGTGCCTGCGAATCGCCCCCTGGGATACCACGGCTAGAAACTTTTTCCCAAAATGCCTCAGTAGGCTCTGCTGAGCTCGACTCCGCTATAGTAGTGCTGCAATATTTCCGTGCTGGTGTACCCTTCCAGCGCCATCACGGCAGCCCCGGTCTGACACATGCCAACGCCATGTCCCCAGCCTGCTCCGGTAAAAATGAAGCGCTGCGGGATACCATCTGCGCCCGTTTCTTTGTCGATAACAATACAGGCACTGTACAGCGTCGTCGGGCTCAGGGCCTTGCGCACGTTCAGCTCGCGCTCAACGATAACTGTGCCGGCACTGCCAACGATCTTCAATGAGCTGATACGGCCGGAAACACCGCGCTCGAGGGGTATGAGGTCATACAGCGTGCCGATGCGCTCGCCTGTGGCCTGTTCAATGTACTTTTCGAGCTCTGTGCGCGACACGGCCTGTTGCCAGCGAAAATATTTGCGTGTGTACCCAAGCGCATCCGGAATGTCACGATCGATGGTGTTGCAAAACAGTTTTGGCCTGGTGTTCACCCAGCGCCGCAGCACCTGCGGATCGTCCTGCAGTGCCGTTCCGATAAGGTCTGCTGCCCCGCGGCCGTCAAAACGCCCGCGCAGGTGAGATTTCGGTGCGCCGTTCCAGACTGCCTCATTATTTTCCGTGTGCCCGCCACAATTGCCGCTGTAGGCCATCTCCGCCAGCTCGCCGTTCACACGCATCACCAGAGCAGCCGTCTCATCGACAGCCCGGTTGGTACTCTCGGTTTCCCGGCTCAAGCCGCTGTAAACCTGGCAGTGTACAGTGGCGCAAATGTCAAAGCCATCTCCTGCATGCTTCTCCCCGAGACGAGCGAGCACCTGCCCGCGTGCTGCGATTGCCTGGGCTTTGAGTGCCTCCAGCGGAAAGTCATAACGCATTTCCGAAGGCACGACACCGCGGATATAATCCTCCAGGGGTACGAGATTGACGGCTGTCAGCTTTTTGCTGCTGGTGATCAGAAAAACCAGACTGCCGCGATAGACACGGTCTTCCCTGTTTTCCCAGTGATAGCCCTCACCGACCGGGACATCAAAAAGCGCAAAGCGCTCCGTGACGATGCGCGCTCCGTCCGGCACCCGGAAGGTTTTTCGTGTCTCCTGGCTGGAAATCAGGATGGCACCACCCGCCGGCTTCAGCACGCGCTCGAAAACATGCACGTGCACCCTCGGGGCCAGCTCGCGGCTGCGCTTTTCTGCTGCGTTCTGCGAAGGAAAAATCTCCCACAACACCACATCGTACGCCTGTCCCCGATTGGAGGCAAAGCTCACTTTTTCCTGCCGCCGCGGCTGCACTTCAGCGCGCAGGCCAAGACGGGAAAGCTCGTATAGTTTTTTCTCCGCCTCTCCGGGAGAAGACACCGTGGCATAGCGCAACCGATATTCCACAGCAGCTTCGCGGCGCTCCAATACCTGAGCCTGCCACGAATAGCCCTTCAGCCCGCGGGCAATGAATTTCCCGCTGGCATCAAAAATACTGAACCTGCCACTGACCATAAAACGGATCACATTCTGATTCTGCATCAGCCCGACGCTGATCAGGGGCTGTATATCGCCGGGTACCGGCCCCCTGTCTGGCCTGCGCACCGGGGCTGTGCAGGCCTGCAGCACAACCAGCAAAAAAAGCACAGCCCCCTGCCCCACAGCTTTCATTTTCATGCTCTGCCTCGTAAAACAACATGCTCATACGGCGGATTTTCGCCTGTGAATCATTCAAAAAAATCGTACGTCAGCCCCACGGTGATAGCATTCATGAACTGACTTTTCGTAGTCACATCCTTGTCATAGAGATAATTGGTGCGGATATTCACAGCCACGTAGCGCGCAACCCTGGCCTGCAGGTCATTCTGCCAGCGCACATCGACCGTACTGAAATTTTCAAAAGAAGTAAACAGCTCCAGCCGTGATTTCAACGTGAGATTTTCGTTGAATTTTTTGTTGATCTCGGTGGTGTGATCAATGCCGGTCTCGACCTTCAGTTTCTCAACCCCGGCTGTCGATGGGTTATCGCTGTACACGATAAATTCATCTGTACGCGTTTCCTTCAGGCCGACGCCAAAACGAGTTTTCGTACTCTTGACCGGATTAAAACCGATGCCCGCGCTTTGCTGCAGGATCACCGGGTCGAGAAAATCAGCTTTGGCAACGCGGGGCTGCTTGTCATAATCGTATGCACGTGTCATCTGCGTATCCATGCGCAGCGATAAAAATGGATTGACGAGAATGCCCACTTTCCACGCCAGCATGCAGTCAAAGTGAATTTTATTGGCCGAAACCCGAGGTGATTCATCGTCCTGCCGAACCTGGCCGAACTCGAGCTCCACACGCCAGCGATGAAAAAACTTGTTGCGGGTCTGCTCGAACAGGCCATCGACACGCGCGGTCCAGGACAGGGCATCTTCTCCCCCGGCTGACCAGTTGCGGTAGCTGACCTGGGTAACGTTCAAGCCGCTCTTCAACTGTTTTTTGACGGTACTCTCTTCTTTCTCTGCTGCTAAATGACTGCTGACAAAACCCGGCTGTATTGAAAAAATCAAACTGATCAGAAAAAAAGTAAATCGTTTCACGCGAGATTTCCTCCATCATCTCCAAAATGTACCGGTTTCGGGTGGATACTGCTGGTTTAATCACGAATTGGCGTATCGGCCTGTACCACACACGATGGGCCGAAAATACAGGCGCAGAACTGCGGCGAAACGGCTGCAGGTCTATTCGTCGAACATCGGGCCAGCCGGTGGCTCACCTGCCTCACGGCGGTGGCGGGCCAGGTAGGCCTTTATGGCGCGCTGGAAATGCGGCACGAAAGTCTGCATTTTCACTTCCCCGACACCGGCGATGTTGCGAAAATCAGCGTCTGTAGTCGGGAAAAAGGTCGCCATTTCGCGCAGGGTTCGATCCGGAAAGATCACATAAGGCGGAACATCCCGTCCGCGGGCGAGGCGCAGGCGGACACGGCGCAACTCGTCAAAGAGCTGTGCATCGACGCGCGCATCATCTGCAGAGTGAG
>WFTM01000390.1 GCA_015485525.1 Candidatus Zhuqueibacterota bacterium | reverse complement strand
TGGTGGATGAGGTCAGCGAAGTGGTGAGCATCCCGGAGCATGTTATCGAACCTGCCCCGGTTTCTCTGAGTTCGGGCACGATGGGTGACTTTGCTGACGGTATCGCTGTACTCGATACGGGTGAAAGGACGATCACCTTGCTCGACATCGGACGTGTGCTCCTGCATGCCAGCGGCAAAGAGTTGTCGGAATCGGCAGCGGCAGGAACTGGCGGTTCTGGAGCCGGACCAGCTTTGAAAAAGCAGGAAATTGCGGAAGGTATTCCGGAGCGTGCACCGGGCATGGTGGCGCCTGCTCACAGGAGCATTTCGACCGGTGGTGGCGGAACGCAAAATGTAGCCGTAGCCTTTGCACAAACCCATCACGGGCAGAATGACAGGATGCAGCAGTTGTTGAACCTGAAGAAAAAAGTGCTTCTGGCTCTGGCACAGGAGGCTGGTCTGCAACCCCGAAGCCGGGCTACAAAAAAACAGATCGCCTCACTGATCGTCGAAAAAGAAATGGAGTCGCGTTAGCATCAAGCATGAGTACTTCTCACCAGCCGGACCGGGATGACTCATGAGTTGCTTTTTGTACTCTGAAACAGATTGTCACCAAAGTTATGGAGAATGTACATGCATCCAATAAAAGTCATTGTCGCTGACGATTCTGCCCTGATGCGTCGCGAAATAAAGAATATTCTCGAGAGTGATCCAGAAATCGAGGTGGTTGCTGTCGGCAGAAATGGCGAGGATGCTGTTCGCCTGACACAAGAGCATGAGCCTGATGTCGTTGCGCTGGATATCAACATGCCGGTGATGGATGGTTTGACGGCATTGCAGCACATCATGATGCAGGCTCCACGGCCGGTGGTCATGGTCAGTTCTCTGACTCAGGAAGGCGCTCTGACGACGTATGAAGCTCTGGAACTGGGTGCGGTCGATTTTGTCGGCAAACCCGGAGGGACTATTTCACGGGAAATCGGTAAGATCGCCGACGAGATCATTTATAAAATAAAGGCAGCGGCAGGTGCCAATAAAAGCCGTCTCGGGCGTTTTCGGCCTCATCGCCGTGACAACAAGGCGGCTGTGCGCAAGCGCCGGAAAAGCAGCCAGCGGGGCAGAGCCGAAGGGAAAATCGTCGTTATCGGGCAATCCACCGGCGGGCCGAATACGATCATGGATATTTTGCCGGCTTTCCCGGAAGACTTTGGAGCACCGGTCATCATCATCCAGCACATGCCGGCGTCTTTTACGCCATCTTTCGCGCAACGGCTGGATAAATACTGTGCTTTTCCTTTCAAGGAAGCGGCCAGGGCAGATGTGATCCTTCCGGGGCACGGCTATCTGGCACCGGGGGATATGCACATGGCGCTGGCTCCGCGCGGACTCGGACGTTCGGGTGCTCTGACACGGCTTTCACCTGAGCCAGTGAGTACCCTGCACAGGCCCTCGGTCGATGTGACGATGATGTCTGCTCTCGAGCTTTATGGCGGCAAGAACGTCATTGGTGTGCTGCTCACAGGAATGGGTTCTGACGGCGCCAGCGCCATGGCTGCCATCCGGGAGGCCGGTGGCCATACTATTGCCGAATCTGAGGAGACGTGCATTGTGTTTGGTATGCCCCGTGAAGCTATTGCCCGTGGCGGAGCAGAGTTTGTCCTGCCTTCGTATGAAATCGGAGAAAAAATCGTTGAACTGGTACAGGAGAGCTGAGAATGATCGACGAACCAACCACAAAACAACTGCTTCAGGACCTGTCCGTGGGTGATGAAGCCACGCGCCGCTATGCCGCTGAAGACCTCGGTGATGCCGGTGAGGCCAGTGCTGTGCCGGCACTGGTGGCGGCGTTGCGCGATCCGGCTGTGGCTGTACGGGAAGCGGCTGCGGATGCTTTGCTCAGCATTGGCGGGGAAAAAGTATGCCGGGAGATCGTCGCACTTCTCGATGATGATGACTCCGCGGTTCGCAATCTCGCTTTGGAAGTTTTTGAACAGCTCGATGAGCTGGCTGCTGCTGCATGCATACAGCTGTATCAGTCACCGTCGCATGATCTGCGCAAAATTTCGGTCGATACCCTTGGGAAAATTCTCACTTCACCCGAAGGCGAAGGCTTTGAAATCCTCGTCCGTGCCCTCGAAGATCCGCATATCAATGTGGCTTCTGCGGCGTGTGAAGCCCTCGGGCAGGTCGGTGGTGAAAAGGCTGCTGCAGCTTTGCAGGAGGCTGTCGGCCGTCATCCGTGGATGGATGCGACCATTTTTGTTTCCATCGTCAAAACAGCCGCCCCCACGGCCCGGGATGTTTTGGACTCGGTACAGGAGCAGGGCTTGCAGCCTGAAGCTGTTTATGCCCTCAGGGCTGCAAAGGGAATGCTGGAAAAGTAGGAATCGCGATGCGTAGAGAACGGACAGTCACACAGGCGAGGCCTGAAATAACGCCCGAGCAGCTCGACCAGATACGTGAGTTGATATACAAAGAAACCGGCATACTGGTGGACGGCAAAAAAAATTATATCATGAAAGCGCGGATCGAAAAGCGCATGCTGGAGAGCAAAGCGCGCTCTTTCCGCGAGTATCAGCGAAAATTGCTTCTGAGCGAGAAAAACGGTGAGCTGCAAAACCTGGTAGAGGAACTGACGGTCAACGAGACCTATTTTTTTCGCGATTTCCCCCAGCTTCAGGGCTTTGCCGAAAAAGCACTGCCACTGCTGCTGAGTGAGAAACGAGAACAGGGTGATCATACCCTGAAAATATGGTCCGCAGCGTGCTCCACAGGCGAGGAGCCGTACACGCTCTCGATTATCGTGCAGGAAATGATCGCAGACTATGATGATTGGACCATGACGATCCTGGCGACCGATGTTGACCGCACCGTGCTGCGCGCTGCGCGCAAAGGCGAGTATGGCACGCGTGCGATGAAAGATACCCCTCTGGCCTATCGGGAAAAATATTTCAGCAGTAACGGTAAAACCTGGCAGGTGTTGCCACACACAGCCGAACCCGTCCGCTTTGAGCAGATGAACCTTATCGATCGCCGGGCGATGAGACGGCAAAGTCATTACGATTTCATCTTCTGCCGTAACGTGCTGATCTATTTCAGCGACCAGTCGAGGAAAAAAGTCGTCAACAGCTTTTACGATTCTCTTAATCCGGGCGGTTTTTTGTTTCTCGGATCATCGGAGTCCGTCGGCCGGATTACCGCTGCGTTTGAGCTGACACGGATCGATGACTATCTCTTTTACCGTAAACCGAAACAGATGAGGTGAGAAATGCCTAAAGTACTCATAGTCGATGATTCACAGATCGTTCTCAACCTGCATTCCTATATTTTCGAGGAAGCCGGCTTCGAATGTGCCGGAGCAGAGAACGGCTATCTGGCGCTTGAAATGCTCAACCGCGAGCATTTTGATCTGATTGTGACAGATGTCAACATGCCGCGCATGGATGGCTATGAACTGACCCGTAAAGTGCGCAAAACTCCGGGATACGAAAACACACCGGTCATCATGGTTTCCACCGAGGAAGAGGCCAAAGATAAAATGAAGGGTATGGAAGCAGGCGCAAATATCTACGTGGTCAAACCTGCGGAACCCCGCGCGTTGATTGCCAACGCCAATATGCTGCTCGCGAGTGTGTGAGCCGGCCCAAAAACGGAGTGACCATTTCCCTGCAGGGCCACGTTCGTAGTGCACGATTTATCGTGCCCGACGGTTCTGGTGCAGGTACGAGCTGTTGTCAGACGTCCTCGTTGAAAAGGTACAACCATACTGAGTTATGTGGATAAAATGACAGGGTTATCGGATGAAAGATGGGCGCGCTGTCATTTATCTTAGCTCAAGGAATACACATTGTTGGCATGCAATGCACGGCGATCCTGGCCGGGCAGCCCATCAGTCCGCCCCAGAGACTTCGCAGACGGCTGTGTTGTGGATATTCAACCTGCACGATTTGATGAAGAGTCGAAAATTTAATTCATGAAAAGATCGGATCATACGAGACAGCGACGGAGAAGCATATTGTGAGCGGTTATGTCATTACCCCCAAATTAATGC
>WFTM01000389.1 GCA_015485525.1 Candidatus Zhuqueibacterota bacterium | reverse complement strand
TTTTTTAAAGTGTGGTTGAACAAATCAGTTATTCCCGTTCATTTCCGGCGCGCTCTTCAGCATATCGATGGCTTTCTGGGCCTGGGGAGCCACTTCGCCGGTTTTATCGAGTTCGACCACGCGCTTCCATGTGTTGATGGCGCCTTCGTGGTCGCCGGCCATGTGCAGCGTCAAAGCGTAATTATATAACGCCAGGGGGTCGTCGGGATAGTCCTGCAACACCTCCTTGAGTACAACCCCTGCTGAGTCGATTTTTTTCTCATTGAAATACGTGCTCGCCACGCGCATCCGCACTTCATAGTGCTTTGGGGCTACGCCGAGGAACTCGAGGTAATAACCGCGTGCCTGGGGGAATTTACCGGCCATTTCATACATCTCACCGAGTACCAGCATCGCGGTCGTATCCTGGGGATTGGTTTTGATGGCATTTTTCAGACTGTCCAGCTGTGCGGCGATACGCTTCATCTGTTCCGGGCTCATCTGTTGCTGCTCTGTGTGCACATGCTCATCTGCAGCACGATTGGAACGCCCGGTCATCAAATAGATCACAGCCACGAGTGCCGGAACGACCAGAATGGGCAAAAGCATCATATTCCGCCTTCCGGCCGGTCTGGCCGGGGTGCCGAGGTCGATGTCCTTCCAGTCTGCCTGCAGCACTTTCTGGCGCAGGGCTTCGGAGACCTGCTCAGCTCCGCAGGATGGGCAAAATTTTGCTTCCGGGTCTATAGCTGTACCGCACTGGGCACAGGTGCGCCCATCGCTTGTATCGCTCGCGTTTGCTTCCCCCAGTTCTGTACCGCAACTGCTGCAGAATTTGGCACTGTCATCATTTTCATGACCGCATTGAGAACAGATTTTCATGATTTGGCTTTCGTTATGAATAGTTTTTGAGGATTTTCAGTAAATGTTTGAGAAAGGATACCTTCCGGTCGTCCTCGTTGTGGTAGTAAACGAGAATCTGGTTGCGCAGCACCCGGCCGAGCACCTCGCGGTTGCTGGCACGTTCGAGATAGCTTTCCTTGAATCCGACACCAGCGCGTTTCATGAAAGAAATGCACTCGGCGCGGGTCATCAGGTGGCCACGATGATAGGCATCGATGTAGAACGGCTCCGGCGGCTGGTCGTACATACACAACAGGTGCATCGGCATGCGCACACCATAAATCGGCAAGCCGAGCCGACGCGCGACGAGCAGATAGACAACAGAGAGGGAAATCGGAATGCCGGAACGTTTGCTGAGCACTTTATTGATGAAGGAGTTTTCCGGGCTGTAGTAATTATCCGTATTGCCGCGAAACCCGGCTTCTTCAAACAATACGTGGTTGAGGGAATAGACGATTTTCCCTGCGCTGGTGCTGTCGCCGATCATCTCGGAAACCCGGTGGGCAAGATGATTCAACTCGCTGCTGATCTCATGATACTCCAACTGCGGGTAGGCATAGCGCGCCAGCAGAAAGACACCTTTTTCGAGGTCAATATCTTCATCACGCTGCATGGCGAGGATGTGAAAAGACAAGGCCAGCTCTTCGCGGCGAATCTGCTCGAGAATTGCCCTGGCCTGAATTCTGGTCTTGCCGTCCGTATCCTCGCGAACCGTCTGGTCGAGCAACGAGGTCGCGTCATCACCGAGTTCGAGCAGGTGAGACTTGGCGATTCTTCTGATCTTTCTGTCATCATCCCCGAGCAGGCTGATCAACGCCTTGATACGCCCGGATTTGTTACGTGATACAGAACCCGATTCTGATTCCATGTCGTGACTCCGTCCTGCTGATTCCGGTTCCTTCGAGAGCCGGGCTGTTTGCGTACACATTTTCCCGGCTGGATTTTATTTTCAACATCGATGACATACAAAAACGTGCTGCCGACCATGCTGCTTACGGTTCTGTTTTCGGTGATGCGCTGCCGAATTTGTTTTCCGTACCTGCCAGCAAGCGGCCAATATTGCTGCGATGGGTAAAGACGATCAGTATGGCGACGAAAATGCTGAACCAGTACAACGGCGCTTCAACCGTCTTACCATAATAGCTCTGCAGCAGCCAAAGGACGACCGGCAGACTCACCGCCGCCGTGATCGAACCCAGGGAAACATAGCGCGTCGTGGCCACGACCACAGCGAAAATGGCAAAGCAGATCAGCACGGCAACCGGATAGAGCGCGATGAGCATACCTGCCGCCGCTCCCACACCTTTGCCACCCTTGAAGCCGGCAAATACGGTCCAGATATGCCCGAACACCGCAGAGACTCCACCGAGAAACATCAAATACACCGGCGAAATATCCAGCGGTACCAGAGCGATCTGCGAGGCATATTTTGTGGCAACAAAGCCCTTGGCGATATCGATCGCCAACACCAAAAGACCGGCCTGCCAGCCGAGCACGCGAAAGACATTGGTTGCACCGGCGTTACCACTGCCGTGTTCGCGAACGTCAATCCCTTTCAGCAATTTACCGGCAATAATGGCAGTGGGGATCGACCCCAGCAGATATCCAGCTATCACGATCAGCAGCAGATTCACAGCAACCATGCCTTCCTCCCGGTTCAGCTTTCTGAAAAATGAATTGTGAAATGTAACCTATCCGGATAGTCAAAGTCAAGCACTTATCTTTTTTGCCATCAGGTGTAGTATTGTTATGAGGAAGGTTTGTAGTGC
>WFTM01000388.1 GCA_015485525.1 Candidatus Zhuqueibacterota bacterium | reverse complement strand
GGTATAGGGGCGACCGGCCGGTCGCCCCTACTCAACGTATTCCCACCGCAGGGCATCGACGACCACATAGCCCTGGCCGGCATCAGAAATTTCTACTACTGCTGTGCGGTCTTTTTCGAAATAAAATTTGCCGACAGGTTGCCAGTTGTCCGCCGTAACCTGAGGGTGCAGCACGGTTTTTTCCCGGCCGCGGGCGGTTTCGATATACAGCGTGATCGGCCCGGGATTGCGGGTATACCACGAGCGGCCGACAGGCAGGTAGTAGCTGAGCTGGTAATACCCGGTTTTCGGAACGCGGGTTTCCCAGCGCGCGGGGTAGTCGCCGGACTGCCCCCGTTTGACATGCCAGCCATAAAAATATTTCCCGAAAGCCATCGCATGGGTGCGCAGTGCCCAGACTTTGCCGCGCACCGGCGGGCGCAGGTATCGCGCTTCCTCGGCA
This sequence comes from Candidatus Zhuqueibacterota bacterium, assembly GCA_015485525.1. Lineage (GTDB taxonomy): Bacteria > Zhuqueibacterota > Zhuqueibacteria > Zhuqueibacterales > Geothermadaptataceae > Geothermadaptatus. The sequence goes on along the minus strand of WFTM01000388.1, from coordinate 2,901 downwards.
GTCGCTGTAAAAAAACCTTCATCCTGATCATCGAGCACAAAAACCAGCGAGTCTGCCGCCGAGGGGATGATCGTGTAAGCCGTGTCCTGCAGCGCCGCGCGCAAAATCGTGTTGGCGATATCGATGGTTCTGCGCAACTGCCCGCGATTGCGCGAAAAGTACGGCACGACCGTGACATCGCGGGGTTTGTCGTACAGGCTGATCAGTACTTCCTTTTCCTCATAGCTGCCGAGGGCGAGGTTGCGCCAGATGGTGTCGTTGCGCGTGCGCAGGCGCAGACGTACGAACCCATCGCCCTTTTCACCGTTGCGCACGCGAACGCGTACCTGGTATGCGGTTTTCAGGCTGCCGGTTTTTACCTTCACGGCAGAGGCATGGGTGAGCTGATAGCCGGGAAACACGGTGCTGCCAAACCAGTCGTCGAAAAATCCGGAGAGGTCTTCATCGGTCATGGGCTGCAGCAGGTCGAGCAGGGTTTGCGCGTTCACGTTCTTACCGCGGTGCTGCGTGGTCAGTTCCGCCGCCATCTTTCGCCAGGCTTTTTCACCAACGCGTTCGCGCAGCATTTTCAGCACGGGCGGCGCTTTGAAATCGACAGTGGCAAAGTACAGTTTGCCGTGTTCACGCGGTGAAATAGCGCGCAGGGGCACACGCGTCAGCAGGCTGATCACGCTGTCGATGGACACGCCATACAGATTGCGAAACGCCCACTCGGAGTCGAGCTGGCGCATGCGGTCGTTCCCGCTGATGCCCTGGCCGCGGCGATCCGGGAAAAAGGTATCCCATAGTCGCAACTGGCTCTGTTCATAAAACTGCATCTCCAGAGCCCGGTAGAGCAGGGGATCGCGGATGTCGAGCTGGAAGTGCAGATAGTTTTTCAGTGGTGAATTGAGGGTGCCGTCAACCCAGAAATCTTTGGGGAAGAGCAATTCGAGCACTGCGCGGATGAACACGTCGCGTTTGATGCGCGCAGCAGAGTCATCTCGCCCGCGGCGGCGCTCGATTTTGCGGCGTTTTTCGAACTGTTTGTCCAGCCTGCGTTTGAGAATGCGCAACTCGTCGATCATGATGACACCGGGCTGCAGCAGCACGTTGTTGATACCCGAGGCCGTGGGCCAGACCTGCATCTGCAGCGGCACTTCGACAAAGCTCAGGCGCTGCCACGGATAAGCGATGCCGGTGGTGGCTTCGAGGGTGACGAGGAGTTCATCGATGACCTGGCGGCAGGTATCCGCCACCTCGGCGAACAGCTCCAGTTCCGGCATGTGCTCTTGCAGGAGATAGAGCTCGACTTCCGCAGCATCGAACTGCCAGGCGAGGCGCCGATACGGGCCGTAGTTGATCGAAAAACCCGGCACCGGTTTGGCAGACTCGAAGCGGATCACCTGCTCGCTGCCGCTGGTGCCGGTGTGTGCAATGTCGCCCTGGCTGATGAACTGCACCTCTGCCGGGCCGCGCACGGTCATACCGGCGGTCGCAAAGGTGTGCGGACGTCTGCGTGTGTGATCAAAACCCGAAGCCGGGCCGGGAATCGGGTACCAGCCCGATTCGTACGGCAGCACGCCGGCATCCCGGGACAGCCACGCGCTCAGATCACCCTTGATCCACGGGCCGTTCTTCTTCCTGATTTTGCCGTCAAGCTCCGGCAGCCGGTCGAGCAGGAAGGCGTCCGCATCGATGGTGCCGTTGTACTGCACCGTGAGGGTATCACGGGCGCCCGGGTGCAGAAGTGTGCCGTAGTCGATGGTGAGCAGGTTGAATTCGTGCTCAAAAGCAAGCTCGCCGCGCGCGGCGGACTGCACTGCCGTGACCTGCAGAGCCGGATTCAGCGAGAAAATCAGCTCGCTGAAAGGAACGGCGGTACGGTTTTCCACGCGCATGGCCACGCTCGCCTGCAGGGGGCTGCCCGCCCGGGCAAAGCGGAGGTCAAACTCGTAATGGCTGACAGCGACCTGAGGTTTATCCAGCGCCTGCCGGTTCGCTGCCAGAGCTTTTTCCCGCCAGGCGCTGTGCTGCACGTGGTCTGAAATGAGCGTACCAGCGGGAATCAGGGCTGCGAGCAGAAACACGCCGGCCAGCACAGCGCTGAGCCGTTGCAGCATTCGCGACTGGTGCAGTCTGGGATAGCGCACCACAGCGGCGAACAGCATGAAACCGGCCAGGAAGAGAAAAAACAGCCTCTGCAGCAGCACGGCGCGGATATCGCCAAAACCGATGATGTCGCTGGCAAAGAGCGGCGCAAAAGAGGCGCTGAAGTCGAACAGACCGAGATAATCAAACTGGAGCCAGAAAAAGATCGCGGCGCTGTAGCCCAGCGGCAGGAGGATCGCTACTACCTGGCTGCGCAGCAGGCTGATGAGGAAGAAAACCAGGGCGGTCATGAACAGCACAGCCGGAATAGTTACGATGAAAAAATACACCAGAGCCGGTGTCAGGCTCAGACCTGCCCCGGCAAAATAAGCTTTGAACAACCGCCCGGTCATGGCCATGGCGATGAGCAGAATGTTGACCAGCAGCACGGCGCTGACGACGCCGAAATATTTGCCCAGCACCAGGGCAAGAGTGGTTACCGGCCGTGACAACATGACCTGATCCAGCCGGGCGCTGGCCTCTGCCTTGTGAAAATGAGCCGCGACAAAGATGATCAGGATGACTTGCATGAATCCGAAGAAAAGCAACGCCAGATAGACGTCGGCCCCTTTGAGGAGAAATTCGGCCGGCGGCGTGCTGTCAATGATTACGGCCAGGGTGGGAGCGACGATAAAAAACAGGACCACAGCGATGCCGGCGCCGGCCAGAATCCAGAAGCGGGCCGTGCGGTACAGCATCATGCGTTCGTGCTGCGCGATGGTCAGAATGTGTTCGAAAAATTTCAGCACAGACTTATCCTGACGCGGTTTG
>WFTM01000387.1 GCA_015485525.1 Candidatus Zhuqueibacterota bacterium | reverse complement strand
TTTGCGGATATCTCGTTCATCAAAAAAGAAAATGACCGCCGCTGGAGCCGGATTCTTTCGCTGCCGGAAAGCAGTTCGCCGTTGCTGAGGGCTATTGCTGAGAGTCTGCGCCGGGAACTGGGCATAGAGGAGGCTGTGCAGCAGGCTGCTTCGGACAGCTCGCGGCTGGTGGAGTATCTGCTCAAGAATCGCCACAAGCAGCAGCTCCGCAGCGTGGTTTTCACCAGCGCCGGAAAAAACGACGGCACAGAATCCGTAGTTTTGAACCTGGCACGCCACCCCGAGCTGCTGCAGGGCGTGCGGGTTTTGATCATCGATGCCAATATCACCTCGCCGGGACTGAGCAAATATCTCGGTGAAGTGGCTATGGGTGCGGGCCTGCTCGATGTTCTCGCGGGGGAAAGTTCGCTGCGCGGCGTGTTGCAAAAACTCTCCGGTGCGGATATCTATTTCCTCGGTCGCGGGCGCAAACGCAGAAACAGCGCTGCGCTGATTAGCGAGCAGCGGCTGCGCGAGATTCTGGCGTATTTTGAAACCTTGTTTGATTTTATCATCATAGCCGCGCCGCCGTTGCAGCACTCGCGCGATGCTCTGGTATGGGGGCGTCTCTCCGGTGGCATGGTGCTGGTTGTGCACACGCCGACAACTCGGTTGCAGCGCATCAAACAGATCAAAGAAGAAGCACAGGATAATCAGGTCAGGATTCTGGGAACGATCCTGAGCAAAAAAAAGAAACCAATTCCGAGGCTGCGGTACGAATGGATATGATCACGAAAATACCGGTCGTTCTGGTTCAGGATGATCACCTCGCTTTTTCCGGTGCGGATGCGGCCAGTCATCCCTGGTTGCTGCGCATCGGCTTTGTCTCTCTGTTGCAGCACAATCTCGCTTTGCTGGCCGAAGACGGGTTTCGCACTGCCTATGTGCAGGTGCGTGAGAATCAGGAGAAGCTGCACAGCGAGGTGCGCAAGTTGAAAATTCCGGGCATGCAGATCAAAGTCGTGCAGACGCGCGAGCACACCAGCCACGCGAAAATTTTGCGCCACATTGCGGCCAAAGTACCTGCACAAAGCTATGTCGTTCTTGCCGGGACAGTGCGTGTGCTCAGCTCGCTGCGGCCTTTTCTGGGCCAGCACCGGCAGGGGGAGGGCGTTGTGAGTATGCTGGTCCGGCCGCTGTACTCCGGCGCGCGGCTCGAACAGGCCCGGGCACTGCAGGCTCACCTGACCAGCGCCGAGAAGAAGGTGGAAGAGCACTGGCAGCACTATCCCACTGGTGTCTATGCTGTGGACGCGGAAGTGCTGGGTTCTGCTGCCTTTCGCACGACGGATGCGGCATTGCCGTTTTGTTTTTCCGCCGCAACGCTGCGCAGCATCGAACTGGCGGCGGTGAGCGATGAGCTGTACAGCACGGAAGAGTTTCTGCAGGCAAATCTGCACTGGGCGGAGGAACAGGCGCGCGAGCATGGCGCCAGCTTCATCACCAGCGGCGGCGAACATGCCCCGCTGCGCATCGGCCCGGTGATCATCCATCCCGATGCTGAAGTGAGCGCATCGGCGATTCTCATCGGCCCGGCGGTGATCGCTGCAGGCAGCAGGGTGGAGTCGCGCTCGGTGATTATGCGCAGTGTCGTACGCGAGGGCGCGATCATCAAAACCGGTGCGGTAGTGCAGGATGCCTGGGTGGCGCGCAATGCCGTTGTCAAGCCGGAGAAAAAAGTCCGCGACCGCATCGTGCGCGGTATTTCGCGTACACAGGCTCTGTCTTCGCCGTTCCGGGATTTCACCAGCAGCCGTTTGCATGAAGCAGATAAAAGACAGGCGGCTGCTGGGCCTGCGGTGCAACGCGTGCTCGGGCGATTTCTGGATACTTCTGTGTAGTGGGTGGGGGTGGACCATGCTCCGGGGCCCGGGTTGGCATGGGAGGAAAGCTGCTGTGGAGGTGGCTGTGAGGCGCCGGGATGCCAGTGAGGTATCCCGGCATTTTTTTGGCTCTTCCTCAAATCGTGTGGGTTGATTTTCAGTATGGGCAACCGGTTCGGGCCGCCCGGGGCGTACCGCGACATTCATGCCGCGCGGTATGGTCACCTATACATTAAACCAGGGCCAAACCCCGACCCCGCAGAGACGCACGGCCGTACGCCTCTACAAATAAACCCGGGCCAGAACCCCAATCCAACCGTTCCACCATGGCCGGATTTCAATCCGCGATCACCAAACGGATAAATTCGGCGCAAAAATTCTGGCAACGTCGTAGGGGCGACCCGCCGGTCGCCCCTACACCGCCGGATCGCATCCACACCGCGGGTCGCATCCGGAATGATATCGCCAACAATCCTAAAAAATTTGGCCGGGGACAAATATCATTTTTTAAAACCCTCAACACCGCCCGGATTTGCACAACGATAATATCACAACCTGCACAATCTGATGAAGTGCCTTTTGGGGGGGCACGCTGAAGCGTGCACTACGAGCGGGGAAAGCGGTCGAACATCGATGTTCAATGTGGTGTGGGAGGGTGAAACATTGTGTCCGTAGCAGTCAGAATTTATGCACACGCTAATGCTGTTCGTGTTTGTGTAACATATTTAAAAATAATCCGTTGTCTTGATATTTTTCTTAAAAAACCACCTGGCACAGGGTTTGTGATAGTACCGGGCTGAAATCGCATGTAAACCGCAACTAAAGCAGGAGAGTCCCGTGAGCGCTTTTTTCGGAGTTGTCGATTATGCTCGCCCCGCGCGGCGATCTCCTCGCAAAGTTCTGAAAACCATGGCGCGCGTTCATGGCCAGACTTTGGCGCGTTCGATGCAGCTCTATGCCGATGGCTGGGTCGGCATGGCCATGCTGCCGGAGCGATTTCAACAGCAGCACACTGTGCTGCATTTCCAGGATGACCGCATGGTGCTGTTTTTCGAGGGCGAGATCATCAATCTCGCCTCGATTGCGGCGGCTTCGCGTATTCCGCTGGACCAGGTACGGGAGATGTCCATACCCGAGGTGCTGTGCCGGGCTTTTGAGCATCGCGGGCCGGTGCTGCTGCAGGAGCTGGATGGCGCTTTCCGGCTCGGCGTTTGGGATTTTGTTGAAAAAAAGGCTTTCCTCGCGACAGACCGCAACGGTTTCCGCCCATTGTACTTCGGTCGCGATAACGACCGTTTTTTCTGGGGCAGCGAGGTCAAGCTCCTGCTCGCCGGTCTTGACCGCAGGCCGGAGATCAATGCGCAGGCGATCCGGGATTTTATCGGTTTTGGCTATGTCTTTGACGACAGCACCTTTTTTCGCGGCATCGAACAGATGCCTGCCGGGCATTTTCTGGAAATCTCCGACCAGGGCATCGCAGTGCACCACCTTGACGAAGGTGAGGCCTACGGCCGCATCGTGGATAAAAAAGAGGCGATGAACCGCTTGCGCAATTCGGCGATCACCGGTATCAAAGTCGTTGCCGATCAGGAGCAGGCCGGCGTGCTGCTCTCAGGCGGGCTTTCTTCGCGCCTGCTGGCTGTGGGCATGCAGCGCCTGGGCTATACTCCTGAAACCCTGACTGTGGCTGAACCGGGCAGCGCAGAAGCAGAGCTCGGCGGACAGGTTGCCGCTGCCATCGGTGCCAGACATGCTTTTGGCGCAATAACCGCCGAAGGGTATATCGATAATTTCAGCCGGGCCGTCTGGCTGGGTGATGGTCTGCTCAACGGGCTGCACAATCATCTGTTGGCCGCTTTGCCGCTGTTGCGGGAAAAGCCCATGCACATGCTCGAGGGCACGCCACTGATCGCTAACCCCTTTACCCTGCCGGAACTCAAAATCTGGATGCGGCGTAAATGGAACGCGCAGCAGCGCATCTGGCTGGCGGAGAAGCTTTTTCCGGCGGTTATCCGCGATGAGGACCCCTGGCTGCCGGCCGGACCCCTGTTTCGCAGCGAGGTGTACAGCGGCCTGCAGACGCCCGACGATCGTTTGCAGGATATCGTTTCGCAGTGGGATTTCAGCGCCTTTTCTCCGGCAGAGCTGCTGTCGCGCACGGGGATGAAATTCAAACAGCGCGCTCTGGCAGCCCGGCAAACCGAGTTGCTGCGCCATTATGTGCGCGTATCCAATCCGTACAATAATTTTCGTTACACCGAAACCGTGGCCAATCTGCCCGAGCATTGGCTGACCGCTGAGCAGATACTCTGGCGACAGATCATCACTGAACTCAATCCCGCTCTGGCGGACATCCCCTGGGAGCGTAACATGCTGACTTTAAACGTCTCGCGGGTGAAGGAGTATGGCTGGCTCGGAGCCAGATGGTTGCATCAGCTCTTTGGCTGGTTCCGCCAGAATGAGGACAGTGATACGCCGATTCAGCACAGACCTTTGTTTGATTTCAATCGCCAGGTACAAAGCCATCCGGTGGTCAGAAGCTGGTTCCGGCGCACGCTGTTCGATAAACTGCCGGATGAGCTGATCAACCGTCACGCCGTGCGCAAGTTGTATGTGTACTACACACGCGACAACCAGCCGGTGGTCGAAATCCTCGCCCGGATCATGACAGTGAATCTGTGGTATCAGTATTTCGTGCAGGGAGTCAATCCGGCTGAGGAGTTGTTCGGGGTGGAGGAAATGGCGGCGCTCCGTTAGATCGCCGGGTGCGCTGCGGCGCATGAGCGGTGTGAGACGATGAGTTGCGGCAGTGTCGTGTATGATTTCGCCACAGCGTGGGCATGAAGCGATGCACTTTCATCAGACTGAAACATCACAGTAACAGTAAACATAAAAGAGGAAAATTATGCTCTTGGTTTATAAAAAGGAAACAACAGAAGCTGCCAATTTTACTGCGACGCGTTTGATGAAAACCATAGCTGTTTTCGGGGAAGTCCTGCCGCGCTATTCAGACAGCGCGGTGTACCGTGAGATTTTAGCCCTGCAGGATAAGGGATTGAGCCTGAAACCGATCTCCCGCCTGCGACGACATCCCGGTCCGCTGCCGAACGAAGCGCTGCGCCTGTTCAGCGAGACGTTGTTCCTCTCAGATACCGGTTTTTTCAGCCGGGCGAAGGAGCACGTCAAACGCTTTCTGAGCCAGCCGTTCCGGTACACAGGGACACTCCTGCGCCAGATTTTTGAGGGGAGTTTATGGCCGTGGGGTGTTTTTCAGTCGCTGAAACTGTTCAGCGATGGGCTCGTACTCGCGCGCACCCTCGAGCAGGAAAAAATTTCTCATGTGCATGTGTACCATTTCAGCAAAACAGCATCCGTTGCCCTGGTTGCCGGCCGTCTTGCCCGCGTCAGCTTCAGCGTCATGGTTCGTGGTGACGATCTCGATCAGAATTTCCGCCGTCTGCGGGCCAAAATGAACGAAGCGGAGTGGATTACCGTACCGACAAAGCAAATGAAAGAGTTCCTGGTAAAGAAAGCCGAAATCGCCTCGCCGGAGAAAGTCCGGGTCATCCCTCCGGGTGTGGATATGGCGCAGTTCACCCCGGAACGCGAGGAGAAGAATCTGCTGCAGAAGCCTCGTGTGCTTGCAGTGGGCAGCCTGACCACAGAGAGCGGTTTTGATATTCTGATCAAGGCTGCAAAAATTCTCGAGCTGAATAATCTCGATTTTGAAATCGTCATAGCCGGTGACGGTGAGGCCAAAGCCGATCTGCAGACTCTGACCAATACATTACGACTGAATCGTTATGTACGCATTACCGGGGCCCGGAGGATGGAGGAAATTCTCGATCTCTTGCGGCGGGCGGAGGTTTTCGTCCTGCCCAGCCGCAAGGATTGGGAAGAGAGCACGGTGATTCCGCCCATGGGCATGCTCGAGGCCATGGCCAGTGGCATGCCGGTTATCACAACTGGCACGGTCCCGGGGCTGATCGACAAGGAGACCGGTCGCATCGTCCCGGTCGATAATCCGGAAATTCTCGCTAATGTCATCAGCGAACTGCTTGCCAATCATTATCTGCGCGAAAAATTAGGCACAGCTGCCCGCGAGCGCGTTTCTGAGCACTATAATCTGAAAAAAAACGTCGATGAGCTGTACCGCCTGCTGTTGAGCTCAAATCAGGGCGACGGAAAAGAATCCTGAGCAGGCCTTTGCCGACAGTCATGATCCTGCCCATCTCATTACACCGCAAAGCTGCCCGGGCGGGCTGAAGCGCGCACTACAAATCCTCTCTCGTCACACCGCTCCTGCGGTGTGACGGCTTTGTTGCCGCTCCAGCGGCAGCTCACAAGCGCATCGAAATACCACCTGCCCCGAAAACCCGCACCTGCACCATGGGACTTCCGGCATTTTAGTTCCCGGGCGGGCTGAAGCGCGCACTACGAACGTTCCTCTCATCACACCGCTCCTGCGGCAATTCGCATGCGAAAACAGGAAACGAGACGGTATCTTTTCTTAGCCAAATCCCTCCTGTGTTTACCGCAGCACAACTATCCTCCGTGCCAGCACCTGCCTGTCAGTTTTCAGCCTGTACAGATAAACCCCTGCGGCTACATTCTGGCCGTGTGCATCGCGGCCATTCCAGCGCACGGTATATATTCCGGCGTTTTGCCTGCCACTGGCCAGCGTCCGCACCAGCCGTCCGGTGAGATCGTAAATAGCCAGCCCGATGTCGCCTGCACTGGTGAGCTGATAGCGTATGGTGGTCGTGCTTGTGTTCCCTGCTGAAAACGGGTTAGGATAATTGGCCAGCAGAGCTGTGGCTTGTGGC
>WFTM01000386.1 GCA_015485525.1 Candidatus Zhuqueibacterota bacterium | reverse complement strand
TTACCAATTTGACCTGGCAACAAGACTCGGATATATCGACAACGAAGATGCCGATAGCTGCGCAACGAAGATAATTGAAACAGAAAAGGTTCTCGGTTCACTGATTAGATCGCTGCGGGGGATGTAGGGATTTAGGCTGTAGGTTTTTAGGCTGTAGGTGGACAGGCTGTAGGGTGATAATAGCAAACTTATTGGAGGTCATGGCTGACCGCGTTTTTTAATATTGTCTCCAGCTCTCAGGGCATCATCCTACACCGCTACCCCCTAAACAGCTACAGCCTAACCTAACCCCCTACAGCCTAAACACCTACAGCCTATAGTCCCACCCTAATTTTCAAGTTGCACTATGTACATTCTGTTGCGTATTATGTTCGCTGTCTGTACAATTGAGCAATCCCCGAACTTCAGAATACAGGTTCTTCATGACTTCACATAACAGTATTTTCAACCTTTTCACAATCGGCATCGGGCCGTCCAGTTCGCACACGGTCGGGCCCATGAAAGCGGCGAGGCGATTTCTTCTCGAAGCGCGGGGGCACAAAGTCTTTTCCCGGGCCGCCCGCGTGAGCATCGAGCTCTTTGGTTCTCTGGCCTTTACCGGCAAGGGGCATGGCACGGATAACGCCATTCTCCTCGGTTTGCAAGGTGAAATCCCTTCAGAAATCGATCCCGATAGTATAGAAAGCACACTGCAGGACATTCGTGCCAACCGGCATATCCGCCTTCTCGGCGAAAAGCCGGTTCCGTTTTCCGAAAAAGGTGACATGATTTTTCACTTCAAGGAAACTCTTCCCTATCATCCCAACGGTATGCGTTTTTCTTTATATGATACACGGAATAAATTGCTATACAGTGACATCTATTACTCAGTGGGTGGCGGCGCCATCGTTTCCGAGCAGGAGGCTATGGCTGAAACCCCGGCCATTGAGACGGACGAAGCTCCTTTTCCCTTTTCCACGGCAGCAGAACTGCTTGAGCTTGGCCGCAAACACGGCCTCTCAATCCACGAAATCGTACTTGAGAATGAAAAATGCTGGCAAGATGAGGACACCATTCGCGAGCGTCTTTTTGACATTTGGCAAGCGATGCAGGACTGTGTCAAACGCGGTTTGCACAGCGAGGGCATTTTGCCTGGCGGGCTGAAAGTGCAACGGCGGGCACCGGGTGTTTATCAGAGACTGATCGCAAATCCTGAAAATTCGCTGAAAGACCCTCTGACCATCATCGACTGGGTCAACTTATACGCCCTGGCTGTCAACGAAGAAAATGCCGCCGGCGGTCGTGTGGTCACAGCACCGACCAATGGTGCGGCCGGCATCATTCCGGCCGTGATGCACTATTACGCCCGGCTGACGCCGAACCCTGACCAGGAAGGCATCCTGCGCTTTTTACTCACCGCAGGCGCCATCGGCATTTTATACAAAAAAAACGCATCCATCTCCGGTGCTGAGGTCGGCTGCCAGGGGGAAGTTGGTGTCGCATGTTCCATGGCGGCGGGCGGTCTGGTCGCTGCCCTCGATGGCAGTAACGATGAGATCGAGCATGCTGCAGAGATCGGTATGGAGCACAATCTCGGCCTGACCTGCGACCCTGTGGGCGGCCTGGTGCAGATTCCCTGCATCGAACGAAACGCCATGGGCGCTGTCAAGGCGATCAATGCGGCGCGGATGGCTATGCAATCGACCGGTGCACACAAGGTTTCCCTGGATCAGGTCATCGCCACAATGCGTCAGACCGGTCAAGACATGAAAACGCACTATAAAGAAACCTCTCTTGGCGGGCTTGCCGTCAACGTCATCGAGTGCTGAGGCTATTTGGGGTTGCGGAATATCGTCCCTTTGTTCCAAAAAATAAATCCATTACAGTTGAACGAACGAGATAATCTGATGGCTTTGCATTCTCATATCAGAAACGATGAAAACGTTCTGGCTCCTGAGTTTGAATATCATCCGTGCTTTTTTGTGAACCACGCAGAGCACGATGGACGCGAAGAAAAACAAGGAACTGCTGGCCCTGTTTTTTACGACACTTCTGCTTTCTTCGTGCGCTTCGAGAACTTCGTGGTGCAACCCGGTTTCAGCCCAAAGCCGAGAGGACGGAATAACCAGATAGGTATCCTGTACACTCAATGAATCGGGCTTGATGGAGACACCGCGATCTCATCTTTTCGGCCATATGCCAGAAAAGATGAGATTCCGGCACGGCGCTGCGCTTGGCCGGAATGACAGATGTCGGAATCTGAGCCGGACACGGTTTGCTGAGAAACTGGATACCCGGGGTATTCATATGTTAAATTTGTGTTTTTTTAGATTAAGACAATAATCACCCATACAGTCGGAAGTACCGTGAAAATTTTTCGAACTCTATCCGCTTCTTCACTCGGCCTGCTGTTTATCCTGTCATTTCTTGCCTGTGACGACACACCCGAGGACACGTCCAATGTCCGGCCCCTGCAGGAGCGTTTTGATCCTGTCACGCAAAGTTATGCTTATCCGATCGAAAACCTGCCGCCTGTCGAGTTCGTCGAAGGCGTCAAGGCCAGCGACTGCGGAAAATGTCACGTCACCATCTACCAGGAATGGCAGGCGACCACGCACGCCTCCGCCCTGCGCGACATCCAGTATCAATCTGAGCTGACCAAGGAAGACTCTCCGCGATGGCTGTGCCTGAACTGCCATATTCCGGTGCAGAACCAGCGCGAATACTTTGTCATCGGCCTTGAAAACGGTGATGTTCTCAAACCAGTGACAAAGCCAAATCCGATGTTCGACCCCGACATGCAGAAAGAAGGGATTACCTGCGCTACCTGCCATGTTCGCCTGGACAAAGAAACCGGGAAAAGCTACGTCATCGGCCCGAAAGGCAGCAAGAATGCCCCGCACCCGCTGAAGCAGGACAGGGAGTTTCTGCATAACCTCTGCCAGCGCTGCCACAACCCACAGGGAGAAGCCATCACGCCAAATTTGATCTGCTGGTTCGAGACGACCAAAGAAGTCACCGAAGCAGCGCAGGCGATCATCGAAAAATTCGGTAGCCCGCAGGATTGTGTCACCTGCCACATGCCTGAAACCGAACGCCTGGTTGCGGACGCCTATCCGCAACTGCCTGCTAAGAAGACACGCCAGCACCACTGGGTCGGCAGCGGCGTACCCAAATGGTACGACAGTTTCGACACCCTGCTGGAACGCGGCTATCACCCCGGTCTCAAAGTCACGGTCGCGCAGCCGGTCTTTCACCAAAAGGACTCGCTGCACCTTGCCATTACGATGAAAAACGAGCGTGCCGGCCATTATCTGCCAACCGGGGACCCGGAGCGATTTATTCTTGCCGTCGTCAAGCTGCTGGACAGTTCAGGTGCAGTCATCGCACGCGACAGCTACCGCATCGGCCAAACATGGCTGTGGAGTCCGGCGCGTAAAATCGCTGATAACAGGCTGAAGTTTGGTGAATCCATGACGTGGCGGCCGCGTCTGCCCTTACCACAGCGCGGGGCGATGAAGGGCACTCTCGTGGTGACCATCTACCATGTCCGCCTGTCATCGAAGTCGGCAGAGCATATCATGAGCGCACGCAATGTCAACGAGCGCTATCTCGAAAATGGCAATGAGCTGGTGCGCAATGCAGATAAATACTATCCCTTTGCTGCGGTGATCTATCAGGAGAAAATCAAACTGCCGGGATTTCAGCGCATCGTACTCTCGCCGCAGGAACTGATTGAGCTTTCAAAGGCTGAACGTGACAAACCCCTGGATGAACGTGAATATTGAAAGGGTAGTCATCCCGGTATGTCAACAAACGCATATTATTCGCTGAATGTGGTCAGAGCAGATGCTATCTCGCGTCGCTTGTGGAGTTGTCGCCGGGGGATGTGATGAGAAAGTTTGCAGCGTCATCCCGGCCGGAGCGAAGCGCAGTGCCGGAATCTCCCCGGGTTGGATGCGGGGTCGGGACAGGCGCTACCTCATTTCGCCTGGTACGGCCGCGGGAGCGGCGACAGGCATTACACCGCAGGAGCGGTGTGAGATAATAAACTCACAAAACAATCAAGGTAACACAAAAAGGGAAAGGCTATGCGAAGGGAAAATATGACATTCGCAATTCTGGGCCTGACTCTGGCCCTGATGACGAGCAGTTGCAGCAGCAACCCATCCTCGCCCGATGATGCGAACGCTCTGAAAGCACTCGCAGGCACATGGAAAGCTACAGAGGTGATCTACACCAGTAAGGCAGACTCGACAGTGTCTGAAAATATACTTGAAACGATGGGATTTGAGTACACCATGACCATCAAAGCCGACGGCTCGTACACGGTCACGACCAAATTCCAGGGGCAAACGTTTAACTTTAACGGCACCTTCAACGAGGAGGAAGATGGCGGTATCGGATCGGATGAGCCCAATACGACCGTAACTGTTAGTGGCAACACTCTAACGATGATCGACACGGATACCAGCTGGGATTTTGACAAAGACGGCACAGAAGAGCCAGCCATTCTCAAGATGGTTTTCGTCAGACAATAAGCTGCAGCCATTCAGACTGCAATTTTACTGCACAGCGGGCACTGCTGCGGATCGTGATTGCGAGCCGGACAGTATTCACGGCCAAAGTAGATGATCTGCAGGTGCAGCTTATTCCAGTGTTCTTTCGGGAAAATCCGTTTCAGATCACGCTCGGTCTGTACCACGGATTTTCCCGAAGATAATCCCCAGCGTGCGGCCAGGCGGTGGATGTGGGTATCGACCGGGAAGGCGGGAATACCGAAAGCCTGTGCCATAACCACCGAGGCGGTTTTATGACCGACGCCGGGCAGTGCTTCCAGCTCTTCGAAACTCTGCGGGACCCTGGAAGCGTGTTTCTCTACCAGAATGTTCGCCAGCTCACGCAGAGCCCTGGCTTTACGTGGTGCCAGCCCGCAGGGTTTGATAATCTGTAAAATCTCCTCTTCTGTCATCTGCGACAGCTTTTCCGGGGTAGGAGCACGTTCAAACAGCTCCGGTGTCACACGATTGACCATCGCATCCGTCGTCTGCGCTGAGAGCACAACAGAGACCAGCAACGTGAACGGATCAGAATGGTGTAAAGGGATGGGCGGCTGCGGATAGAGCTCATCCAGAGTTTTCATGATCAGACGCGCTTTTTCGGCTTCAGACATCGCGGGCTCCATTGTAAGATTCAGGTCATTTTTCAGAGCCAGAAATATAAAGCCTGCCGGAGCGGAAAACAACCTAAATCCATACGCGAAACTTGCTGCAGTCATGTTCCCTCGGCTGAATGCCGCACAACAGACACTTACCGGGATCGCGCTGTTGGGGCTTTTGTGCCGTATTTTCATTCTGAGCATCAGCGCCCTGCTCACCTGAGCCGTTTCCTTCGGCAGGCTGATCTGTATAGTGATATATCGCGCGTTCTTCATCAAAACGCTTGATGACGATAACATCCGGGATGGATTCCCCCTCCCCGCCCGGGAACGCATCAGCATGTTGATCCGCAGAGCTCTGATCATATTCCTTAGCAAAGTAATGTTTTCTGCGGCTTTGATCAGTCCAGTAAAAACGGAACGTCTTATTAACTCCAATTTCTTTGTGATAGTCGTTGAGGAACTGCCACAAAGCGCGTGCATAAGCAAACCAGTGTTTGCGTGATTCCGGATCTCCATACGGAAGGATGCGGATCATATGTACGGGATATGGAATGCGTTTGGACTCAGAACCTGTATCAGTTGTATTGACAACATTTCCGAATATCCGGCTCATGGAATAATAAGTATTCTTACAGTTCATATCTGCCAGATAACTGATATTGATCGCCTTGTCACTGCCCCCTAAATCCGTGTGTTCCAGCCTGAAGACGAAAGCATTGAATATCATGGCCAGCAGACCGGGCTGGTATTCCCCATCACAGCAGCAGAAAACACGGGCAAAGTGAGCATCAGCTTTTGGCAACAGGTTTTCGTCAGCCTCACTGATGTCAGGGCAGCAGCGATAATTCCGGGCATGCATCAACTCTTCATCCTTCCCGTTCTTAACATAGTCGCGCAAGCGGATATCATTGCTTGCAACGACCCAATCCTGGTATGCGGCGATACGGCATCCGTTCATACCCGGACACGCTTTTTGCTTTGTCTCCTCTGTAGTTTTTTCTGATTTTTCCTTGCCGTACAGTGACTGATAAAAGTCAGACGTTGTGTTTTTTTTCTTATCCTTATCCCATGTTGTTCTGTCCAGGATTTCCGGGACGACCGCCGGACTTGGTTCGCGGTAGTCTCTTTTATACGCTTCAAAATAATTCTGGCTGAAAGCCCAGCTCACGGCCTGAGTATTATCAAACTTTTCATCGACATATTTATTCCCATCCGTGGTATAAATTCGTTTGACGACCGGCGCCAGAGACTTGTCAGCGGTTGCAATCAATTCATCATATTGTTCGGGTGTGAATCTCGTCAATGACGCATATCCACTGATGATAATCCCGTTTTGTTCATAGTTCAGGGTCATGTTCTGCAGATACTGAAAAGTCGGAAGATGCATCGCGATATCCCTGGTGTACTTCACCCCATTATTGCCACTCTCCCAAATCTTTTCGATGGCTTCACCGCTGTAATACTTTTTCCTTGTGTCATCACCATCCCGGCCATTTCCTTCCATTCCATTTGCAGAACCTTGTTGAAGCCTGGACGGATCAGCCCGAAAATCGACTCCGGCCAGCCGGGCCAGAAGTTCAGCGAGTCCGCCTGGCTTGTTGGGATAGCAGGCATTGATTTCGACGTACTGGCACAGATCAGATTTATCATGGTCGGTTTTCTTATGCTCTTCCATGCGCTCAAAGCATGAGCTTGCGCCGACGATGACCTCTTCAGGGTCAGAAAGCAGATCGCTGATACTCTCTCCGACCAGCTCTTTGCTGAAGCGGTTAAAAAATGAGTGCACAGGGTAGCCGCTGTCAGCAGGCATATCGTTGTTGAGCATGCACATGGCGTTATAAAACTTCATGGCATCGCCCAGGGTTACGGTCTCAACTGTGTCCCCGGAGGAAGAAGTCAACATCATCATCGGCAGAGAGTACTCGTCTTCTTCTCGGTTCTTAATTCTTTCGAGCGCGCGCACGATCCTCGCCAGAATCCAGGGCTGGTGTTCGCTGTTGCTATGAAAAAGAACGATAATATCTGGTGAATATTTTTCCAGAATCTGCTCGACAACGGCGATATCCCTGCCGTTGATGATGCGAAGTGGGATTTTATAGTTCAGATCAGACTTACTGGGAGAAATGTCCGGATATCGTGCACCGGAGATGAAAGATGATGGAGTAAATTTATCGAAATCAGGATCATGTATCTTTACGACCTGCTCCTCATCCTTCAATCTGGGATACATATACTGCTGTTTCTCATCGATGACCAGATAAGCCAGATTTTTCTCAAAAAAACCGTGCCTTTCCTTTTCATCCAGCAACAAATGCGCCCACAGCGTTTCGAGGATGTACTGGTTGGATTTATTATTTCCGACGAATAGTATTTTGGGCAGTACTTTAGGTTTAGATGAAATTGCGCTCAGTTTTCTTACCATGGCGAGCAGGTGAAATCCCAGTGTGATGCCACGCGCATGCTCAGGATAGATGGTTGCAATCTTTTTGTGGCGGGTCTGATAGGTATAATAAGCAATCTGATCACTTCGGGGTACGACGATAATTGCCGGTGTATCTGTTTCATAAGCATAACGATAGATCGTTTGTACCTTTTCGGCATCAGCCACGGTGGAAATAATCTGATCGGCTCGATCGATATTTGCCCTCGACATCGTGAACGCTTCCGCAGCGTCACCAACGATCATCGGCACCAGAACACGGGTAAATGTCTTTATTTTATTTCCTTTGGCATCCTGTGTAACTATCTGTTTCTGCAACGCTTCGACGACGCCATACTCCCCCTGAAGCTGGCTGGTGCTCGAGAAAGCAATTTTGCTGCGGTCTTTTTCCACGATGAGAACGCGCAGGGCCATCTTTTCCAGTTGCACATCAGGAGTTACGATATCCTGAAAAAACAACCTCTGCGATTTTCTGCGAAATAACCTGCGGTCTTTCTTTTTCCGCGCATCTTTTCGAAGTTCATCAGCCAGTTCACGGTTGACCGCCCGCTGGCCGAGGTCACCATAGCCCATATAAATTTTGTGCTTCTGGATGCGGATCAGGTGCTGCTCGAGTACGAGAAAAAAATACGTGCCGAACGTCTCATCCGGATGGACGAGGGCAAAGATCATCGGTACAAACCAGACCGAGGAGATGGCCAGAAAAAGCACGAAAAAATCCGGCTGCAGCACATAGGCCAGCTCATCAGGCCGGCCGGAGAACGCGAAAAAGAAAATCAGTAAAAAATACACCATGCTCAGCAGAAAAAGATAGGGCAGCATAGGCGTTTTCAAGATCAACGAACGAAAAAAATGGCTGAAATAGCGATACGATTTACCGAGCAAACCGCACACGTCGCGTTGCTTGAATGTCGCGCTCATCAACACCGAATACATCAAGCGGTTCGGAACCACTGCTGTCAGGAATGCGACAGTCGCGGGAAACAAAGCCAGAAAGAAACTGATCCAGAAATATTTCCATTCAGGGCTTTTCCTGCCCAGAATAAAAAAATCCCGCCACATTTCTTCAGAATTGGGCACATGATGTTTTGCTACGTAGTAGAGCTCGACGATAAAAAATACGCCTAAAAAAATTATCGTACCTGCAATCGTCGTAACCTTGCTCAACATGGGAGTATGAGAAAAATCCGGCTTGTTCCCTTCGCGTACTTTCCGGAACTCAGAAATACCATGGTGGGAATTATAGAAACCCGCGGCCACAAACAACGCGCCAATGAGCACTACAATAAGCCAGTACCAGAACGGCGCTGGACTGCTGTTCCAGTTGATATCAATGAGGCGCAGAATGAGAAAGTGCGGCATGTGGAGGATGACGATATAGACCAGTAATCCGTCACGTAAAACCCCGAGAGCTATCTCGGCTCTATCGCTGAAGTTGGTCACAGCAAGAATTTGCGGCCACCACAGCAAGAAAAATATAAAGAGGTAGGTAGCAAGATGAGACAGGCGACTGATAACATGATCAGACAAAGTCAGGTAGGTTCCAAAATAGGGATGAATCTGCACAAAATCGAGAAGCATGGACGAGGTGAGTATAGTCAAGATTGCCGGAAGGATCACAAGATAACCAATGGTCTTGCGTTTGTCGCCAGGGTCACGGAGCGGAAAATCAACACCTGGAGTCTGGCTTTTTCTGCATTGGGAAAAAGGCTGCATATCATACCTCGCAGTTTGGTTTTGCATGCAAAAAGTCATCATCAGGAAAACAGTGCAGCATAACCCAAGGTCGCTCCAAACAGGGAAAACGGCGTGTATCCGCAGTGGGTGTATCTGGTTGAGCACTCATTTGCCGATGAAGCCTGCCATGGACGATTCTGCAGGCAATCTGGTTGGTTTGAGCGAAGGGTAAAAAGTGCAGAAGCGAGGTGTGCTGGTTAGATTCCCCTCCAAATGTGCCCCGGCAGGTGTATATAAAATACTGCTCGTTACATAAAATGCAAAGTTTTTTTAACATTTTGCTCTTTTTGATCGATTTGTTCATACATCAGGGAAGCGGTACAGTCGATGATTTTGAGGCGCCGAGATACCTTATTTGTTGCTGGCTGCGGGGAGCTTCCGATACCATCCGGAACGCACGGCTTCTCTGGGAACCATGCAGGGGCGATTTTTGTCATTCAATATAAAAGCAGCCCCCCTTCAGAAGTGGATGCGTGTATGGCCATAAAACTGCTACTGAAAAAATTACAAAAAAATCATTTCAGTTCATCAGTAGTTTTTTTTATACTGACCGTTCAAGTATCCCGGTTGATTACCTGTCCTTATTCACAAATTACTGCTGTTCGTGAGCGAAATCGGGATAACTGAAGAGTTTAGACCGACGGGCTATTTAAGACATCCACCCAAAATAGTTCTTCAGGACGACATGTCCGCGCTCTCTGAATCGTTCAGGTTATATTTCCTTGCATAAATCTGGTACCCCGCATATGCCCATCACCGGCCAGCCTGCCGAGGGAAAGAAACACCGCATTTCCAGCAACGGTTTTGCGAATACTGCGTTTTTCCAGCACGCTCCCACGGCTACTCTACTCCTCGATGACCGGCTCGATATTCTCGATTGTAACATACGGGCCGCGCTTTTCTTCAAGACCGGTGCGGAACGCATCATCGGCCAGAATATCACGGTCTTTTACCCCGATGAGGGAATAAGCAAAAAAAAGCTACGCGGTCTTTTCCGTACCAGTGCAGAGTCACCTCCCGGTACAAACGCCCCCCCCGAGGAGCTAACCTGCCTGGATGCCAATGGGCAGCGGATCACTTGTCTGCATTCCGTCTCCGTCATAGACCAACCCCGGCGATGCTTTCTCCTCAGTCTCACGCCGGTTCCGAACACGCCCGGTAGCCCCCCCCTGCCCCACGCCCTGATCGAAGACATCATCAGCAACAGTAATATCCCATACACTATACATGTCGGTGATACAATCGTCGCGCTTAATGAGCAGGCGGTTCTCGTACACGGAGGCAGCTCCTTGAACGATTTCATCGGTCATTCGATCATGGAATTCATACCCGAGGAAAAACATGATGAGGTAAAAAAACAGCTGGATGCTCTGTACAACGGTAATCATTTGCCAGTCATACAGGGTACGATCAAACGTGCAGACGGCAGGCGAATTCCTGTCGAGATTCTGGATATACTCATCCGGTATGAGCAGCAACCTGCAGTGCTTTCATTGTTCTGGGAAGCTTCCCATGTCCAGGAAGAGAGAAAACGGCTGGCGACGATATCTGAATGCGTCTCCGGCCTGACCGGGACAGATTTTTTTGAGGCTCTGGTTTCGAAACTGTCTTCTGTATTCGAAATGGATTATATTCTCATCGGAGAAGTGGTGCGACAGCCCCTTGAGAAGATACAGACCCTGGCCTTTTGCCACCGTGGGAAGTTGCTGGAAAATTTTTCCTACGATGTACGCAATACACCCTGCAGCCAGGTGGTTGCAAACACCACCTGCGTTTACCCGACAGGCATCCAAAAGCTCTATCCGGATGATCGTTTTTTCGCCCGACACAATATCGAGACGTATATCGGCATTCCGTTGAGCAATGCCGCAGGCGAAGTGATCGGCCTGATCGTGGTGATGAATCAGAAAGTTGTTGAAGATACCGAAAACATCGTCTCCCTGCTCAAAATTTTCTCAGTACGCGCTGCGGCGGAGATCGAGCGGCGACAATACGAGCAGAAAATCAATAAAAGCCGCTCCATTTTTCACACCCTGGCCGAGGCATCTCCGGCATTTATCTTCATGACAGATGATAACGGTCACTTTATTTACACGAACAGACACTGGCAAAAAACTCTCGGGCGCGACCTGTCGCGGCTGCAGGAAAATGAAATAGCGGAAATCATCCACGAGGATGACCGTGAAAATGTACTGAAAAGCTGGCGTAGAGCTTTTCGCCGGGGGGAGCAATGGAACCAGGAGTTTCGCATCGTCCGGGCCGATGGTTCTGACCTGTGGGTACTCGGCAAGGCTGTCCCACTCGATGAATTCGACGGTCCACTGGGAGGATATCTCGGTCTGTGCACTGATATCACCCAATTGAAGGAAAATGCAGAGACCCTGCGTACGCGCAACAAGGAGCTCAAAGTACTCAATGAGATTATTCTCGAATCCAATACCGAAGCGAGTACCCAAAAAATCCTTGCGACAACCTGCCGGCTGATCGGCGAGCTGGTCGATTTTCCCCATGTCATCGTCTCTGAAATCGATAAAGATATGCGGGTCGCCACAGTCGTTGCTGAGTGGCGTAAAAGCGGCATCGTACCGGCACTTGGCCACACGACGGACATCACCGGTGAGGAGCTGTTCGCTACCATGCTGCGCGAACGGAAACACCTCCACATCGAAGATATCCGCAAAGATCCCCGGCTTGATTTTATCAGAGATGAGTTGGAGGAAGGAAAGATCACCTCCCTGCTGCTCCTGCCGATCATCGTCCAGAACAGGCTCATCGCAACAATTTCCCTCTACACGGTCGCCTATCGCGGCTCCTTCAGTACGGATGAAATCACCCTTCTCCGTTCCATTACTATGCAGGTAGAGGCTGCCATTGAGCGCGCCGCCATTTTGAGCCAGAAAGACTTGCTGAGCACTGCTGTGGAAAAAACAGCCGATGGCATCATCATCACAGACGTAGAAGGCATCATACAATATGTCAATCCTGCCTTTACCGAGATGAGCGGCTTTACCCTGGATGAAATCAGAGGGGAAATATGCAAGATGCTGTACAGCCCTAACCAGTGTAACCATGAAATAGAAGACATGTGGGCTGCAATCACAGCTGGTAAAGCCTGGCATGGCACCATTCTCCTCCGCCGCAAAGATGGTAATGACTATTACGACAGCGTCCAGGTGAGCCCGGTCGTTGACCAGACAGGTTGTATCAGCCACTTCGTCAGCGTGCACCGTGACAAGACCAACGAAATCGAACTGGAGCGCCAGCTACGCCATTCGCAGAAAATGGAAGCGATCGGCCTGCTGGCCGGCGGCATCGCCCATGATTTCAACAATATTCTCACGGCGATCATGGGGCATGCGAGCTTGCCTTTGATCGGTGCCGGCGGGATCACGCCTGACATGCCGGTGTACAACGAATTGCAGGAAATACAAAAGAACGCCGAGCGCGCATCACAGCTGACACGGCAACTGCTTACTTTTGCCCGCAAGCAGATCACCACGCCGGCACACATCGATATCAATGACAACATCACATCGCTGATGTCGATGATGCAGCGCCTGCTGCACGACAATATCATTCTGACGATCGAAACCCAGGCACGCGGCACGGTATTCATCGATCCCGGCCTGTTTGAGCAGGTTATGGTCAATCTCATCGTCAACGCCCGGGATGCCATGCCCGAGGGCGGAAAACTCTATATTCGCACGCGCAACCATTACCTGCATGACCGCGATCCGATGATAAAATTCGGCGGCAAGCCGGGTGAATATATCATCGTCGAGGTGCATGACACCGGTATCGGCATGCCGGATGATGTCGTCGAACATATCTTCGAGCCTTTTTTTACGACCAAGCCGGCCGGAAAAGGCTCTGGCCTGGGACTGGCAACCTGTTTTGGCATCATCAAACAGCATGACGGATTCTTTCGCGTCGTCAGTGAGGTCGATAAAGGCACGATTTTCAAAATCTTCCTTCCGCTTTCCCGGAATCATGACGCAGCACAAACCAGCCAGCATGTTCAGGATGTACTGCCACGCATGGGGTCCGAAACCATCCTGGTCGCCGAGGACGAAGAGTCCGTCCGGCAGTTCATTGCAACGGCTTTAAAGCAGCAGGGCTACAGTGTGCACGTCTGCGAGAATGGCCAGGAAGCCCTCGAAACCATGGAAGGCCGGAAGGGTGCGGTTGACCTGATTCTGACCGATATCGTCATGCCGATCATGGGCGGGCTGGACCTGGCTAAAAAAGCCCGGGACATTAATGCACAGGTTAAAATCATGTATATGACCGGCTACACAGATGAGAATCTGGACCCGGTCCTGCTAACCGACAGCTGTATTCTGCAAAAACCCTTTTCTCCTGCACTACTCCTACAAACAGTCCGGCAGGTTCTCGATTTTTCCTCTGCGGCGACAAACAAAAGCTGATTGCAGCGGCACGTAAGACACCCGAGCTGCTGTGCGTCCTCGCTCAAAATACCTGCCAGTGAAAACTGTTTTTTTCTCTTTCAAACACATCCACTTTTTGTTACATTATCGGCTTGCGATTTTTTCACCCGGCATGCTACTGGAATCACAACGACACATATCTAGCAGGTTTACAGGGTATGATCGCGTATTACAATAAAACTATTTTCAAACCGATGTTTTTGCAAAATCCATGATTTCCTCAGGTCAGAAAGCCGTCAATCCGGAGCACGTCTTGCGAAAACCGTACACATTTCTCCCGATCATTCTGCTCTCACTTCTCGTCCTGAACGGATGTACAAAAATTTTCATCAAAAAACCTCCCCTGCCCTATCACATAGAGCATCTCGACAAACAAACGCGCAAAGCCTATGAACGCACAGATGCCTTCCTGCGCAGAGTTATCGCCAGCGGTAAACCCGTAGCCATCAATCCCGGCAGCCGCATCGACACTATCATCGTCGACAAAAGCAGACGAACCGTGCGGGTCGATTTCACAGCACCCTTTTCATATATTCCCTTCCGGCCGGAGAATACTGAAGCTCTCTACCAGGCTCTTCAGAAAAAACTCGGCCGTTCATTCCATGGTTATGCACTTTCCATACGTGCCCTCGGCAAACCGATCCAGGAGCTGATACCGAATATGTTCCGGACTTCGGCAGCAGAGCACGATTCATCCCGGCTGGCGAAGGCTGAAACGGCTGCTCAACCTCCCCTGCTGCGGCATGTCTCGCGGCCCTGGCAGGCGCAGGCCGGGCTGCAGGGCCGGCACATCGCCTTGTGGCACAGCCACGGCTGGTACTATGAAGCAGAAAAAGATCGCTGGGAGTGGCAACGGGCGCGCCTCTTCCAAACGGTCGAAGACCTGCTCAGCAGCTCTTTTGTCCTGCCTTTTCTCGTGCCCATGCTGGAGAATGCCGGTGCCACAGTTCTGTTGCCACGCGAACGTGACCCGCAAACATACGAAGTCATCGTCGATAATGACAGCAGTTCTGCCGGGCTCTACCGTGAAATCGCCCCTGCCGACTCTCTCTGGCAGACAGCCGGCAGCCCGGGGTTTGCCATCGGCTCGCCGCCTTACGAGTACGGCATCAACCCTTTCCGGCTGGGGAGTACGCGCACGGTCCGGACCGGAACGACAACGAGAGCTGTGGCCGAATGGGTCCCGGACATCCCGGACAGCGGCGATTATGCAGTCTATGTTTCATGGGCTGCTTCTGACAGCAACACGACTGCAGCGCGCTATACCGTGTACCACGCTGGTGATTCTGTTGTTTTTCTCGCCAACCAGCAGATCGGTGGCGGTACATGGGTGTATCTCGGCACATTTCCATTTAAAAAAGGGATGAATCCCGCACACGGCAGGGTGGTTCTGGACAACAGCGGCGGGGCACCCGGACAGTACATCAGCGCCGATGCCGTGCGGTTTGGAGGCGGGATGGGCGTGATCGCCCGCGGAGGGAGGACGAGCGGCAGGGCCAAATTTTTCGAGGCATCCCGATACTATCTGCAGTATGCCGGTGCACCGGACTCCCTGGTGTACAGCCTGACCAGAGACAGTGATGATTACCGCGATGACTATCTCTCCAGAGGCGAATGGGTCAACTATCTCGCCGGCAGCCTGCGCGACTCCAGCTCAGCGGACAGCACAATCGGCCTGGGCATTCCAATCGATCTGTCCCTCGCATTCCACACAGATGCCGGCATAGCCGGCCAGGACAGTGTTTTCGGCACTCTGATGATCTACAGCCACACAGGTCACGACTCCACAACCATTTTTCCGGACGGCGTTTCGCGCTTTGCCAGCCGTGACTTCGGCGATATCCTGCAAACGCAAGTGGTTGAGGATTTGCGCGCGTTGTACAAGCCGGACTGGACGCGGCGTGGTATCTGGGACATGCGCTACAGCGAAGCGTTCCGCCCGAACGTTCCCGCTGCCCTGCTGGAGCTGCTCTCACACCAGAATCTCAACGACATGGTTTTTGCTCATGACCCACGGTTCAAGTTCGATGTCGCCCGTGCGGTGTACAAGGCCATGCTGAAATTTCTCGCTTTCCAGCACCACGGCAGGCAGGCCGTTGTGCAACCCCTGCCCATCAGTCATTTTCGTTCATCCTTTACCAGTGAAGGGGATATTCTCTTACAGTGGCGTCCTGTGCGGGATCCCCTCGAAGCGAGCGCCGAGCCGGACGCCTATGTCGTGTACATCCGCCGGGACAGCGGCGCCTATGACAACGGCACGCTGGTGCGAAACCCGGAGTTCATCCTGAAAAACCCGCAAAAAAACGTGATGTACAGTTTTCGCGTCACCGCAGTCAATGCCGGCGGGCAGAGTTTTCCATCTGAGGAGCTCTCCGTTTGCGCAGCAGACAGCAACCTGCCGGTCGTAGCGATCATCAACGCCTTCGACCGGGTGAGTGCTCCGGAAGTGATCAAACTGCAAGGCTTTTCCGGCTTTGCGGATTTTCTCGACCAGGGCGTGCCTTATGGCAAAGATTTCAGCTACACCGGCAGCCAGTTCGATTTCCGGCCCGGCTCGCGCTGGAGTGATGACGATTCCCCCGGCCACGGCGCCAGCTATGCGGATTTTGAAACCACGCTCATCGCCGGCAACACCTTTGACTTCAGCGCCATTCACGGCGAGGCTCTGCGCGCAGCAGGCTACGGTTTTGTTACCATCAGCGACGAGGCTGTGATGGACAGCCTCGTGACCCTGTCAAACTACAGGCTGTGTGATATCATTTTTGGGGAGGAGAAAAGCACGCACCGGCCGGGCAGGAACGATGTGGCATACGAGGTTTTTCCGCGCGCCATGCAGAGACAGATCGCTCACTTTCTCATGGCCGGCGGCGGTCTCTTCGCCTCCGGAGCCTATATCGCCACAGACCTGTTCGAGTTTCGCGATGCCGGCGATGCGGATGTTCTTTTCGGAGAGCGATTGCTGCATATCCGTAACCGCACCAATCACGCCGCGCGTACCGGACGATTTTTCAGCAGCGACACTGCGTTTTTGAGCACCAGAGATGTGATGCTGTTCAACACACAGCCCGGACCGGAGATTTACGCGGTGGAAGCCCCGGACGGCATCGAGCCGTCAGGCGGCAACGCTCGCGTGCTGCTGCGCTATGCAGAGAACAACATCAGCGCTGCGGTAGGTTACAAAGGAAACTATGCCACGCTCATCATGGGCTTCCCCTTCGAAACTATCCTCAAGCGCAGCCACCGGTACGCGCTCATGCAGGCCGTGATGCGTTTTTTAACCACAACACGAGAATCAACAGCAAAATAAGCTGAAAATTCGTACATCCGGCAAAAAAAGTCAGGGGAAGGACCTGGCCCGGCGCCATGGACAGAAAGCCATGCTGGAGACGCGTATATTACCGGACTGTCCGGGGGGGAATAGCGATTTTCGGGCACTACGAACGTTCCATCCTGAGTCCGGAGTGTACTTCAACGCCCCGCACCTTCCTGCCACAGGCGGGCGAAACTCTTCTTTGCCGGCAGCGGCAGGCGCTTGCGCAGGGCATGCGGCAAAATAACCCTCAGCGACGCTTCGCCGGCAACGGCCAGCCGGCGTACGCCTTCAAGCCTCTTGCGGCTGGTCATCACTCTGGCCCAACCGGCGAAACCAACCTGCCACAGATCGACACCCCTTTTCTCTTCCGTCGCTTTTGCGCGGTTTTTCAGCAGCAGGTGATGCAGATCGATCTGCACCGGGCATACCTGTGTGCAGGCGCCGCACAAACTCGAAGCAGAGGACAGGTGGCTGAACTCCGCCATGCCGCGCATGTGCGGCGTGATCACCGAGCCGATCGGGCCCTGGTAGGTCGTGCCGTAGGCATGCCCGCCGACTGTGCGATAGACCGGGCAGGCATTGAGACAGGCGCCGCAGCGGATGCAACGCAGCGCGTGCTGAAACTCCGGCTCACCATACATCGCTGAACGCCCGTTATCGAGCAGAATGACGATCATTTCCTGCGGTCCGTCCTGCTCGCCGGCAGCCCGCGGGCCACGTACCACGGAGTTGTAGCAGGTAATCTGCTGGCCGGTGCCACTGGTTGTCAGGAGTGGCAGGAAGAGAGCGAGGTTTTCCATTGCCGGCAGAATTTTTTCAATCCCCGCGATGACAACATGCACAGGCGGGCAGCTCATGGTCAACCGGCCATTGCCTTCATTCTCCGTCATGACGATCGCGCCTTCAGCGAGCAGAAAATTCGCCCCCGTGATGCCGGCGTCTGCCGTAACATAGGCTGAGCGCAGGTGGTCGCGCGCCGCCATGGTCAGCTCTTCGGCGCTGGAGGAAGCAGGCACGCCCAGTTTTTCATGAAACAGCGCAGCGATGTCCTGGCGGGATTTGTGCATCGCCGGCGTGACGATGTGGTACGGCTTCTCACCCGCGAGCTGCACGATCAGCTCGCCGAGATCGCTCTCGAGAACCTCGATGCCCTCACCTCCCAGCAGCTCGTTGACCTCGATCTCTTCGGTGGTCATGGATTTGGATTTCACCACCTTGCGCACTTTTCTTTCGCGAAAAATCCTGCGGATGTGTTCGCGGGCTTCTGCCGCATCCTCTGCCCAGAGAACCTGCGCGCCATTGGCCGTGATGTTTCGTTCGAATTGCTCCAGCAAATCGGGCAGATGGCGCAGCACATAATTCTTCGTTTGTGCTGCCAAAGACCGGGCCTGCTGCCAGTCGTGATACTGCGCAGACTTCATCCCCTCCACCTTGCCGGTGTAGGTGGTGATTGCCTTGAGTATTTTCGCACGGTGGATTTTATCCCCCGCTTTGACCGCTGCCTTGCGCAAAAACTCCGATTTTGTCTTCACGTATGTTCCTGTTTGTTTGGTGTGTGGATAGTCCTGTCATTCTCTGGCTATCCATTTAACGCAGCACGGTTGCATTTTTCAGCCAGACCGCCAGAGCACAGCACGTGCCTGCACCAGAACGGTCATTCCGGTTTCCCTGCAGGGGAAGACCGGAATCTCCCAGACTCAGGCACGAAACCCGTAGGGGCGATCCGCCGGTCGCCCCTACACCTGACGGCCGCCCGCATGATCCGCCATCGCCTCATCGAGGAACTCAGCCAGATGCAGGATACGCATGGATAAACCACGATCCGTACATTCCTGGCGCAGATGCATGATACAGCCGGGATCGTTGGACACCACGACTTCCGCCCCGGCATCGAGGAACATCTGCAAGCGCGTATCGGCCATGGCGCCGGCAATGGCACTGAATTTTACCGAAAACACCCCACCGAAACCGCAGCACACCGGCTCTCCCGCGGGCTGGCACAGCTCAACCCCGTCGATCTGCGCGATGATCTGCATGGGTACCTCGGCAATGCCAAGTTCACGATAGCTGTGGCAGGAATTGTGAAAGGCGATTTTGGCCGGGAAGGAGCCCTTGATTTTACCGATCAAATCAGCTCGGGCGAGATACTCGCTGAATTCAAAAACCGCACCGGCCTGTTTTCGTCCTGCGTCTCCGAGAAGACCGGGATAAAAATTTCGCACCATCGCTGTGCATGACCCCGACGGGCACACGAGCTCCTCATCGTCCTGAAAAACAGCGATAAAGTGCCGGGCGACGGTTTTGGCCTCACGTTGATGACCGGCATTAAAAGCAGGCTGCCCGCAACAAGTCTGCTCATCACGGTAGCGTACTTCGCACCCGAGCCGGTGCAGCACACGCACCATGCTGAAGCCCATTTCCGGATAGACTTGATCGATAAGACAAG
This sequence comes from Candidatus Zhuqueibacterota bacterium, assembly GCA_015485525.1. Lineage (GTDB taxonomy): Bacteria > Zhuqueibacterota > Zhuqueibacteria > Zhuqueibacterales > Geothermadaptataceae > Geothermadaptatus. Next base: position 5,653 of record WFTM01000386.1, on the reverse strand, counting down.
GGATGAAAAGAGAAAGCGGCTGATCGCTGGGCATACTGATCCTGTTATTGTTGGATGATGGTGTTGAACCGGGATGCAGTGCAGATATTGGAGGCATGACTCCGTTATCGAAGCGATTAGAAGATAAGACCGGGAACAGGATTTCCCAAACAATTAGTGATCAAAAATTTGCAATATTTACCACAGACAACGTTCAGTTGGGAGCGTTTTGCTTGCCCGAAAATCCATCCGTGGCTATGTTACCCCAGCATTTTGCGCGCAACTCTGTCATAGTACAACCGAGGCTACTGCGATGAAAAAGCCTGAAAACAGTCCACGCAACTGGGCGTTGTTGTTTACCGCGTTTTTTCTGTTGTCGATGGATTTCTGGAGCTGGACAGACCAGCCAGCCTCTGGCCCGTTAGGTCTGCCATGGTGGGTATTCTACTTCGCCGCGCTGCAGTTTGCCCTGTCCGCTGCACTGTATTTTTTCAGCACCTGTTACTGGCGCGACGAACCGGACACCAGTGCGGAGGACGGATGACCAGCCTGTTCTCAGCACTGATTGCCGTCATTCTCTATCTCGCCGTTACTCTGATCATCGGGCTGTACAGCTACCGTCTCGACCGCAAAACACCGGACGACTATTTCCTCGCTGACCGGCGCATCGGCCCGTTCGTGCTGTTTTTCACTCTGATCGCCACCAACTTCAGCGCCTTTTTCTTCCTCGGCTTCGCCGGTGCAGGCTATCGCATCGGCTACAGTTACTACGGCATGATGGCCATGGGCACCGCGTTCGTCGCCCTGGCGTTTTACGGCATCGGTCGGCCGGTCTGGAAGCTGGGCAAGACACGAGGCTACATCACACCTCCGGAGATGCTCGGTGATCTGCTCAACAGCAAACTCCTGCGTCTCACCGTGCTGCTGGTTATGGTCGTGTTTACTGTGCCATATCTCGCTATCCAGCCCATCGGCGCCGGCATTCTGCTCTCTACCCTGACCAAAAATCTGATCCCGTATTTTCCCGGCGCTGTTCTGCTCACGGCGATTATCGTGCTGTATGTTTTTGTCGGCGGCATGCGCAGCGTTGTCTGGACCGATGTGATGCAGGGCATGGTGATGTTTTTTCTCATGTTGCTTGCCGTGTATATCATCACCGGCGCCTTCGGCGGACTCGGCCATGCCAACTCCGTTGTCCGCAAAATCGAACCCGAGCTCTTCAGTCATCAGGGTGTGGGCGTTTTTTTTACGCCGCAGAAATGGTTCAGCTATATCGTACTCTGGTTCGTCTGTATCCCCATGTTTCCGCAGATATTCATGCGCTTTTTCATGGCGAAGAAAAGCTCTTCTCTGAAACTCTCTGCCATAGCCTACCCTACTGTGACAGCGATCTGGTTCATCTGCCCGGTGATCATCGGCATCATCGGACACATCCCCTTTCCCGGGCTGGAAGGCAAAGAAGCAGATCAAATTCTGCCCATGATGCTGGGCGCCTACGCTCCGCCATGGCTGGCTGGCCTGATTATGGTCGGCGCTGTAGCGGCTTTTATGTCAACCATGGACTCGCAACTACTCACCCTCAGCTCCATGCTGACGCGTGATTTGTACGTAGCTTTTTTCAGCCGCAAGGCATCATTGCCCAGCCAGGTAATCGCCGGCCGGGTCATCGTCGTGATCATGGCAGTCATCGGCCTGGCCATCGCCTGGGACCCGCCGGCATCGATTTTCCAGATCGCCACCGCCACCTTTACCGGACTGGCCGTGCTTTTTCCCACGGTTGTCGCCGCACTGTACTGGCACCGGACCAGCGCAGCTGCCTGCATCATCTCCATCATCTGCGGCGAAGCTCTTCTTGTGGCAATACTCTCCGGCTCGATTCCACATGAATGGACGCTCGGTTTCCTTCCGGTCATTCCCATTCTGCTGGTCAGCACAGCCATCCTCATCGCCGGGAGTTGGCTGGCCGCGGGCTTTGCGGCTCTGTTCAAAAAAAACAAACACAACACTTCACACCGGTAAAGATGGCATTTCTAAAAAATGGGCTCTTCTTCAAATCATCTGGCCGTACCGCGACATTCATGTCGCGCCTGATTATCCACTTAACTCAGCATGGTTGTTGCATTTTTTCAACCAGACCGTGTGACAACAGCACGTGTCTACCCCGGAACGGTCATTCCGGTTTCCCTGCAGGGGAAGACCGGAATCTCCCAGACTCTGGCACGTGCCAAAAAAGATGAGATTCCGGCTCTGCGCTTCGCTTGGCCGGAATGACACATGCCGGTATCAGGGCCGGGCCCGGTTTGCTGAGTTAACTGGATACCCGGACATGTCGCGAAGTATGTTCACCTATACACTAACAATCCCAAAAATTGAGCCGAGAACAAATATCACTTTTTACAACCCCTCACACTCTGAGAAGGAGCCAAAAAATGACCGGCAGCCTACGAAAGGAGAAAAGAGATGTTTGTCTTTGCAAAAAAAGTTATAAATTATTCATCAGGGCAAGCCCGCGACCCGGAATCCGATACCTGATAAATAGAGTTTCCTGCCTTTCTCTGCGATGCTGAGTTTCTGCTCTGCCCCGATTTCACCTGTCCTTTCTCCGTAAACAGCTCCTGCACTACAGGGCAGGCCGGCGAACCTGATTCTTTCACATCATGAGCGTTTCGCGCAAGCAAAGCCAGGATTACCGAAAAAAGTTGTGAACCTTCCAGGCTCTACCCTAATTTATGAAGTTAGCCTGCATTATTCTCGCAGAGACGCAGTGAGTGCAGAGAAAGAATGGTTAATTTCTGCTAAAACAATAAACTGCGTGCTCTGCGTCACTGCGAGACATACAAGTCTTTCAAAAACTACGTTTGAAAGGATTACAAGCCGTAACATATAAAATATTAAAGTAGTTGCGCCTACTCTTAAAGTGTTTTGTGAATAATACAGGGTAGGCAGGGCACTTCGTTAAACACATTGTTCAGGCTATGGAGATAGTCATGCGCCCCTCACGAAAACTTATCTTTTTCTTGCTGGTCTTTGCCCTGATGAATCGGGCATCCGGCCAGGAGACCGACTGGTTCAAACAGGGTCAGGCCGCCCTGCAGCAGGGTGATCCTGAAAAGGCTGCGGATATCTGGCAACAGGGTTATGCCGCTCTGCTCTCTGAAGAACGCATCGACAGCCGGATCGGATTTGCCTACATCGAACTGGTGACGCAGGAAAAGATGACAGAAAGATATTTTACTGCGCACAAGATGTATTTCTGGGCTCTCGAGGGTGCGGACAGGCCTGAAAATGAAAAGGAGATTCGTGCTGAGATGGAGCGGCTGCTGCCCTTGCTTGAGCAGGACGAGCAGAAAGAATGGCGGCGAATCAGCAAGACCAACATTGTGCAGCTTGCCCGGCGCATCAAGACCTTCTGGCAGGAGTCTGACCCGACGCCTTCAACCGAGCGCAACGATCGCCTGCTCGAACATTGGGAACGCATCGCTTATGCGCGCAAGACGTTTCGCAAAGCCCGAGACACCATTTATGGGACGGATGCACGCGGACTGATCTATGTTCGGCTTGGAGAACCGGAGCGCAAAATCCAGAAAACCCTCGGCACGGTCCGCGCTGACATCAAACGCTGGACTCATGTCTGGGGCTCGTTCAATTTTTATCAGCCCGCTGCCGAGCAGGCCATTGTCGAAGCGATCGACCGCCTCAACAGAAATCCGGACATCGAACTCTGGTTCTACCACACCTATGACCCAGAGCAGGAACCGGTATTTTATATGTTCGGCCGGCGTGAAGGGCGTGGACATTTTGGTTTGATCCGTAGCGTCGATGAACTGATTCCGAAGCGAGCTTTCATGAATGCCAGCACGCGCAGCACGAGAGGCCTGCTTCCCGGTGCTGTTCTGCAGACGATTTACTACGAACAGATATCGAATTTTCACCCGTACTTCGCTGACAAAGCCCGTAAACTGAATGAGCTGTGGAACCGTTTTGAGAGCCTCGGTACGCGCGGCCTGAACAATGACTCTTTTCGCAGCAACAGAGACCTGAACGCGATATTGGCACGCGAGCGCACGGATGAGACCGAGATCATCACAGATGGCGACCGCACGACTTTTGGCCGCGAGCTGACGCCCGTCACCCTCACCCTGCAACCGGTCAGACGCCTGCAAAAAAATACCCCGGCACTCACGATCATCGCGCTGACTGTGCCTAAAATCGGCAAAGAATATCTGCAGCGCGGTCACAGCCGGCACAGGGTCACCCACACGCTGTTGATCAAATCCGCCGAGGGCGAGCTTATCGAAAAAAGGACGGAAAGCCTGCCACCAATTTTTGATAACGTCTCCGTCTTCACCATAGACCACAAAGCCGCAGAAGAACAGCGTTACGAATTCATCACCGAAGTCTTTGGCCTGGGCCAGGCGCCTGAAGATGCAGATGAGTCATATATTCCTGAAAACCAGGAGGTGATCGGCTACGCCAGAACTGAATTCACCAGCGATGAGCCCCTTTCGACAACCCCTGACAGTCTGGAACTCAGTGATCTGGTTATCGGAGTTTCAACGCCAGAGGATATCGGCAGCACCCGGCTCGACTTTCCTGTGGTTCCAGCCTTGAAATTCCGCCGTGCAGACCAGCTCTACACCTGGCTGGAAGTGTATCATCTCTTCCTCGATGAAAACGGCACAGCCTCATTCACGATCGATTTTCAGATATACCGGATCAGCAAATTTTTTAAAAAACGCAAGGAGATGATCGCTTCGAGCTTTTCCTTTACATCGAACAGCACGACAGCAGCAGAGTACTTTGGCATCGATATCAAAAATTTACGGCCGGGAACTTATGAACTGGTAACGCGTGTGCAAGACAATCATAGCGAGGACAGAGTAAAAGAACGCACCGCTCGCTTCGAGATTTTAAAAGACAAAGATGAGTCCGAGTGAGCACTGTTTTACAGAATACAGCTCGGTTTTATTTTATTTTTCGTCCATTCACTCAGAGAATATCCTGGTGCCTAACCTGAAGAGACCCTGCTCAACTTTTTCTATGCCCTCAGATTTCAAGAAAATATTTTATCGCCAGTACTTTTCAGTTCACCCGGCTCATACGTGAAATGCGCATTTATGAATAAATTCGGGATAAACAGAGAGAAAAATATACCACGCCCGCAAAGAATGTTGGGGGAGCCAGCCTTCGCACCACTCGCACCATCCCGTATGCCACTCCCCACAATCAAAGCCAAGACCATAAAATGGAAAATTCGTCTCTTACAAACGAACAACTTAACGATTGAATTATTGGTCAGGGGCACCCAACAGGGCCTGTTACACTCCAACCGATGGCTCTGTTCCACCGGACTATTCTCTTCGGTACTGTCAGATACGAGCGGCAGTTCCTGACTGCTGTGGGCAAACGGAAATGGATAAACACGGTTGATTCGTTTTTTTTGAATTTGTTGGCTTCAGAAACAAACCAGGGAGTGACCGATGAATTTCTTTCTCAAAACCATCTTGATTTTCCTACTGTCTTTCCCCCTCATTGGCGCTGAACAACACGGCGAAGACTGGTTCAAACGAGGTTCTGTGTTAATTGAAAAAGGACAGCCGGCTGAGGCGGCCGAGATCTGGCTGCAGGGATACAAGGCCCTCAAGGCCGAAAATCGTGTTGACAGCCGCATAGG
>WFTM01000385.1 GCA_015485525.1 Candidatus Zhuqueibacterota bacterium | reverse complement strand
TCATTACCAACAACTTTTCTCTCTGCAATGGCCGCTGGCCGACGCAGATTCTCATTGCCTCGGTTTTTTTCGGTGCTGTTGCGCCGCCTGCGCTGGCCGGGATCACCTCAGCGATGGTGGTGGTCGCCGTAGCGCTGCTGGGCGTTTTTCTCACCTTTCTGACCTCGTGGCTGCTGTCGCGTACTATTCTCAAGGGCCAGGCCTCGGCATTCAGCCTGGAGCTGCCGCCATACCGGCCGCCACGCATCCTGCAAACCCTGTACACCTCGCTGATCGATCGCACGATTTTCGTGCTCTGGCGTGCTGTGGTTTTTGCCGTGCCCGCCGGGGCTGTCATCTGGCTGATCTCTAATATCCACCTCGGTGATGCCAGCATAGCTGAGCACTTCATCCGTCTGCTCGATCCCGTCGGGTTTCTCATCGGGCTCAATGGTGTCATTTTACTGGCGTATATCATCGCTATCCCTGCAAATGAGATCATCATTCCCACGGTACTCATGCTGACAGCGCTCTCCCTTAACCTGCACGGGGTTGGTGAAGGTGCCGGGGTGCTCTTTGAACTGGCGGATGAAAATGCCTACATGGCGATTTTTCAGCAGGCAGGCTGGACATTGCTGACCGCAGTGAACCTGATGCTGTTCAGCCTGGTGCACAATCCCTGCTCGACAACGATCTACACCATCTACAAAGAAACGGGCAGTGCGAAGTGGACTGCTGTCGCCACGTTCCTGCCACTGGGGATGGGATTTGCGTTGTGCTTTCTGGTCGCACAGTTCTGGAGATTGTTCGCAGGGTAGGAAGGGGCAGATATACTGGAAATGATAAAGCCACTCAGGGACTCATTGTGTCCAGGGGTGGCTTTCATCTTTAAGCCGAAAAAAATCAGTCTTTATGATCCGCAGGAGACAGATTTTCTGCTCCAGGCATCTTGCCGACCAGTTGTCCCGGATCGTGAATCAGCACAGGCATGTGCTGTGGACAAATGGCCAGGGTCGTGCCCCGGAATTCCAGCCCGATCAGCGGAACCTGATCGCTGGTGCGTTCACAGAATACACAGCTCTTTTCTTGCGACATAATCTTTCCTTTCACACATGTTTGAACTTACGGGATGGGGGAAATCTCCGCCAATCCATACCGTTTGCAGTTGCGCATTTCGAAACAGATATCCAGAGAAAAGCATTGTGGATATTTTTGTCCGAATGGTGTGATGGTACCACTCTTTCGCACATTTTGCAATAGAAAAGTGGAGATTTTTTATCCCGATTTATTCACAAGGGGCGTGAGGGTATCACCGGTCACTTTCAAAGTGATCCGGTGCGGGCACTCCATGCGCACGTGTGCACCGTAAGGTGAGAATATTTTGCGCACTTTTCTGTTGAAATGGCCTCATCTGCTGCGGTAAAAGCCTTCGTAAAAGTTATTTTGAGCTCAACACGCGACCAAATTGAAAAAATAATTTTCTGGCACAGAGATTGTATATAAAAGGGTAGCCCTAACGAAGAAACAGCACAAGGATTGGTGTTGTTCTTCAATTTGCTCCCCTTAATAGCCCCGGACAATCGGTTCCCCACCCGATTGTCAAAGTTCATAATCCCGATTGAGTTCAGGCTCAATCGGGATTATGACTTTCCTGCCCGACGTGACAAATTTCCCTTATTGTTTTTGTTGGAGTTATAAAGGTTCTCTGGCAGGGATGAAGCTGGAAGCAGCTATGTGCCATGCTGTCTTTTCTGGCGTGCCTGCTCCCGCAGAGCCTGTAAATTGATGATTTCCGCCACTTCGAAGCGTGGCGGCACGGCGCCCTGCACTGGCCGCAGCCGTATGATGGGAGCAAAATAGCCCATGCGCCCATGCAGCTCGGCCAGCAGTACCGCAGCCACGAAATTCAGCGACGGCGGGTTGATGAGAATCGGCAGGCTTTGCCACTGCACAGGCGTGAAATCGATCTGTTCGAGCAACCGCTGCACCTGCGGCGCCAGCGGCTTTTGCGTCTCGATCTGCACATGAACCTGCAGAATCTTCTTTAATGGCTC
>WFTM01000384.1 GCA_015485525.1 Candidatus Zhuqueibacterota bacterium | reverse complement strand
TGGCTTTTCTGGATACCCTGTCTGGCAGCCAGCTCCTCACTGCGGATGTGAATGAAAATGGCCGCCTGAGCGGAGCGGATGCAGTGGCCTTGTTGCGTTATCTTGCCTTTCTTCCCGTCAGCGTGGGCAGCCCGGGGCACTGGCGCTTCGATCCGCCCGACAGTGCTTTCGTGCTCAGCGAACCGGCACAGGTCGATTTCACCGCGCGCCTGTTGGGTGATGTCAACCTCGACTGGAAGGCGGAGCCAGCCACTCTGCAGGCGGCAAAAGCACAGCGTTCGCCTGTTCGTGCCGGGATTGCTGAAATTCGCCTTGCGGATTTTACCGTGGCCGCAGGCGATACATTTGCCCTGCCGGTTTGGGTGCAGGCAGATTCAGCACTGTCTTTTCTGCAATTTGCCCTCGGCTATGACGCTGCTGTCCTCGAGCTTCTTTCGGTTGAAGCCGGGCCCGGTGCGGCGGGCATGGATGTGCTGGTCAATGACGAGCCGCCTTTTGCCCCGGAGGGCGCGCAGCAGGGCAAAGGCCTGGTCGTGCAGCTCGCCAGCGCCAGCGCACAGATTGCCGGGCAAGCACAGGTGGCGGTTTTGCACATGCGTGCTGCCGGCGCAGCAGGCGCAGAGACCGGGCTGACCTTTTATCGCGAGCCGGAGCGGACTTCCGTGACCACGGTGAACTATCTCGACGCCGCCTCCCCTGAACTCGTCCTGCGGGATGGTACGGTGCGTATCGATGTTGCCAGCAGTGTGGCTGCCGGCCCGGGTTCTATACCAAAGCAGTATCGCCTGCTGCAGAATTTCCCTAACCCATTTGCCGTCTCAGGGCAGGCAATGGCAAAAACAGGCACGGTGATCGCTTTTCAGGTGCCGCAGCCGGGTCTGGTGGAAATCAGGATTTACAACCTGCAGGGCCAGGTGGTGCGCACCCTGCTCAGCAGCGAGAAGACGGCCGGAGCATTCGAAGCATACTGGGATGGCCGGGATACGAAGGGCAGACTGTTGCCGGCCGGGTATTATTTTTACCAGATGCGCGCCGGAAATTTTTCAGCCAGCAAGCGCATGCTGCTCCTGCGCTGAGGCGGTGGCAGAAGCCCTTTTTGCTGTCGAACCGGCCTCCCTTCGGAAGACGGCGGGCGGAGAGGTGATCTGAAAAAATCAGCAGGAGTCTTTCAAAAAATAGTGACTCAGCAACGGTCTCACAACCTCTGCCCGCTCTCTGCGGCACTGGTGAATAAGTCCGGGCCTGCCGCAGGAGCAGAATCAGATACGCAGACCCTTTACGTCAACTGGAAGCATATCATGCAAGACTATCAGCCATTGTTCGACAATATCGGTCGTTACGTCGAACTCGATGAAGATGACCGGCAGGAATTTATTGCGATCATCCGCAAGGCTTTTGTGAAACGCAGACAGTTTCTCGCCCAGCCGGGTTTCGTGTGCACACACCAGAGCTATGTCCTCTCCGGTGCCTTCAGAGCCTATCTCGTAAATAACGAAGGCATCGAGCACACGATAAAGTTTGCCATTGAAGACTGGTTTATCAGTGACTTCGACAGTTTTATCCATCAGACCCCAGCGTCATTTTTTGTCGAAGCGCTCGAAGACTCTACAGTCTTGCAGTTCGCTCACCACGATCTCGATGCTCTGTGCTCACGCAACCATAAATATGAACGCTATTTTCGGATCACGGCGCAGAAGGCATTTACCTTTGCTCAGAAAAGGATTTTATCCACCATTGCAAAGACCGCTGAGCAGCGGTATCTGGAGTTCAGCGAACAATATCCGGACATTGTACAGCGTGTACCGCAGTATGCTCTGGCCTCGTATCTCGGTATGACCCCGGAGTTCCTCAGCAAAATTCGCAACAACATGCGTGGGAAATATAGCCTGAAACAGGGGTAGCCCGCCTGTGCATCAGATGCTGCAAAATGGCACCTGGCCTGAGAGTATGCGTGCATGGTAGCACGTTTTTCAGGGGGGATGGGTTTCTCAGTCTGTCCGGGTTTCTCGCTGAAGATCGATAACAGCAGACCCGCGTTCCACCCGATGCACCCGGGTAAAATTAGCGGCTTTCGGGCACGATAAATCGTGTACTACGAACGTTTCACCCTGAGTTTGGAGTGCGCTTGGATGTTCAGACCCGGGTCAGGGAGATTCGCCCATACCTGCCGCTGAAAGTCTTTTTTTCTCTCGCTGAGTCGCTGAGCACGCAGGGTTTTTCTGTTTTGTTTTACTTTGCGTGAGGGCTGGTTCTGACAATGCAGTCAGTCTTCAGGTCTGTTGCTTCAATGTGACCTGCCTTTTTGAAGTGCCGGAGACCTACTCTCACCGATGCCCCGGGTGAAATTAGCGGCTTTCGGGATACGATAAATCGTGTACTACGAACGTTTCATCCTGCCTGTAACCTTCCCGGTTAATCTATTTCAACCGAATTTCTTAATCTGGTTCATTTTTTATCTCCATCCTGCTTTTATCTTATTGAGACCTTACAGCCCGAAGGATTCATAGAGCAGACTCTTTCATGTAGCGAAGCGGATTTTCGGCCGGCCAGAGAGGGGCGCCTTGCTGCATGAAATTTTTTTGCTGTTCTGGTTTGCTGTCTGCAGCAACCGGATTCCATGAACGCATCGGGTTGCCATCATCACAATAATTTTATCTGAAAGGTCTCATCATGAGTGAACTCACAATCCCATCCTATCGCCAAGCGGTTGGAGAACTTATGCATCAGCTTGCAGATGCCCTTCCTGACGATGCGTTGCAAACTTTTACCCGCGACGCCGAGCGCCTCTCACAGGCATACCCTCAGCCTCTGAAGATCAAAACCGGTGAAAAAGCTCCGCCTTTTTCCCTCCCGAACGCTGTTGGAAAAACAGTTGCATTGACTGAACTGTTGGAGCAAGGGCCGGTTGTGATCACGTTTTACCGTGGCGGCTGGTGCCCATATTGTAACCTCGAGCTGAGCCAGTATCAGCACATCCTTCCACAAATCAGGGAAGCAGGTGCACATTTTGTGGCAATTTCGCCGCAGACTCCGGACCAGTCATTGAGCATGGCCGAGAAAAATGCGCTTCAATTCGAAGTGCTGAGCGATACCGGCAATCTCGTTGCCCGGCAGTATACCGGTGTATTCACGTACCCTGATGCATCTGTCGAAGCCATGGCCGCTCTCGGGTTGGATTTTGACGCCTATTATGCTGATAATGCCCGTGAATTGCCTGTGCCGGCTGTTTTCGTCGTCGATCGTACGGGCACGGTTGTTTATGCTCATTCTGCGGGTGGTGATTACCGTTATCGGAGTGAACCCGCGGCAGTACTCGAAGCCTTGAAAGGAGTTTGATATGACAGTCGCTTTTATTGGATTGGGGATCATGGGCAGCCGCATGGCTGCCCATTTACTGCAGGGAGATGCTGAGTTGCGGGTTTATAACCGCTCTCCGCAAGCTGCAGAACAATTACAACAGCAGGGAGCTGTTCTCTGCAAGACAGTGCAGCAGGCTGTTGGCGGAGCCGATATCGTGTTCAGCATGCTCTCTACACCTGAAGTCGTCGAGCAGGTGTTTTTTGCGGAGGGG
>WFTM01000383.1 GCA_015485525.1 Candidatus Zhuqueibacterota bacterium | reverse complement strand
GCTGCAACAGATGCACCGCCGCTGGCTGAAAATTATGCTGCTGGCGATTGTTTTTCTGCCCCTCATCGCACAAAATGCTGCGGTCAATTTTTCTGCGCAACTGCGCTCGCACAACCCCTATCTCTATGCGCATCCCGGCGAAGATGTCGTGCGCATGGCTGCTGCCGTCAACCGGGCGGCGAACAGCAGTCCTGCGGGCGACAGCCTGTACGTGCAGGTGATCGCCGGCGGTGCCGATTACTGGCCGCTGCCGTGGTATCTGCGCCGTTTTCAGCGTGTGGGCTGGTGGTCGCAGGTTGACAGCAGCACCGCACCGGCGCCGGTGATTCTCATCAGTGCAGACCTGCGGGAGGCACTGGCGCAACGGTTGTATGAACAGCCACCGCCCGGCGAGCGGCCGCTCTATCTCGATCTGTTCGGCGGGCCGCTGCTGCTGCGCCCGGACAGGGAGATGTACGGCTATGTGCGCAGTGACCTCTGGCAGGCCATGCAGCAGGAGGAAGCGCGATGACCCACTGGCCGGACAACAACATGCAGGTGTTCGCGCGCCAGGCGATGAACACGCGCTTCGAAATTTTTCTGCACACCCCTGATCGCGACTATGCCGCGCAGGCGGCGGCAGCCGCCTTTGATGAACTGCTGGCGTTGGAAAACCTGCTCAGCCGTTTTCTTCCCAACAGCGAAATTTCAGCGATCAACGCCCTGCAGCCCGGCGAAAGTCTGGTGCTGCACCAGGACACTTTTGCCTGTTTGCAGCGCTGTTTCGCCCTGATGCAGGAAACCGGTGGCGCCTTTGATATCACCCTGGCCGCACAGGTCGATGCTGCGCGCGCCGGGCAGGCGTTTCAGGGGCAGGCTGCGTGCTGGCAGAAGACCGGCACGGTGCCGCTGCAGCTCGATAGCGACAGCTTTACCATCACGCGCACGGGCGAGGCCGGCTACCGGCTGGATCTCGGCGGCTTTGGCAAAGGCTATGCGGTGGATCGCATGCTGGAGGTTCTGCAGGAATGGGATGCCGGGCCGGCGCTGGTGCATGGCGGGCGCAGCTCTCTGCGCGCCGGGGCCGCTCCCGCCGAAACGCCCGGCTGGCCGGTGCAGCTCTCTGCGCCGGATTCAGGGCGGGTTTTGCGTGCCGGCACGATTGCGCAGCGGGCCATGGGCGCTTCCGGCCTGCAGAAGCAAGGGCATATCATCGACCCAACCACCGGCGCAGCCATTCAGCAGCCCTGCAAAGCGGTCTGGGTTTCCGCCCACTATGCTGCCACGGCTGATGCCCTGTCAACGGCTTTTATGGTCATGCCGCCAGAGTCCATGCACCGCTTCTGCGCAGCCCACCCGGATATCGCGGTGATGGTTTTTGACAGCGGCGCAACGAAACTTCATGGCGAAAAGTTATTGTGATGGACTCGTTCTTTATCGGTTGCAGAAACAGCATGTCCGCGATAATTTGTCCTCAACCAGGGGGCAGACTCCCGAAGGCAGACAATGAGGAAACACGATGAGCCACTCTCTCAAAATGGGCCTGATCGGCGGCGGGCCGGGGGCCTTTATCGGTGATGTCCACGTCAAAGCTGCGCGACTGGACGGCGGTGTTGATCTGGTAGCAGGTGTTTTCAGTCGTGATAGTGCGAAATCGCGGCAGGCCGGGCGCAGTTATGGCCTTGCTGATGAACGGATTTACCCTGACATCGCGGGCATGATTGCGGCAGAGCAGGCACTTCCGGAAGATGAGCGTATCGACTTTGTCGCCATAGCCACGCCCAACGACTCGCATTTCCCCATCGCAAAGGCTTTTATCGAGGCTGGTTTTCATGTCATGTGTGAAAAGCCGATGACGCACAGCACCAATGAGGCGAGACAACTGCACGAGCTGGTCAACCGGTCAGCAGTCGTCTTCGCGCTGATGCACAACTACACCGGTTACCCCATGGTCAAACTGGCCAGGGACATGATTCGTGCGGGCGATCTCGGAGCGCTGCGCAAGATCGTGGTACAATATCCGCAAGGCTGGCTGAGCACGGCGCTGGAGCAGACCGGCCAGAAACAGGCGGAATGGCGCACAGACCCGGCACGCAGCGGTGCGGCCGGCTGCCTCGGCGATATCGGCACGCACGCGGCCAATCTCGCGGAGTACATCACCGGCTTGCAGATCACACACGTTTGCGCTGAGGTGACAACTTTTGTGCCGGGTCGCCGCCTCGATGATGATGTCTCCTGCCTGCTGCGCTTCGGGCCGGATGTACGCGGCATTCTGCACGCCAGTCAGATCGCTGCCGGTGAAGAGAACGCCCTGCGCATCGCCATCCATGGCGAACAGGCCAGCCTCTCCTGGTGCCAGCAGCAGCCAGATGTGTTGATGCTCACGCCCCTCGACTCGCCCCCGCAAATCTGGAAACGCGGCAATCCATGGGTGGCGCAAAAAAGTCCGGCTGCAGACCGGGCCACACGCCTGCCCGCCGGCCATCCGGAAGGCTATCTCGAAGCATTTGCAGCGGTTTACCACAACTTCTGCGATACCCTCCGTGCCCGCAAACACGGCCGGCACCCCGAAGCGCTGGTGCAGGATTTCCCGGGCATCGAGGAAGGTCTGCGCGGCATGCGCTTTATCGAAACTGTGCTCAAAAGTGCGCACAGCGAGGTGAAGTGGATAGAGTTCTGAAGCACAGCGGCTCGGTGGTCGAAGGGTATGGTTTTGCGGAGGATTTGGGCGGAAGCGGAAAATAGTCCATCCCGGAATTCCATCAAACCTGAATGCAGCGAAGAAAACATGAGTGCCAAACCATCAACAACCATCAGAAATACGGAGAACGAACCATGGGCAGACCGGTGACACTTTTCACAGGGCAGTGGGCGGACCTGCCCCTGCACGTACTGGCAGAAAAAGCGGCGGACTGGGGCTACGACGGTCTCGAGCTGGCGTGCTGGGGTGATCACCTCGATGTCGTCAGAGCCGCTGATGATCCCAACTATTGCGAAGAAAAACTGGCCCTGCTGGAGCGGCATGACCTGCACCTGTATGCGATCAGCAACCACCTCACCGGCCAGCTCGTCTGCGACCCCAACGACGATGCCCGCTCCGATGCATTTGCACCGGCGGAGTGCGCCGGCGATGCGGAGAAAAAACGCGCCTGGGCCATCGAGAACATGAAACAGACCGCGCGGGCTGCAAAAAACCTGGGCGTTTCCGTGGTCAACGGTTTCACCGGCTCATCGATCTGGCATTTGCTGTACAGCTTCCCCCCTGTTCCTGAGGAGATGATCGAGGCTGGTTTTGCCCGTTTCGCCGAACTCTGGCAGCCCATCTTCGACGTCTTCGACGAGTGCGGCGTGCGCTTCGCCCTCGAGGTGCACCCCACTGAAATCGCGTTTGATCTGATCACTGCCGAGCGCGCTCTGGAAGCGGTGCAGCACCGGCAGACCTTTGGCTTCAACTTTGATCCCAGCCATCTGCACTGGCAACTGATCGACCCGGTTGCCTTCATCGATGCGTTCCCGGACCGGATTTATCACGCGCACATGAAGGATGCCATCGTGCATGCGAACGGCAGCAGTGGCATTCTCGGCTCCCATCTGCCCTTCGGCCATCCACACCGGCGGTGGGACTTCCGCTCCCTCGGCCGCGGATCGATCGATTTCGAGGAGATCATCCGCGCCCTCAACCGCATCGGTTATCAGGGGCCGCTGTCTGTAGAGTGGGAAGACAGCGGGATGAACCGCGAGCACGGCGCTGCCGAAGCATGCGAATTTCTGCGCCATCTCGATTTCCCGGCATCGGATATTGCCTTCGACGCCGCGTTTGACCAGGAGTAAGAGAAGCGTGTACGTCGTGCACGCTTCAGCGTGCCCCCAAAGTCGCATATTCCTCCTGCGTGTACCGGTAAGATGCGGGCTCCCGGATCAGGCGGTATTTCGTTTCGCCTTTGCTCTGCCGCGGGAGCGGCAAATGTGGCGTGCCACCGCAGGAGCGGGGTCACGAGAGGCGTGTTCGTAGTGCACGCTTCAGCGTGCCTCCCAAGCTGCCAATTTCTCCGAGGTGCGCCGGCAAGATGCAGGCGTTTGGAGCAGGCGGTATTTCGTTTCGCCTGTGTACTACCGCAGGAGCGGCAAGTGTGGCGTGCCACCGCAGGAGCGGTGTCACGAGAAGGAAGCGTGACTACGAAAAAGTCCTGTCAGGAAAAACACCTAAACCTTGCGAAGGCTCAAAGCCTTCGCAAGGTTCTGTCAATCGTGCCCCCCCAAGTCGACAATCCCTCCAATGTACTCCGGAAAGATGCAGACGTTCGGAGCAGGCGGTATTTCGTTTCGCTGCTGTACTGCCGCGGGAGCGGCAAATGTGGCGTGACACCGCAGGAGCGGTGTCACGAGAAGAAATTGCTATACCAGAAAAACTGTATAATATTCTGCAACGCTGAAGAGTAAAGTTCGTCTTTCAAATGATACACAAGAACCACGATTATCAATATCTGTTCGTTTTTGGAGAATCATTATGTTGTTATCATTTTTCCTATCTACCATGCTTTTTTCTGGCTCTCTTCTGGCTGTTACAGAAGGTGAGCCATTAACCCTGAAGCAGGTTCTCGATATAGCCATGCGCAATAACCCGCAACTGCAGCAGGAAAAGATACGTGCTTACCGCGCACGTTCTGAGCAGTGGTCCGGGCTGGGTTTCTACAATCCGGAATTTACATTTCTCAAAGAGGGTATCGAAACGGCTGGCACAACGGGCTATGTAGAAAAACGCCTGACTTTGCGCCAAAACATCGACTTCCCTCTGAAAAGCCTGTTTCGCACCAGACAGCTACGCGCCGTGACGCGCAATACCGAAGCTATGGTTCGGCAGCGCAAACTGGAGCTCGTAGCTTCTATAAAAAAAGCCTATATGCAAGTCACCTATGCCATGAAAATCCGCAAACTGCGGCAACGCGAACACACGATAGCCGAACATCTGGTTTCTGTCAGCCGGCAGCGGTTCGAATCAGGCGATGCCTCGGAAATCGAGCTGCTCAAAGCTGAGCTGCAACTGTTGCAAGCGAAGAACCACCTGGCCAACACGGAAAATCTCTGGCATCAGGCCCGGTACAACCTGTTTGAAATGATGGGTTTGACACCCGATGAGCAGAGCTATGACATCGCTTTTCCAGACACACTCTACTCGATTGACATCGAAGTGACCGAAGATGATCTGCTCAAAAAAATAGATGTCATGCCGGTTTACATCGCGTCACAGCATGCGATACAGGCTTCACTTTATGAAAAACGTGCAGCCCTGAGCAGCTGGTTACCGGATATTTCCATCAGCGTGTACCGGCAGGACTATGGTTCGGGCTATAATTTCTTCGGTTTCGAAGCCGGTTTCAGCATCCCGCTATGGTTTTTCGGCAATCAGAAAATAGCGCATTCACGGGCGGAAGCCAGTTATCGGCGGGCGCATGTCGAACAATCTGCCATACGCCTGCGCATGAAAAAAGAAATTGAGCTGGCCTGGCACCGCTATGTAAAAAACCGGGAAATCCTGAATCGTTATGGACAGGATATCCGCGAAAGAACCCGAAAGCTGCTGCAAGCCACCGCAGAAGGATATGAACTTGGCGAGGTCGATCTGCTCGATCTGCTCGATACCCAACGGACCTGGCTGCAGAGCGAACAACATTATTACGACGCCCTGCGCGACTACTACTTCAGCCTGATCGAACTGGAACAATACGTCGATCGGGAACTGGTATTCAATTGATATCAATCCAGATTTTTTGAAAACCAGCACAGCATGCAAGGCCTTATGGGGGAACTGAAAATTTCGCCCCAGAGAGGCAAACTATCGATTCATTTTTTTGGAGTTTAATCATGTCGATAAAACATCTACCTGTATTT
Source organism: Candidatus Zhuqueibacterota bacterium (assembly GCA_015485525.1). Taxonomy (GTDB): domain Bacteria; phylum Zhuqueibacterota; class Zhuqueibacteria; order Zhuqueibacterales; family Geothermadaptataceae; genus Geothermadaptatus. The sequence continues at coordinate 5,018 of WFTM01000383.1, read as the reverse complement.
CTGCTACAAATTTCTTTTCTGCTCTCCTGCGGCAGCGAGGCGCCAAAGGACACAACAGGCGATGAAATGCCCCTTCCACCTTCCATGCGCGATGCTTCGGAAGACAGTACGCAGATTATCCACTTAACGGCAACGCAGGCGGAAAATCTGAAAATCAAAACTATCACAGTATCTCGTAACAAAGCACACTACCCCATTATCGTGTCAGCCATCGTCGAGCCAGCCCCAGATCATTTCACTATTCTCAGTGCACCGATTGAAGGTGTTGTCGTGAAAATCATGGCACACGAGGGCGAGAGGGTACGCCGGGGGCAGCCTTTGCTCGAGCTTGAAAGCCTGGAGTTCTCCGACCTGATCGCCGCCTTTATCCAGAACCGCACAGAAGAAAATTTCCGTAAAAACCAGCTCCAGCGCATGCAGAGCCTGTTTGAACGCAAAATCAAATCACGCAAGGAGCTGGAAAAAGCGCAAACCGAATATGAGCGGGCACGCGCAGCGCTGCACGGTTCAATCGCCCGGTTGCTGGCCGTGGGAGTTGATGAACCGGAGCTGGCTGAATGGCTCAACAACACCCGCAAACATCCCCACCTGACAGTACGCGCAAGCATGGACGGCGTCATCACCGAGCATCTGATCGACATCGGGCAGGCGGTCAACCGCTACGACCGGATTGGCACGATCATCAACCCGGCTCGGGTGATGATACGCGGTTATGTCTCGCCCGAGGATGCGGATTTCATCGCTCCCAGGAGCAAAGTCACTATTTCGCTGGGCAATCAATCTACCGGTAGTGTCGAGAGCAGCGTACACGCCATCGTGCCGGTGCTCGACGCCATGAACCGCTCAGTCACGGTCACCTGCTTCGTCGAGAACCCGGCCGACTGGCTCAAGCCGGGCCGTAATGTGCGTATGCAGATTCAGGGTGTAACCCCAGAGGCTGTTCATCTGATCCCCTTCCGGGCTGTGGTCTATGATGGCACACAGCCTGTGGTTTTCGTCCAAAAAGACCAGCAGAATTTCGAAAAGCGCCCCATCACTATCGGCCGCATCACCGGCGAAACCGTCATCGTTACCGGTGGGCTGAACAACGGCGACCGTCTGGCTGTTTCCCAGGTTTTTTCCCTGAAAGCCCTGAGCCGTTTGAGCGAATTTGCAGAAGAATAAACCAGATCGAGCACAGAAGAATTTCGAAGGATACCCATGCTAAACCGTATTATAGATTTCAGCCTCCGGCAAAAGTTTGTCGCAATTTCCCTCGTCGGTCTGATGGCGATTGCCGGCTGGAAATCGCTGACCGACATACCGATCAACTCGCTGCCGGATGTTACGCCGGTTCAAGTACTGGTCATCACCAAGGCCGGACGGTACTCTCCCTATGATGTCGAGAAACTGATCAGCTTCCCGATAGAAACCGCCATGAGTGGCTTGCCATCGGTAAAAGAGGTGCGCTCCATCTCGCAGTTTGGCCTTTCTGCCGTTACCGTAGAGTTCGACGAGGGTACGGACATCTACTTTGCACGCCAGCTCGTCAGCCAGCGCATCCAGAGCATCGTTGACGAGTTGCCGGATGGTGTCTCCTCGCCACAACTGGGGCCTATTTCCACGGCTCTCGGAGAAATCTTCCAGTATGTCGTTCGGGGAGAAAACTACTCCCTTACAGAACTGCGCACGATCCAGGACTGGCTGATTGCCCCGCAGTTGAAAAAGATCCGCGGTGTCACCGAAATCAACTCCTTTGGTGGTTTTGTTAAACAGTATGACGTCATTATCTACCCGGGCAAGCTGCGAAACCTTAATATCGGCCTCACAGAGGTGATGGATGCACTGGCCAGCAACAACAGTGTTTCCGGCGGTAACTATCTTGAGCACAACCGCGAGCAGTATATCATCCGCGGCTTCGGACAGATCCGTTCGATCACCGACATCGAAAATATCGTCATCACCCGTCTCCAGGATCGGCCGGTTTTTCTGCGTGAAATCGCGCGGGTACAACTTGGCAAACAACTGCGTCAGGGCGCGGTCACCCAGGACGGTAAAGGAGAAATCGTCACCGGAATCGTGATGATGCTACGGGGTTATAACGGCCGTGAACTCATCCAGAAAATCCGCGAAAAAATCACGGAAATCAACAAGAGCTTGCCTGAAGGCGTGCATATTGAACCGTTTTATGACCAGTCCGACCTCATAGACAGGACCACGCATACCCTGACAACCAACCTGCTTGAAGGTGGGTTTTTGGTTATTGCAGTGTTGCTGCTTTTGTTAGGGGAAATTCGAGGCGCTCTCATCGTTGCCATGGTGATCCCTTTGTCCATGCTTTTTGCCTTTATCGGCATGCGTGAATTCGGACTCGCAGCCAATTTGATGAGCCTCGGAGCCATTGATTTTGGTATGGTCGTGGACGGATCCGTGGTTATGATGGAAAACATCATCCGGCGTCTGCAGCAGGAAGACGGCACGCCTCGCCATATCAAAATCCTGCAAGCTGCCCAGGAAGTCTCTCGCCCGATTTTTTTTGGTGTACTCATTATCCTGATGGTATATATCCCGATTATCACTTTTAGCGGTATGGAGGGTATTCTTTTCCGCCCCATGGCCATTACCGTAGCCACTGCAGTGCTCGGTTCTTTGATTCTGGCTTTGATATTTATTCCTGCCGTAGCCAGCATCGTTTTCCGCAAAGGCAGCAAAATGAAAGAAAACAAGCTGATGACTCTGCTGCGGCCACTCTACATTCGCGCACTGGAATGGCATCTCAAGCATCCTCGCATTGTCCTGACTTCAGCTGGTCTTATTTTTCTGATCTCCATCGGGCTGCTGCTGCGCTCCGGGACAGAATTCCTGCCTGAACTCGACGAAGGCTCTATTCTCATCGAACAGATTCGCCTTCCAAGTGTTACTTTAGAAGAATCAGTGGAGAACGCGAACTGGTTAGCCGGGATGTTGAAAAAGAACATCCCGGAAATCCGCACAGTGGTACCGAAAACTGGTCGTTCAGACCTGGCAAACGACTGGATGGGTGTGCATCAGACCGATGTGTGGGTGCTGCTCAAGCCACGGGAAGAATGGCGCGATGGCATGACGAAAGAAAAGATCATCGAGATGATCGAGCCTTATCTGGCCAGCGAGCCGGGACTATCCTATAACTTCACCCAGCCGATCGCCATGCGTGTCGACGAGCTGACCAGCGGTGTTAAATCCGATATTGCTGTTAAAGTGTTCGGTGAAAGCCTGGAAGTACTCAGTTCCATCGCCAATGCTATCGCTGAGCAGATCGAAAAATTGCCGGGTACAGAAAATTATTATGTCGAGCAGTCGGAGGGCCAGCCATACCTCAATATCATCATCGATCGTGATGCCGTGGCTTCTTTCGGCATCAACGTCGATGATGTTCAGAGGGTAATTGAAGCCGGGATCGGTGGCATGGCGGTGAGTCAGGTTTTTGAAGGCCAGCGCCGGTTTGATATCGTCGTCCGCTATCCCCAGGCTTTGCGCGACAGCTATTCAAAGATCATGGAAATACCTGTGCACCTGCCTGACGGTGGATACATCCCCCTGAAACGTGTAGCTCACATCGCTGCGGAAGAAGGTCCGCGTGAAGTCGCACGGGAAAATGGCTCGCGGCGTACCATAATCGGTGCCAACATTCGCGACATCGATATAGGAAGCTACGTCGCAGCACTGAAAAAAGCCATCGAAGAAAATGTCCATATCCCTGCCGGATACTTTCTCGAGTTTGGCGGCTCTTTTGAAAACCAGCAGCGGGCCATCAGGCATCTGTTTCTGGTCGTACCATTGACCCTGCTGATTATCGTCGGATTGATGTACATCATGTTCGGTGAGATTCGATACGTGTTGCTGATCTTCATAAACCTGCCTTTTGCGCTCAGCGGAGGAATTTTCATGCTCTGGATTCGTGGCCTGTATCTTTCCGTGACAGCGAGTATCGGCTTTATCGCACTATTCGGTGTGGCAGTGTTGAACGGCATCGTGTTGGTCGAGCATCTGAACGAACTGCGCGCAAAGGGCTATCCCCTGCGGGAAGTGGTCATAAAGGGTGCCGCAGACCGGCTGCGACCGGTACTGATGACCGCCCTTGTTGCCAGCATGGGATTCATCCCGATGGCTTTCAACGTCGGGCCGGGCTCCGAAGTGCAGCGTCCTCTGGCTTCGGTGGTCATCGGCGGTCTGATTACCGCAACATTTTTGACCTTGTTCGTCATTCCGATTCTGTATAATTATATCAGTGCACGCTCCACCAGCTCACCAAACAACAAAGAACTAACCTGAGCGATTTATTTGGGGCAAAAAGCTGTTCAGATGGATTGATAAATTCTATTTTCCGTATCTGCGGTCAGTTCGTCATGGATTGTTTTAATCCATATTTGTCCGTATTATAGTCGGGTGGTCCCTTTCACTCAGCTAATCGGGCCTGGTGCAGATATGGAGAGAGTATCTTAACCTTGCGAAGGCTACGAGCCTTCGCAAGGTTCTGTCAATCGTGCCCCAAGTCGCAAATTCCTCCAGTGTGCGCCGGAAAGATACGGGCTTTCAGGGCAGGTGGCATCGCGTTTCGCTGGTGTACTGCCGCGGAAGCGGAAAATGTGACGTGACACCACAGGAGCCGTGTCACGAGAGGCAACCTAGCGAAGGCTTTGAGCCTTCGCTAGGTTCTGCCAATCGTGCCCCAAGTCGCAAATTCATCCGGGGTACATCGGCAAGATGCAGGCTTTCAGGGCAGGCGGCATCGCGTTGCGCCTGTGCTCTGCCGCGGGAGCGGCAAATGTGGCGTGACACCGCAGGAGCGGGGTCACGAGATGGCCGGGGATGAAACGTTCGTAGTGCACGCTTCAGCTTGCCCCCAAAGTCGCATAGTCCTCCAGCGTGTTCCGGTAAGATGCAGGCGTTCGGAGTTGGCGGTATTTTCATTTCGGCTGTGCACCGCCGCGGGAGCGGAAAATATGGCGTGACACCGCAGGAGCGGTGTCACGAGATGGTTGGGGGTGAAACGTTCGTAG
>WFTM01000382.1 GCA_015485525.1 Candidatus Zhuqueibacterota bacterium | reverse complement strand
TCCTCCCACGTCGCCACCTCGGTTCCGGAAACTTCACGGATAATATCTCCTGTCTGCACCTGCGCGCGCTCTGCAGGCGAGTCTGGCTCAACCCAGCCGACCCGCGGGGTTTCTTTGAGGAAAGCGGGAGATTCAACCCCGGAAAAATAGATCAAGGCGACGAAGATCACTGCCCAGATCAAATTCATCGCCGGTCCGGCAAAAATGATCGCGATGCGCTCCCACACAGAACGGGACAAAAACTCTTCCGGCGAACCTGTGGTCTCTTCCATGGGATTTTCGCCAGCCATCTTGACATACCCGCCAAGCGGCAGCCACGACAGGCGATATTCAGTTCCTCGCCACTCACGGCCGACGATCTTGGGACCGAAGCCGATGGAAAAGACGTGCACGCGCACGCCGATCAGTTTGGCCACGATAAAATGGCCGAACTCGTGCACGAATACCAGAAATCCCAAAACCAGGACAAAAGCAAAAAAAGTCGTGATCATAACCTCTCGCTCGCTTTATTTTTGGCGACAACGTTTTTTCGCACTGCTGATGATGCTGTGCACGCATGAGTACCCGGCGAACAGAAAACCCCGGCATACAAACACTCGATCGTGCTTCCGGATTATATCGTACACAATCCGGCGTCAAACATACACAGTATTTCAGCAAAAGTCAAGCAAGGGAGGCCGTTGCAGGCTGGCGGCGGGCAGTCTTCCAGCAGGTTTGTTTGGAGCGAAAGGCCGGAGCAGCGGAAATAGTGTCTCATGCACATGAGTACCCGGATAACTCTGCATAACGGGCCGCAAATGGATATCGATATCCGACAACCCAGTTTTCCTCAAACACTGGTGTGTCAGGACGCTGGATCGGGCCAAAGCCGGCAGTTAAAAAAATTGCCACGGTGTGAATGCCGTGGCAATTTTTTCTTCAAGCAGATGCTTTGGGGGCAAAGCAGATCAGAGCGTGATCTTGCGCAAGCGCAGGGAATTGCTGACCACGTTGACCGAGCTCATCGCCATAGCTGCTTCGGCCAGGGCCGGGTGCAAGAAACCAACCATGGCGATGGGGATCATGATTACATTATAAAAATATGCCCAGAAAAGATTCTGTTTGATCTTGCGGAACGTTGCCCGCGAAAGCCGGACCGCCTTGACGATGCTGGTGAGGTCACCGCGTACAAGCGTGATATCCGATGACTCGATGGCGATATCCGTGCCTGTACCGATAGCAATACCGACGTCAGCCTGTGTCAAAGCCGGGGCGTCGTTGATGCCATCGCCGACCATGGCGATGCGCCTGCCGCCCTGCTGCAAGTCCATGATTGCACGGGTTTTATCTTCAGGCAGGACTTCTGCGACCACATCATCAATCCCGACCGACTTAGCGATGGCCCGCGCTGTGCGTTCGTTATCGCCGGTCACCATCACCGGGCGCAAACCCAGTTCCTTCAACGCGGCGATGGCCTCCTGCGAATCTTTTTTCAGCGTATCGGCAACCGCAATAATCGCGGCCGGAGCACCGTCGATAATGACAACCATCACCGTTTTGCCCTCGCCTTCCAGCTTGTCGATCGCCGGCATCGCCTCGCTGAGTTCAACGCCGAGCTCCTTTGCCCAGCGGATGTTTCCGACGCGTACCTCCTTGCCGTCGATCTCGCAGGCGATACCTTTACCAGCGTGGTTGCGGAATTTTTCCACCTCATCGAGATCGAGGCCGTCTGTTTTCGCGCGCCGGACAACGGCTTCGGCAACCGGATGCTCCGAATTCTTCTCGGCACTCGCGGCCAGGCGCAGCACCCGGTCGGCAGCGAGCTTACCGAGGGCAACGACGTCCGTCACTTCCGGCCGGCCATTGGTGATAGTACCGGTTTTATCCAGCACGATGGTATCGATTTCCTGCAAGGTTTGAATGGCCGCGCCGTTACGGATGAGAATACCGTTCTCAGCGCCGATCCCCGAAGCGACCATGAGCACAGTTGGCGTGGCCAGCCCGAGAGCGCAGGGACAGGCGATAACGAGGACAGCGACTGCGGCAAAGATGGCCAGAGAAATCTCCCCCAGCTCGGGATTGACCCAGGGCAGGTAATTCGCGGCCCAGGCTGCGAGCCCGGCAAATGTCTCATAAAACATCAGCCAGCCCGCCAGAGTCAGCAACGACAGGACGATGATCGTCGGCACAAAAATAGTGGTCACGCGATCGGCAAATTCCTGAATCGGTACCTTGGTACCCTGGCACTCTTCCACCAGCTTGACGACCTGCGCAAGAAAAGTGTCTTTGCCCACGCGAGTGGCTTTCACATGCAGAACGCCGTTTTTATTAATCGTTGCACCGATGACTTCGCTGCCTTCTTCTTTTTCCACAGGGATCGACTCGCCGGTGGCAATCGACTCATCAACAGCGCTGTGACCCTTGACGACGATACCGTCTGTGGGGATTTTCTCCCCGGGTTTGACCAGCATGACATCGCCCGGTTGCACGGCGTCGATATCCACCTCACGCTCCTGGCCGTCGATGAGCAATCGCGCGGTTTTGGCTTCAAGCGTGAGCAATTTCTGGATCGCCTGCGAGGTCCGCCCTTTGGCGCGAAATTCCAAATAACGGCCGGTGATATGAAAACAGATGATCATCGCTGCGATGGCGGCATAGCTGGCGACAGGCAGGAAAAAAGCGGCGATACCGGTCGCAAAAGCTGCAAACGCCCCGAGACTGATCAGTACGTCCATGTTGGTACCACCATGGCGCAGGACATTCCACGAGCTGCGGTGTGTATCGGCACCAACCCAGAAAACGACCGGAATGGCTGCGAGCAGGAAAACAATATCCATGTATGGGATCATCCAGCCCAGCATATGCGCGAGCATGAGCAGCATGATTGGCGCGGTGATACTCCAGCCGATGATCATCAGCTTGCGGTAGCGCTGCACGCGCTGCATCTGCTCCTCCACCAGACCGGGAGCTTTCTCCTGCTGCTGTTCCAGCACTTCGTAACCTGCTGCCTTGACTGCAGCACGCAAGTCTTCAGGAGTGGCGATCGCCGCGTCATAACTCACCACGGCTTTTTCCGTGGCGATAGAGACATTCGCCTCGACAACGCCATCAACTTTGCGCAAATTGCGCTCAACAGCATTGGAACAACCGGCACAGTGCATCCCGCCAATGTCCAGAACCGTACGCACCACCTCACTTTTGACATCATAACCCGCCTTACGTACAGCTTCGATCAGCTTGTCCCGGTCCACCCGCGTGGGATCAAAGCTGACCTGTGCTTTTTCAAGCGTCAGATTGACGGCGGCGTTTTCTACCCCTTCCGTTTTCTTCAGGCTGCGTTCGATAGCATTCGCGCAGCCGGCACAGTGCATGCCATCTATGGGCAAAGCAATTTTTTCGAGCTTCACATCTATTTCCATGGAATATCCTTTCTCCTGTTTTGCAGAGTTGTACCGGGACTGGCCAGCTTTGGCAAAAGACCTGAGTTGTCCGGCACGTGAGTATCCGCGTTTTGCCCATCTTAACCAGAAGACAAGCAGCATAGATCAGGTGATAAATTTGTAAACCGTCTCCATCAATTCATCGAGTTTTTTCTCCTGCCGCTCTTCATCGCCCTCGCGAACGCTATCGACAAGGCAGGTGCTGATGTGTTGTTTCATCAGGATGAGCGAGACCTTCTCAAGGGCGTTGCGCACAGCCGAGAGCTGGTTGATGATATCGATGCAGTACTTTTCATTTGCAATCATGCGCTCCACACCCTCGAGCTGGCCTTTGGCCAGCTTCAGCCGGCGCAGAGATTGCGTTTTCGTGTCTTCGTCGAGCATTTCGGTCTTTCCCTGTAACGTGAACTTTCGTCAATCCGGACATTCCCAACGCAGTGCAAGGAAAGCCCAATTCAGATGGGGCATTTGCACCATGCATCTCAGCAGGGCACAAAATACCCAATACCCCTAATGGGTATAGAGAATACAACATTTCTTTATCGATGTCAAGGTTTTAATCCTTTTTTGGCTCTTTCTCAGATTGCGTGGGTTGGGATTGTTGACGAAATAACCCCGTACCGCGACATTTATGTCGCGTCTCTGCCAACCCAGAAAGCAGCCTGTATAACGAAAAGAATCCAACCGAGCGACATGAATGTCGCGGTACATCATGGGCCAACCGCCCCGGTTGCCATACTGAAAATCAACCCACACGGTTTGAAGGAGAGTCCCTTTTTCTTCACGCAGATGCCGGCTTACAGGACTATGACGAGCCGGGTAAGGATAAAAAAAAGCCTGCCGGATGCGCCACACCCGACAGGCCTTGAGATGCACGGTTGCTCCATACTCAGGATTTATCCGCTACCTTTGCTTTATAGCCAATTTTATCCAGCGCCTCGATCATCGCCTGGACCTGTTCTTTGCCTTGCTGCACGGTGACTTCTGCACTGCCTTTTTCATAGCTCGCATCGACAGATTGCACGCCATCGATTTTCTTCAGCGTGGTTTTGATCGCCGCCTCACAACCGCCGCAGGTCATGCCTTCAACATCCAATGTGACGACCTTCGTGGCCACCGCTGTCTCTGCAGCCTGCTGGTTTTCATCGGCGGAACAGGCAATCAGCCCGGACAGGAGCACCGCCAACATCAGGGTAAGAATGGACTGTACTTTCATGTTTTTTCTCCGGTTATAATTTTATTTCACCCCCCCAAAGTGGTTGGGGTGTCTTAAGGAATAACAACCTGAAAACTGTTCCCTCCGGCGCATCAGCAGAAGCTCTGCTTACAGCGTGCGCGTTCAGGAGAATTTTTCGGCTTTCCCGAATATCGTCATAGTATCGGGCATTCCTACAGACAGGGACAAAACAAAGTTCGTTTAATCCGGGATGAGACCGGCTGCTTTGATCGTCGTCACAGAGTCCTTGCGCGCAGCAGTGATGGTAATTGCGATGCCGGCGATCAGATCAACAGCCGCCATCATTCCCAGCAGCAGGAAAACACTGCTCGCAAGCCGCGGGTCGAAAATCAACTGCAGGGAATAGACGACGAAGAGGAAAAAGGACATGGTGTGCTCAACAATCTGAACATTGTTCACGTGGGTTGACTTATAAATCTCGATCAGAAGCAGAAACAGGCCGAAGATGATAAAAAGCGTGCCGACATTGATCTGTAAGAGGCCACCGGATGGCAGGGCATGACTCATCACGACTTTATCAAACCAGCGCTTGACCGCTTCAGGCTGCATAAACCGTGTACGGATGTTCAAATAAACAAGCGGGACGGACAACGTCGGAATGATGCTGAAGATTTTTCCTATCGCTCTCATGACTAAACCCTTTCAGTTATGAGGTTCTGATTGGGTTGCTTTTATGCACTTTACCGGTAATGCCGGTTTAGAAATGCACCGAAAGCTGCCCAACCTGAGGGGATTCGTATCCAGCGTCCTGTCACGATGCAATACTGCATTGCGCCAGGAGAGGAGACCGGTGCGCTGCGATGACAACCTGCAAAAATGGCTACGACAATAGCCGTTGTCACCGAATCATCTGCGTTTGCAATGCGCAGAGAAGCGTTAATTTATTCGGTTCGAGAGAGTAGGGAGTGTTCTGCGTACATCGTCTTTTCCCCATCAGAAAGTGATGAACAGGACATCGTCAGAGCAGGTGAAGGAGAGGGCGGGCAGTTGCTGGTGCCGCAAGAGCAAAATAGGTGTGATTTGGTTTGACCCATTGGTGAGGGGTATCGCCTGAGAATTTGCCCGGTCTGAATCAGCGTCGAGTCAGACTCCTTTCTGACGAAGCGCTTCCAAAACAGGATATCTATTGTTTTACAAAAAAGCAAGCATTTGTTTCAAATCGACATCTTTTGGGTTCAAAAAAATTCCTCCGGCAGCAAGGCCCTGTTGCCGGAGAGATGGTGTTACGCCTGAACCAGTCCGGCGCAACGCCTTTTCGTCATGCTGCTGCCTGCCCGGTTTTGCCATCAGCAAGCTGCATAAACAGCTCATCGAACTCTGCTATTCTTCGCGACCAGTCGAAGCGTGAAATAGCCTGAGAGAGTTTTTCCCGCGTTTCATCATATTCACGGTAATGAATCAGCAGATGGCGCAGTTTGTTGACCAGATCGTCCTCATTCTTGTATAAAAAGGCGTTGTGGAATTCCGGAGCCAGTATCTCCGGGTAGCTCAAACGGTTGGGCAGCAAAGGGAGAGTTTTACAGTACATGGCCTCGGCGACAGAGTAACCGAAATTTTCCTGAATCGCCGTCGAGATGACAATGTCGGCCATGTTCAGGGTGGCGGCATAATCCTCCCATGTATCGACGAAGCCGAAACGGATGATGCGATCTTTGAGCTTTTCCCGCGCTTCCAGAAACTCACGTGGATGCACCTGATAATTTTCCCCCAGGATAAGCAGTTTGAACGGCACCCCTTCAGCGTGCAGTTTATACAGGGCCCGAAAAAAGACTGCGGGTTGCTTATCGAATTCCCAGCGGTGATTCCAGAGGATAACAGGTTCGGGATTTGGTTTCGTCTTACGTTGAGCGGGTTTAAAGGCGCTGAAATCACAGCCCATATACATCACGCGGCTTTTTTTCATCACACGCTGGTGCGCGAACACAGGCACGAACTCCGGTATGCGGTTGATGAAACTACGCAGCGCGTCGGTGAAATAATTGAGCTGGAAGTTCGAGTTAAACAGGTTGACATCTGCGGCGAGAGCTGAGGCCAGGTTGACCATGCCGAGATGGGGGTCCTGGCGCTCATGATCCGGTAAAGGATAGGTGAGCTGATTTTCATGGAAGAACAGAATCGATGGCCCGGTATAGTTAGCCAGGGACTTCAGTTCGGCGAGATTGAGCATATCCGTGGCGATGAGCAGGTCGGAATTTCTGATTTCACGGCCGTACTGGTCGGCAAAATAGAGCGCGGAGCCGCGTAAACGCCACTTCCAGAAGCGGGCCGGTAAAGTCAGGGCATCGATCTCGTGCGTGCTGTATTTCACCAGACCGTCGAGGAAGCTCTTGTGCGAGCCGCCGTAAAAACTCTCGAGAAATGTGATTTTCATGAGGTATCCTGCCCGCAGCCGGGCACGAGTTGAAAGTTCGATGACATGTCGGATGGCCAGGCACACCGACCTCATTAACACATACCGCACGGGCAGGGCCTATCTGCCCATGCGGGGAAGAAAACTACGCCGCACGCTTCATGGCATAACGCAGCATGCAAGCGGCATGGGAAACGGGTGAAAATCTCCCGGGCTATGCATTCCCGTTTTCCGGTGTCGTGCCGCGGCGGGCACCCATCTCACGATCGAGCTGGAACAGGCCAGTGCCATCATCGCCGATCAGCTTCAATTGATCGATGATCTCCTGCACGGTTTTTTCCTCTTCCACCTGCTCTTCGATAAACCACTGCAACATCACCTGTGTGGGATAATCCTTTTCCTGCAGGGAAAGTTCGTAAAGTGCGTTGATACTGGCAGTTACAGCCTGCTCGTGCGCGAGGGTCTTTTCGAAAACATCCAAAG
>WFTM01000381.1 GCA_015485525.1 Candidatus Zhuqueibacterota bacterium | reverse complement strand
GCAGATCGTCTTGGCGTGCCCCTGCACATGCTGGCGACCAGGGAACTTGAAGACCCGCGCTACGTGGCCAATCCTGTCGATCGTTGTTTTTTTTGTAAGGATGAGCTGTACAGCCGTTTCTCAGCGCTGGCCACAGAGCTCGGCTTCGCGACCGTGGTCGATGGCACCAATGCCGATGATGTAAATGCTCATCGTCCCGGCATGGCCGCGGCGAAAAAAGCGGGTGTGCGCAGCCCGCTGCTCGAAGCAGGGCTGGACAAAGCCGCTGTGCGTGCGCTTGCCCGGGCTCTGGATGTTCCTATGTGGAATAAGCCAGCTTCTGCCTGTCTGGCCTCGCGCATCCCATATAACACGCGCGTGAGCGCCGAGGTGCTGCGGCAGATCGATCGGGCCGAACAAATCCTGCTCGATAATGGCTTTGCCACGGTTCGCGTCCGCCATCACGGTGAGATTGCCCGCATTGAAGTGGTGCCCGAGATGGTGCCGCGTTTGCTGCACCCGGATATGCGCCAGCGCATCAGCACAGCGCTGAAGGAAGTCGGTTATCGCTACGTCACAGTCGATCTCGACGGTTACCGTTCGGGAAGCCTGAACCCGCCTGCGCAGCAGGAGGCGAGGAGGTAGCAACACCCCATCAGGAGGAATACCGATGAAAACAGGACTCAGTAAGGTACTCACGGTCTGCCTGTTCTCTCTGGCAGGCCACGGTCCGGCCATGGCCCAGCATGATGGCTTTACTTCGGTTTACGACAAGCTGCGCGCACGCGACAGCACGATCACGCACATGGTCGTCGATTGGAAAGGCCCGGACAGAAGCGTGCGTGCCCGGCTGCGGGGTACATTTGTGATTGCTGCTGGTGAGACAGGTATCCGATCCATCGGAAAGGGGGGCATGGTCGAGTTCGAGGAGCGGCGCACTGGCGTATATCGCCGGCTGCGCGCAACCTCTGCCGGGCGTAACAGCGTCTCCTATCGCTATGAGGTCGATTTTGAACCGGCAAAATTCGACAGCACAGCCAGGCGCTGGTTTACTGGTTTGTTGCGGGAAATCGTACGCGAGACCGGGATCACCTCGCGGCTGCGGGTGGAGAGAATTCTGGCAGCCGGCGGGGCTGTAGCCGTGTTTCGCGAGATCGATGCCATCGAAAGCGAGCGCTCGCAGCGAATGTACTACGAGCGGCTGCTGGAAAGTACGTCTCTGTCTGCAGATACGCTGGCCCTGATCATGCGCCGGGTTCGCGGTGTTTTTGCTGCTGACCGCAATCTCGAGCTCATCATCACAGCAGTGCTGAAGCAGAAAAACTGCAACCACGAGGTCCTTGCTGTGATCATGCGCACGAGCAGGGAAATCAATGATGAAAGTACTCGCGCCGCTGTCCTCGCTGATGTGGCGCTGCGCATCCCTGATGGCAATGAAGAACTGCGCGGGCAACTGGAGTATGAGGTGAACCTGTTGCGTTCCCCCCTGGAGCGCCGGCGTGTTTTGACGGCAAAATGAATGGCCGCAAGGCGAGAAAGCTGAATCCGTCAGGCCTGCGCATAGTGCTGCAGTTATGCCGCTGCAGCGGGAAGCCGGCGCGGACTGTTCTTGCGCGAAGATTATCAGAAATGAATGAAAAGGCTGGCTTGTGCTGGCTACCTCAATAAGAGCACTCTATCCTGAAAACGTGGTGATCACGCTCTGTCAGATTTTTCCCTGGCAGAAGACAATACAGCAACGATTTTTTCAGCAGCGCCGGTACGCGCAGCGACGAAAGCGCGGCTTTGCTCGGCAGCCTTCTGGCGGAACTCTGCGTTGTGGAAAATATCAACGAGATAGCGCCGGCACATAGCCTCATCTTCGACGATAAAACCACAGCCTTCCTCGACCATGCCGATAGCCTCGGCACTGTTGCGCATGCGCGGGCCAAACAGAACCGGCAGGCTGTGCGCCGCTGCCTCGATGACGCTGTGCACCCCCGGTCCGAACCCCCCGCCGACAAACGCCCCGATTCCGGCGCCGTATATATTGGCCAGAATGCCTACCTTATCCACGATCACCACATCGCTGCGCTCTTTTTCATCGTACTGTGAAAGTGTACTCACGCTCAAATTCAGATTGCAGCAACTGCGCACAGCACTGCTGATATAGGCTTCGGTCGGTTCGTGTGGAACGAGCAGCAGCACCGCGTCAGCCGTGCCACGCTTCAGTTCGCAAAAAGCAGGCAGCAGAACGACCTCGTCCTCCGGCCAGCAACTGCCGGCAACGAATAGCTGCTGATTTTTCAGCAGAGACCGGGGCAGAAGCTCCGCGATGTCGCGCTCGCGGGCACGATAAACCACCTGATCGAAACGGGGATCGCCGCAGACCACGACTTTATGCTGAGGAGAGAGAAAAATCTGCATCGCGTTTTTTGCCTGCTCAGAAATCGGACATATTGCATCGAGATGAGCATGTACCGCCCGGCTGAACTGGCGGATAAGCCATTTTCGCCGGGCAGATTTTTCGTGCAGCGAAGCGGCAAAAAGCACGCAATATGCCCCGCGCCGGGAGGCCTCGCGTACGAGATTGGGCCAGACATCGTAGCGCGTGAAGAGCAGAAACTGTGGCCGTACGAGATCGAGAAAGGAGCGTACCTCACGGATGCGGTCGAAAGGGAGGTAGGTCAGAATGTCTGCTTCAGTTGTGTTCAGGTTCTCATAGGCTGAGGGAGAGAAGACGCTGAGAATGAGCACATGGTCGGGGAATTTTTCGCGCAGTAAGCGGATGACCGGCCGTGCCTGTTCGTATTCACCCATGGATGCGGCATGGATGAGGATGCGCGGTTTGGTCTTTGGGAAGGCAGCGAGTTTGCGGGTCAGGCGCTCGTTGAGTTCGCGACGGCCTTGAATGCCGCTGCGGATTTTGTTATGAAAAAGCCCGGCACATCGCAGGGCAAGGGTGAGGAGAGGAAGAATGATGAGGTTATAGAAAAAATACGCAACTCGTCCGGATTGCATCGAAGATACCGTTCCCGCCGTTTCTTTAACGCCGGTTGCGCAAGAAGCCGGCTTTGGAGTAATCCAGGCCGATGATGACCGAGACATCGACGTCCCGGCTGTCACTTTCCTGGTAAGAGACCGCTGATTCCGGCAGCCCGAGTTTCTCGGCAACGCGCAGGCCTAACAGCCGGTTTTTCGATTTACGGTCCAGGATGACCGTGGTCGGCATCTCAAAAATCGAGTAGTTGCCGACATTGACCGGGTCGAACCCGGCTTCAGCCAGTTGGTCTGCAAAGGTCTTGGCAATGCCGCTGACACCGCAGCCGTTCAGAACTTCGAGCCTCAGAGCCACATCGGTCTGGGATACCACTTCAGTAGGTACGCTGATCTTGGTTTCCTCACCGGTGGCAAGATGTTTCATCACAAATGAGCCGATCAGGATGGTGTTGAAAATGCCGAGAATCCACAGGCCGACTCCGTAGAGCGTACGTCTGAGATTCTGCGCCGGCTGTTTTCGAGCTGCTTTCCTGCGCGCAGCCGGTTTTTTGCGGGTTTGTCTGTTGCCCGAAGTGGGACGCCGTGCCATCCTTCCTCCTCAGCTTGATGGGGGCTTGCCGCCGCTTGTCGCTTGCAAGAGCGGGTGAAGACTGTGTTCTGTGTGCAAAGGCCGGGATGAACACCGGCCGGGAGAATTACTCGTCGTCGTGCAGCCACTTCCTGCTGCGTGTGTAAGAGCCGGGGTACGACCCGAGTGGATAGGATGAATAACTCACACCGATCTGGAAATTTTTGCTGGGTTTGTATTCCAGACTGGCGCCAGAGAGGAATAAGCCGTTATTCAGCCCTGGCAGAGCAGCATTTTGATTTTGACCGGCCTGCAGGGGATTCATCCGTACGCCCCACTCGAGGTTGAATGTCAGAGGAATGCTGAAATCGTACGAAATTGAGTTGAGATACACCCCTTGCGAAATCGCGGTGCCTCCAAAACTCGTCACACCGAGGGTGTAGCTCTGGGACATGCGGAATCGCTCCGGGTCAAGGCCGAAAAACGCTGCCAAAGCCTTTGAGCGTGGCTGGCCGTTGGTCATGAGGGTGGAAAAATCCGTCGTCGCCGAGCCTGATTTTTT
>WFTM01000380.1 GCA_015485525.1 Candidatus Zhuqueibacterota bacterium | reverse complement strand
AATGGCAACTGCAGCGGTATCTCGTCACCAAGATGCTCGATGACATCGATGATACGCAGTTCATCGGGATTATTATCTATGACTTGCGAAAGAACTGTTTGTGTACCAGGCCCGGCCAGCAACAAAATGACCAGTACGACCTGTCGAAACCCCACTGTAAAATGGGTGTTTTTCATTTTTCTACGTCTGCGTTCTTTGAAATATCATCACCGCGCATAGCTCAGCGGGTGCTTTCTTCCACCAGCTTTTGCATCGCACGGTCGATCGGAATGCGATAGACGTCCGGGTCCAGCTCATCGCGCCCGTATGTACTCAGCAGACTGTCGGCTCGTTGGCGAACTTCCATCAATTCCTGGGACTTGGGTTTCAGAACCGACTCATAGTACTGCTGCTCCTCGCTCCTGATCAAAAAATCGTTGAGCAGCACGATGGAAATGACCAGAAAGATCAGTACTGAAGCGGTCAGCGGGAAGAGCTTGCTCAGCTCAACATCACTTTTCTCATACCCGGAATCGAGCATGGTGATTTCTGGTGTATCAGGTTTGGTATCACTCATTTGCACAACCTAAAAATTAGTAAACTCGATAGATGCTGACAGTTTGGGGTCATTAACCGGTACAGGCGAGTTGGCACGATATGTTTTCCAGAAATGCCAGACGAAAATACCTCCGATGCCCAGCATGGTGCTGAGGTCGAGCCAGTGGAAATGCATGCCGTGCTTACTGAAATTGGGCAGGACATTCCAATACAGATCGACCCAGTGCATGAACAGGATCCAGATCGCCATAACCTTCAGTGCTGTGGAACGGCGCTTGACAAAACGCGGCATCAAAAGCAGAAACGGCACCAGAAAGTGACCATAGACCAGCAACAGAGTTACGGTTTTCCAGCTCCCCTCAACACGGTGCAGGAACCAGATCGTCTCTTCCGGGATATTGGCATACCAGATGAGGAAAAACTGGGAGAATGCGATATAGGACCAGAACACAGTGAATGCAAACATCATTTTACCGAGATCATGATGGTGCTCCGTCGTGATCACACCTTCGAGGATACCTTTGCTTTCCAAACTGAGTGCGACCAGAGTGATACTGCAGATCGCTGCCAGAAAAGCACCGCCAAAAATATAGACGCCGTAGATCGTTGAGAACCAGTGCGGATCCAGGGACATGAGCCAGTCAAAAGCAGCGTAGGTGAGAGTCAGGGCGAAAAGGATGATACCTGCTGCGCTGGTGCCTTTGATTTTCTTGTCGAGAGCTTCGGAATGGCCTTCTGTGTCCTGGCGAACTGAGGCTTTATAGAGCACGCGTGCCAGCACAGTCCAGACGATCAGATAGACTGCGGAACGGATGTAGAAAAAGGTCGTGTTCAGGTAGCCGGCTTTTTTCGTCAGCAGCGCATCATGCTTGACCGCTTCGACATCGGTCCAGTGGTACAGCTGTTTCATGCCAAAAATGATCGGGATGAAGAAGATGACCATCAAGGGCAGGAAGGCCATAAACGCTTCAGAGATGCGTCGCAGAACCACGCTCCAGGTCGCGTTGGTCAAGTGCTTGACCATGGTAAAGAACAGGCTTCCGAGGGCAATGGAGCCCCAGAAGAAGAAGGCTGTCAGGTAGGAGAAGTAGAACTGCTCCTCAGCCTGAAAATAGCCGAAAGCGCTTGCGGCGAGCCCGATGATACCAAGAATCAGGGCCAGCTTGCCGTTGCTGCCTTTTTCTTCAAGTTTTTTATTCAGACTATCGAATTCCATATTCCGCTCTCTTTTCCTCTGGCAAATCTTTTACAGAAGCATTTTGACTTCTTTGCAATGCACGAATATACGCAACGATAGCCCACCGGTCGGCAACAGCGATCTGGTGCTTATAGCCGGGCATGTTACGCACACCATTTGAGATAACTTCGAAAAAATATCCATCATCAAAATTCCGTACCTGGTCGGTATGGAAATTCGGCGGGGGCAGCATGCCTTTTTTCACGATGATGCCGGCACCGTCGCCGAGAGGACTGTGGCAGGGGGCACAGTAGATATTGTACCGTTCCTGACCGCGTTTGAGCAGGTCCATAGTGATGGCCACGGGCAGTTTTTTAACGGTCTTCCCGCCGGCGGTCTTGCCTGTGTAGTACACATCGTCGGCGCGCAGATCTCCGCGGGCAACAGTACCCTCAACCGGCAGGCGCATGGTCATGCCATCAGCAAAAAACTCACTCTTGGCCTGCGGCTTGTATTTCTCCTGTGAATCCATGTTCGGATTCAGATGAATGGGCGGTTTTTCCGAAGGCAGGCCGCGAAAACAACCGGTCAGGGACAGCAGCAGCACGCCGGATATGGCATACAAACCGATGCGGCCGATCATTACTCTTTGGTTAACAAAAAGATTCTGTACACGAATCATGGTTTTCTCTGGCTTCAAAATGAAATGTCCTGTCGTGAATTATTCTGGCTGAAGTAACTCAACAGATTTGGCGCCGATAGATTCAAAAAAGGATTTCGTCGCCTGGGCATCGAACTTCGGATCTGTGGCTTCGACGCTGATCATAAAACCGTCGTCGGTCACTTTGCCGAAATTATCTGAATAATAAACCGGATGGTGCAGCATCGGCAGGCGGTTGAGATGGAACATACCGAAGACCGCTGTCAGCGCAGCGAAGAGCACGCCTACGCCGAACGTTACCGGGACATAAGCCGGATAGCTGAAAAAGGGCTTACCCGAGATCACCAGTTTATAATCCACCGCATTCATCCACCATTGCATCAGAGTGCCGAGGCCAGCGCCGGTCATGCCCATGAACCCGACCATCCAGCCCAATGGCGAGCGTTTCAGGCCCATGGCCTCATCCATCCCGTGAATCGGGAAGGGTGAGTGGCAGTCGAAACGCTTGTAGCCGGCATCACGCACTTTTTCTGCTGCATGCAGCAGTTCCGCCGGATTATCAAACTCGGCGAGGATACCATACACTTTATTCTCTTTCTTGGCCATACTTCTTACTCCTGGCTCCAGATTTTCTGTTAGTCTTGCAGGATGCTCAGTGCTTGTAGTTGTGCGGATCCGCCTGGGGCAGAACACCTTTGACTTCTGTCATCGAAATAAAGGGCAGAAAGCGGATGAACAGAAAGAACATGGTGAAAAACAACCCGAAAGATCCGACATAGATGCCGACATCAAAAACCGTCGGGGAATAATAATCCCAGCTCGAGGGCAGAAAATCACGAGACAGGGAGGTTGCGACGATCACGAATCGCTCGAACCACATACCGATATTGATCAGGATGGTGGCGACGAACATGAAAGGAATATTGGTACGCAGCTTTTTAAACCAGAAAGCCTGCGGCACGACGACATTACAGAAAATCATCGTCCAGTACGCCCAGGCATAGGGCCCGAAAGCACGGTTCATGAACGTAAAGGTCTCGTACTCATTGCCGCTGTACCAGGCGATAAAAAATTCGCAGCTATAGGCATAGCCCACCATCATACCGGTAAGCAGCATGATGATGTTCATGCGCTCGAGGTGCTTGATGGTGATGAACTCTTCGAGATTGAAAATTTTTCGTGCGATGATACCCAAGGTCATCACCATGGCGAATCCGGAAAAGATAGCGCCGGCGACGAAGTAGGGCGGGAAGATGGTGGTGTGCCATCCGGGCAGGATACTGGTGGCAAAGTCAGTACTCACGATACTGTGCACGGAAAGCACCAGAGGGGTTGCCAGCCCTGCGAGCAGCAGATAGGCCAGTTCGTAGTGCTGCCACTGACGGTTACCGCCACGCCATCCCAGGGAAAAGATACCCATGATTTTCTTTCTGAACATACTCTTGGCACGGTCACGCAAAGTGGCCAGGTCCGGCACCAGCCCGACATACCAGAACAGCAGCGAGACAGTGAAATAGGTACTTACCGCAAAAACATCCCACAGCAGCGGGCTGCGGAAATTCGGCCACATCGCCATCTGGTTTGGCAACGGGAACATGTAATAAGCCATCCAGATTCGACCGACGTGAATTGCCGGGAACAGGCCGGCGCACATGACGGCAAAAATCGTCATGGCTTCGGCAAAACGGTTAATCGACGTCCGCCAGCGCTGCCGGAACAGGAACAGGATTGCTGAAATCAGCGTTCCCGCGTGCCCGATACCGACCCACCAGACAAAGTTGACGATCGCCCAACCCCATCCAACCGGGTTGTTCAATCCCCAGATACCGGTACCTTCCCAGATCAGATAGCCGATCATGCTGAAACCCATCAGCAGCAACAGCACGGAGATACCAAAGCCGACGTACCACATTTTAGGCGTGCCTGCTTCGGTGATCTGGCTGATCTTTTCAGTAACGGAATGAAATGTCTGGTTCCCGTCGATCAGTTGGGCGCCATGCGCTTTGACATCTACAGAAGATTTGACTGCAGTTTCCACACGAAATCCGTTCGCTAATTTTTATACGTGTTCTGTTTTTTCACCTGTAACCAATGCCGGATTCGGGTTGCGAATCTTGGCGAGGTAAGTCGTCCGTGGCCGGACATTCAACTCAGCGAGCAGAGCATAATCACGGTTCTGCTTTTTGAGTTTGGTAACCCGGCTGTCCGGGTCATTGATGTTTCCAAAAACGATAGCGTCTGTCGGGCAGGTCTGCTGACATGCCGTAACCACATCGCCATCCTTCAGCTCACGACCCTCGCGTTTAGCGACGATCTTGGCTTCGTTGATGCGTTGCAGACAGTAGGTACATTTTTCCATCACACCGCGGAAACGTACCGTCACGTCCGGGTTCATGGCCATCTTGACCACTTCCGGAGTTTCTTTGGTATAGTTAAAGAAGTTGAAGCGGCGTACTTTATACGGGCAGTTGTTCGAGCAGTAACGCGTCCCGATACAACGATTATAGGTCATCACATTGAGACCTTCCTTGTCGTGCACAGTGGCAGCAACGGGACAAACCTGCTCACACGGAGCCATTTCGCAGTGCTGGCAGGCCATAGGCTGGTGCACCATCTGAGGTTCGTCCAGATTTTCCTCATCTTCGCTGACAAAGTAGCGATCCATGCGCATCCAGTGCATTTCGCGGCCATTGTGTACCTGCTCCTTGCCGACGATCGGAATATTGTTTTCACTCTGACAGGCGATGGTACAGGCATTACAACCGGTGCAGACGTTGAGGTCGATGGACATGCCCCACTGATTTCCGCTTTCATAGGTGTGGTCTTCCCACAATGAAAACAGTTTCGGCTTGCCGTCCGGGCCGGGGACTGTCGGGTATTCGACCATTTCCGGGGCAAAGTTCGGTTCGTGGCGGTACTCTTCAAGAGTCGCCTCTCGCACGATCGGACGGCCTTCCATGACATTGTGGTCCTGCGTATTGGCGATCATCCAGGATTCATTGCTGGCAATAACCTGCACACCGGTGGTAAAATCCCAGGAGTCGCTTGTACGCAGCGGGCTGACATCAAAACCGACATTATCGCCGACACGGCCGGCGCTGGTTCGCCCGTAGCCAACTTCGAGCACGATGGTGTTTTCCGCAACGCCGGGAAGAATCCAGACCGGAAACCGTGCGGATTTATCACCACGGGCCAGTGTGATGATCTGCCGGTTGGCAACACCGAGTGCCTCAGCGGTTTTTCTATTCATCAGGGCTGCGTTATCCCAGGCGATTTTGGTCACCGGGTCGGGCAACTCCTGCAGCCAGCCATTGTTGGCATACCGGCCGTCGTAAACCGAAGCCGAGGTTGCAAAAACCAGCTCAGGGTTCTTATCCGTAGCTTTGTCTTTTGCAAAAGGCTGGCTGGAGAGCGCGCGCGAGATCGCTGATGCACGCACGGCCGGTGCTTTGGCGGAAAGCCCGGTCTTTTCGGCAAGGCCATCGTGCAGAATTTTGCGCCAGCCCTTGTCGGTAGATGTTGCGGGCACAGCCTTTTTCATGGTCTTTCTGACCAGAGCGTGCGCGGTCTCATGGGTATTGGTGCTGAGAAAATTGACGACTTCGATATCACTGAATGCACCGTAGAGAGGCAAGATCAGTGGTTGCACGACGCTGACTGTACCATCTGTTGCCCGTGCATCTCCCCACTGTTCCAGACCATGGGTGCGCGGCAGGTGCCATGTGGCGCGGCTGGAGGTTTCGTTGACATGGGAGCTGAGGTGGATGCTGTTTTCGACCTTGCGCATCGCTGCGGCGAAACGGCTTGCCGATGGCGCATCATAGGCTGGATTGCCGCCGAGAATAAAGAGCGTGGATACAGCACCACGTGCCATGTCGTCGATCAGAGCCATGGTCGCCTTGCGGTCCGGCAGTGTCTTATCGACCGGCTCATACCAGGAGACCGTCTTGCCTGCTGCGCCCAGTGCCTTGTTGATGGCATAGACCAGCGCATGGACAGCCGCGGGCTGCCGGCGTCCGGCAACGACAAGAGCTTTGCCGGCAGCGCTGCGCAGGTCTTCAGCGACAGCCGCCAGCCATTTTTTATCAAAATCATGCTGGGCATAGCCCCCGAGCCCGGAGGTATCGAGACGCAGGCCCTGCTTTTTGAGCTCCAGAGCCAGGGCTGCCGTAAATGCACCGATCTGGCGGGCCTGCAGGCTCAGGCGATGGTCTGCCATGCTGCCGGTGATAGAAAATACCGGCTCGACGACGTACAGGCGACTCATCGAATCGTGCTCAGAGGTGATGCGGCGTGAATCGGCAAAAGATTTATTATTATGGATACTCTCGCTTTCTGTCTGCAGGAAATCAGCGTCGAGAGACAGTACAACCGAGGCTTTGTCAAAATGGTATTTCGGCAGCAGCGCTTTACCGGTGGCGATGCGCACGCCTTCGTAGATGTTCTCATCGCTTACGGACTCATAGGTCACCCAGCGTGCCTTCGGGAAGGTGCGCTGAAACTGTTTTTTCAAGCGGGACAACGTTGGCGATGTGAATGATTCGGCCAGTACTGCCAGTCCGGCGCCGCCATTAGCGGTATATTTTTCATATTGGCCTGCCCAGAATGCTGCAAAATCATCCCAGGTTTTACGCGCCCCAGCGTTGAGCACGAATTTTGAACGATCGGGATCGTACAGGTTGAGTATTTCAGCCTGCAGCAAGGCGTTGGCGCGGCCCCGGGTTGAGGGATGCAGCTCATTGCCTTCGATTTTGGTTGGCCGGCCTTCGTGGCTTTCAACCAGTACACCGTATGCGCTGGTTGCAAGGGTGAGCGTGGTTGCATAATATTTCGGAACACCGGGGATGATTTCTTCCGGCGCTTTGACATAGGGGACGATCTTTTCGACAGGACGGCGGCAGCCGGCCAGACCGGCGAGAGCCATGGAAGCACCCATAAGAGACATGAATTTCCGCCGGCCGATGGGGTCGGTAAACTCTGAGGCACCTTCGGGAAACTCTCTATGCAGCAACTTCTTGAATTCCGGTGTTTCAGCGAGTTGTTCGTAACTGCGCCAGTACTTCGTCGCCTGCACCTTTTCTTTATTTTTTAACGATGACATGCTGAACAATCCTCCGGTGGGGCGAGATTCTTTTCCTTTTTCACTTTTTGAGCAAACTCAGCCTGATTCGCCGGGGCGATCCACTCCATGTTGGTGATTTCGCTGACCGGGCGCAGATAATCATCCGGATTGCGGTGGCATTCGAGGCACCAGCCCATGCTCAGGGGTTCCTTCTGCATGACGACTTCTTCCTCCGCAATATTGCCATGACACGACGCACAACCCACGCCGGCGCGAAGGTGCACGCTGTGATCAAAATAAGCATAGTCGGGAAGTTTGTGCACGCGAATCCACTCGATGGGCTTGCCTGTGGTCCAGCTTTCAAATACAGGCTTGAGCTTTTCGCTGTCAGGTTTGATCAACGTGTGGCAATTCATACAGGTTTGTGTCGGAGGGACGTTTGCTTCTTCAGAAACTTCGACAAAGTTGTGACAATAGCGACAGTCCATACCGAGGTCACCAGCATGGAGCTTGTGACTGAACTGCACCGGCTGTACCGGACGATAGCCGACATCTGTGTACCTGGGCGAGCCATAGTACCAGAAAAAGCCCACAACTCCAGACAGCGCCAACAACCCACCAAACAGAAGAATAAACGGTAGCTTGTTTGTCCATTCAGGGAATATCTGTGCCAAGGGAATTATCCTTAAAGTAATTGGGGTTTGGTTGAATCGCGCAAACTATCTACAGTATTTCACACCATAAATCTGCCCGGCCTGCACAATGCAATCCCTGAGGCAGAAATTGATTGCCATATATAGATTGTTTCAGACTGATATGAAGCGAAACCCTGGTGCGGGTTTATGCAAAAAACGGGTGGGGTTGTTTTCAGCCCCGTTGACAGGACGCGAACGGGACTCCCTCTCCAGAATGACGGCAAATATAATGTCCCGGATGCGAATGCGCAAGCAAAATCTTATCAATCTTAAAAAAAATTTATATTTTGTAACGTATATATATGAAAAGTCCTATATTTCAAGCCAATGTGCACAATACTGAAACGGTCTTAATTATTGTAATTTAAAGACCTATAGTATATCAGACCTGAGTCGGATCGCTCAATGGATAATTTTCTCCATTTTTGATTAAGACTGTGAAATTTTGTTCACAGGGTATCGAATGCGGCATTCAGCCCGTCGCATTCGAAGCGGCAAGATAGAGAAAAAACACACGCCTTGGAAGGATGATTGCCGGCGTTTTT
>WFTM01000379.1 GCA_015485525.1 Candidatus Zhuqueibacterota bacterium | reverse complement strand
CACTTCGGGCGCACGGGGTATCGGAACCCTTGCGAGTTCCGCTACTCTCAGTCGCAATGGTCAAGAAGTAGCCGAAGTGGCAACACTTCGGGCCCACGGATTGCCGGAACTCTTGCGAGTTCCGCTACCTTCAGGCGCAATGGGCGAGAAGTAGCCGAAGTGGCAACACTTCGGGCGCGCGGCGTTTCGGAACTCTTACGAATTCCGTACCCTCGGGGCAAAGCGTGTGTACCCTGAAACCGAAAGGTGTGCTGTACGCGGCAAGCTGCGAAAAACTTCTCGCTGCCGGTATCCTGCACCCCGCCGGGAGATTATGACATTTTTCCTTGCCTTTGTCGTAAAATTACAAGTAATTGAAAGATGTAAAGGTGTTTTCTTTGCAAACATTGTATGATGTTTTTCGAGTCAGGATACAAAAGAGGAGAGGACGTACCGGGCGCCATGCCCATCATCGTTTTGCATGAGGGATAAAACCGTGAACTACCTGTTGATTCCGCTACTGATGTTAGCCTGTGCCGCACCCGCAAGCCGAGATATCCCGAAACAAAATGAGGACGAGGAGAATCGCAAAATTACCAGTTTTGAAAAAGTTTACGTCTCATCCGTTGAGATCGACCGCGTGACCTCGAACGGCAATACGATCGTTTTTCGCATCACGGGCAACCTGCCGAATCCGGCCTATGAGCTGGACGTCGTCGATGTGGAGGTTGATGGTACGACCATCACTTTAACCCCAATGGCTCTGTTCGATCCGAATGTCATGGCTGTCCAGGTGCTGACGCCGTTTACAGCCAGCGCCACGGTAAAAATCCCCTCAGCCGGCGAATACACCGTGGTCGTGGCTGGCCGGGGGAAGAACCTGAGCCGCACAATGCACTTACCCTGATCGTTATGAAAAGCAAAACCGGTGTTTTTTTTCACGAAATATTCAGCCGCCATGATACCGGCAGCATGCATCCGGAATCGACCAGCCGCATCGGAGCTGTTCTGCGCCGCCTGCAGGCCGGCGCGCTCTGGGAGTTGTGCTACCGGCCGGTAACGCGCCAGGCAAACGAAGACGAGCTGCACCTCGTGCACGACAGGCATCATATCGAACACGTGCGCAGCGCCTGCGAAACCGGCCCTTCGCAGCTCGATCCCGATACGGTGGTTTCTGCAGACTCCTGGCAGGCTGCTCTGTACGCTGCAGGAGCCGGCATCGAGGCAGTGGATGCGGTGATGGCCGGTGAGTTGCAGAATGCCTTTTGCCTGGTGCGGCCGCCTGGTCACCATGCTGAAAGAAACCGGGCCATGGGCTTTTGTCTGTTCAACAATATCGCTGTTACAGCACGCCATGCGCTGGAAAATCATGATATCGAGCGCGTGCTCATCGTTGACTGGGATGTGCATCATGGTAACGGCACCCAGGATGCTTTTTACACCGAAGACGATGTTTTTTTCGTCAGCCTGCACCAGTGGCCGCTTTACCCCGGCACAGGCCATCCCGACGAAACCGGTAGCGGGCCCGGCCAGGGTTACACAAAGAATATCGTTTTTGCGCCGCTGACGAGTGCGCAGGACTATCTCGATACGTTTCAGCGTGAACTCGAGCCGATCATACAGCATTTTCGACCGCAACTGATTCTGATCTCTGCCGGCTTTGACGCCCACGCTGATGACCCTCTCGCTCAGTTGACTTTGGATGAAACGCATTTTGCTGCCATGACCCGCTTTCTCACCGAAGCGGCCGGGCTCTGGTGCGGCGGCCGGATCGTCTCCCTGCTCGAAGGCGGATATGATCTCAATGCACTTGCCCGTTCTGTGGAAGCACATGTGCAGGTGCTTGTCGAAGCTTCCGGTTGAGGTACGGAAGCTGAATTCCCAAATTTGGGTGGTGCCATGTTTGGCCGAACTTCAGATGAAGAGAAATACACCCGGTTGCGCAGGAAAATGGTCGAGAAGCAGATCGTCGCCCGCGGTATTCACGATCGGGCTGTTATCAAGGCCATGCTCGAAATCCCACGTCACGAGTTCGTTCCGGCAAAGATGCGGCACCTGAGCTACACGGACTCCCCTTTGCCCATCGGCTATGATCAGACGATATCTCAGCCCTACATCGTCGCGCTGATGTCGCAGGAATTGCAGGTGCGGCCACAGCACAGAGTGCTGGAAATCGGCACAGGCTCCGGCTACCAGGCTGCGATTTTATCCCGCCTTGCCGGCGAAGTGCACACGGTGGAAATCGTCCCGGAACTGTACCAGCGATCGAGCGCCGTGTTTCTCGCCCTTGAGCTGGATAATATCTTTTCGCACCTCGGCGACGGCTCGATCGGCCTGAAGCAGCATGCCCCGTTTGACCGCATCATCGTCACCGCAGCACCGGGTATCGTACCGGACAGGCTGATCGAACAGCTCGCTGATGATGGGCGGCTGATTCTGCCTGTCGGAACATTCGAGCAAAAGCTGGTGACGATCATCAAACATGATGGTGTGACCGAACAGATCGATGGCCCGAAGGTGCGCTTTGTGCCCATGACCGGCATCATCGAGAAAATCAACTGAAAATAAAACGACATCTGCAGAACCAGGGACAAATTTTTCAGACTATGGACAGAGTGCTGATCACAGAAAAAATGATCCTTGACGCCCACCAGCGCGGGGAGAAAAAAATAACCATCAGAGGAGAAGCTCTACTGACTCCCTCAGCCCGTGATGCCGTGCGGCAGTTTGGTATCGGGATCGTCACGACCGGTGCAGATCAACACGGGCCAGCCGTGCCTGCTGATGCCGAAAAACCAAGTATCCGCACCAGCCGCGGGCCGGTTGCTATCGGTGCAGACCACGGTGGTTTTGCGCTTAAAAGTGTTTTGGTCACCCATCTGCATGATCTCGGTTTTGAGGTGCGCGATGTCGGCACGTTCAGCACAGATGCGGTGGACTATCCTGACTATGCCGAACAGGTTGCTCTGCTGGTTTCCCGGGCAGAGGCCCGGGCCGGCATCATCATTGATGGCGCTGGTATCGGTTCCTGTATGGCGGCGAATAAAGTGCCGGGCGTGCGCGCAGCCTGCTGCAACGATCTGTACACGGCAGCAAACAGCCGCGAGCACAACGGCGCAAACGTGCTCACCCTCGGCTCGATGGTCGTCGGCGAGGGGCTGGCGAAAAAAATCGTCACCCTGTGGCTGCAGACCGATTTTGGCGGCGGCCGGCACAAACGCCGTGTCGATAAAATCATGGCCATCGAGCAGAAACATAACCGATAGCACTGCACCCTATGAATTTCCCCGAAACAAAAAAACATTCCTGACGTTTTGCATGCCTGTGAAATCAAAATTCCCGCAAAGAACCGAGAAGAAAAAAGGGTAGAAGATGGCTGAAAAGAAAAAGAAAGAAGCTCAGTCTCAAACGCCTGCTGTTGAAAAAAACACGACCAGCGAGGGCACATCCGAAAAAAGGATATACCGCTCACAGAGGGAGAAAGTGATCGCCGGTGTGTGTGGTGGTGTCGCTGAATATTTCAATATCGATCCGGTGCTGGTGCGTATTTTCTGGGTCGTCGCTGCCTTTGCTGACGGCCTGGGCCTGATCGCCTATATCATCGCCTGGATCATCATCCCGGAAAATCCGCTGGCAGCAGAGCAGGCAAGTGAAGCCGGGCAGGAGGAAAAGAAAAACTCGGGCCTCGGCTTTTTCGTCGGTATCGGCATGGTGATCATCGGCCTGCTGCTCCTGGCCGACCAGTTCCATTTTGCCTACAATATCTGGTTTTTACGCTCTATCGATCCGGGTGTCATGTTTGCACTGGTGCTGATCGGCATCGGCGTGTATTTTATGCTGGTGGAGAAAAAAGACGACACCGGTTCCGTGGCTGTGAGCAGTAAAGCGCGCATGCTCCGCCGCTCAGTGACAGATCGCAAAATCGCCGGCGTATGTGGCGGCCTCGGGCGCTACTATAATATCGATCCCACGATCGTCCGCGTCTTGTTCGTCATCCTGTTTTTCAATCCATATCTGCTTTCCGCAGTCGCCTATGCTGTGATGATGTTCGCCGTACCGGAAGAAAGCACTGAACAATCCGGATAAGCCTGCCCGCACTGCGCCCGTGCGGGCGTTATTTCCGGCCATATCACCGGAGCGGTGTGACTGGAGACCGGTTGCACCAGAACTTTATTGGTACCCTCAAGCTACCTCCGGGAAAAACCGGTGAAATGACCTTTTCCTGCCGGGCATCCTCCGGCAGGAAACAGCCTCCCCACACATCGTTTCCTCACCTGCGCAACCCGCTGATAAACAATGTTTAATCTTCGCAATTAGTTCGAGATGACTGCTGCAATCGCCGATGCATCAAGTCGATATCACATCCCGAATATGGCTTTTGCAGGGAGCAATTCTCTGGATGGCCTGTTGGAAAATGGCTCCCCAGCATATCCCGGGCCGGCTCCGGATCGCAACACTTTTTTTCGGGCAGCGGGAGAGGGCTTGTGTGATTTCAGGTCATAAGAGAGGTGGGGTGACTCAATCGGTTACCATCCGGGCTCACATGGAGTTTGAAGATGTACTTTATCGGTGCTCTAATCGTTCTGATCGCTTTTT
This sequence comes from Candidatus Zhuqueibacterota bacterium, assembly GCA_015485525.1. Lineage (GTDB taxonomy): Bacteria > Zhuqueibacterota > Zhuqueibacteria > Zhuqueibacterales > Geothermadaptataceae > Geothermadaptatus. The sequence goes on along the minus strand of WFTM01000379.1, from coordinate 18,369 downwards.
TCATTGTCATCGTTTTCAAGGGTTTTGAACGCAGAGACAAAGTGCTCGTTGCCATCAATTCGATGGCGATTTTATCTCTGCTCATCACCCTGGTGCTGGAAGTATTTGCCATGTCCGGTAAGCAGGAGATTCTGGCCAACGGTCTGGTCGTTTTCGTGGTTCTGGTTGCAAACAGCTATCTGTTGCTGCGCTCTGGTACGGATTTTTTCGAGGATTATCTGGACGATGATATCAGACTCAATCAAAATCGCCGGGATGCGCAGTTCATCCTATCGACACGGCAGTTCTATCACGAGCTGTTGCAGATCGACAAGCGCAGGCAGTGGGCCGATGCCATCAATTTGTGGAATGACAGCCTGGAATCGATCGTCGAGGAGCAGTATGAGCAGGCATACAAGCAGTTGTCACGCCTGCACTCCCGGTTTCCGACCGTGAGCACGACGATTAATCTCGCCGGTATTTTTCTGGAAATGGGCAAGCCCAAACAGGCGTTGCGCGTACTCGACAGCATCGGCAGTGAGGATGTGCTGCCGTGGCAGGCACATTCGAATCGTGGCATGGCGTTGATCAAAACAGGGAATTATACTGCGGCTTTTCACGCCTTCAGCACCATCTCCCTCGATGAAATCACCTCGTGGACAGTGGCGATGAATTTTGCCCGTGTCTGCCGAAAACTGCAGAAAGATCAGCAGGCGAGCGAACTGTTCATGCTCGGTACCCGTCTGGCCCCGAAGGATTACAAGGCCTGGTATTACCTGGCCCTGAGCCTGACCCGCCTGGGCGAGCATGAAAAAGCGCTGAACAGCTTTGAACACGCTCTGCGACTCGAGAAGAATGATGCCAGCCTGTGGTATAATCGCGGCAATGCACTGGTGCGTCTCGGTGAATACCTGCGCGCCATCAAGAGCTATGACAAGGCGATTGCGCTCAATCCCGGTTATGTGATGGCGTGGAACAATAAAGGGATCGCACTGACGCGTCTCGGTCAGATTTCCCGTGCTGTGCACTGCTACAAGCGGGCGCTCTCTTTTGATTCCCGTTATTGCGAAGCCATTCTGAACTGTGGACTGGCCTATGACAGCCAGGGCAGTTCGGAAAAAGCCCTTGAATATTACTCGCGATTTTTGCAGATTGCACCATCAGACCTTGACGAGCACATGCAAGTCGTCAAGGCGCGCATCAGCGAGCTGGCAAAAAGCTGGAAGAAAAAGCAGGCGCAGAGTGCCCGGGAGCTCCCGGCCTGATGTGATGGCTGAGCCGGCCTCTCCCCGAATTTCGGGCACATATTCCTCCAAGAGCATATATTCCCGCGGCACCGGCGGGAATTTTTTTTCAATCCGACCGCGCTGTCAGGCGCAGGCCTGGCTGCTGGCGACAGCCATGCCGACTTCTTGAAAACAAATAGTTGAGTCCGAGTGATCGATGCAGTCTCTAAAAGTGAATCTCCCGGGAAATCGCAGTTATCCCATCTATGTTGGAACAGGTTGTCTCGATAAGCTTGGAGAGATGTTGCGGTTGTACATGAAAACCAGCAAGTTTATCCTGATAACCGATGAGCAGGTCGCTTCGCACTATTCGGGGGTTTTCCTCCCTTCATTCGAAAAAGCAAAATTGCATCTCGATACCATCGTCGTGCCCGCCGGTGAACAGACGAAAAATATCGAAACGTATCACGAGCTCATGACCCGGTTTCTCGAGCTCGGAGCTGCACGGGACTGGGCTGTGATCGCTTTCGGCGGCGGTGTGGTCGGTGACTTGGCCGGCTTTGCCGCTGCGACGTATATGCGTGGCATTCCTTTCGTACAGGTGCCGACCACACTGCTCGCGCAGGTCGATGCCTCAGTGGGGGGCAAAACCGGTATCAACCACCCGAAGGCGAAGAACATCATCGGAGCTTTTCATCAGCCTGCACTCGTGTGGATCGATCTCGCCGTTTTGCGTACTCTCGGCCGGCGCGATCTGATCTCCGGCCTGGCCGAGGTGATCAAGTATGGCATCATTCATGACCGTGATTTCTTTGCATTTTGCGAAAAAAATCGCGCTCTTCTGCTGGAAAAAGATGAACGCGTTTTATCTGATGCCGTGTTGCGAAGCTGTGCGATCAAGGCGGATATCGTCGTCCGCGATGAGCGAGAGCATTCTGTTCGCGCATTTCTGAATTTCGGACATACGATCGGGCATGCGCTGGAAAATCTCGGTGGTTATGAGCGCATACGCCACGGCGAGGCCGTGTTTCTGGGCATGCTGGCGGAAGCCCGTTTGTCCACGCAGCTCGGGCTGCTGAGCCAGACTGAATATCAGAGAATCGAAAGACTTTTAAGACAAATTCCGCTTCAGGCAGTCATTGAAGGTATAGAGCCAGATAGGGTAATGGAGGTCATGCGACACGACAAGAAGGTTCAGGCCGGCCGCCTGCGTTATGCATTGCCGGTTTCGATCGGCGAAATGCATATCATCGAGGAGCCGGACCCGAAGCTGGTTCGTGAGGCTGTTCTCCATGTTCTGAACGATGGCTGGGTTTGTAGCTAAAGGTGTTCGCTTTTTGACAATGCATCACAAACGGACACAATGCACATGGTGGAAGCGAATTTGTTTTAAACGATTATTTATTGTTTATTAATGAATTAGCGCATTTTATTGTTGCTGGCATAGAGTTTGTGTTTGTCAGCGGACAAGCCGCTATTGTCTTGAACACCAGCCGCGGGATGAGTCAATGAAAGAGCTTCTCTACTTTTCTTTTGCTGATTTGATGGTTCGGGTAGAATACAACAAAGAAGCAAACTCGCTTCGCTATTCGAGCCATAGAAAAGTTACTTTTGGCGAACGGGTTATCATCGAGCAGTATCTGTTGACCAATATCGCCTTGAAGACCGAGTATTACAAGAAGCAGCCGGCTTTGTTTATTTATCTCGGGGTCGATGCGCAGCTTGTCAAGGATTTGAATTTGTTCCACCTGAAAAATACCCTGAAAACATTAGTTGATAAAGAAAAGGATGTCAAAGCCTCGGTCAACGATCTGATCAACCAATCGATGCTGAATTTCTATTTTGAGAAAATCGGCGATACGATTCTGGAGCTGCGCGAGACGATCGAAGGAGAGGTGGATGATGATACCTTGAACCAGTATCGCGAAAAGCTCGAGGAGCTGGTAGAAGCGTATAATTTGTACGCTGATGAAAAAATCAACATGCAGAAAGTCCTGCCCATAGAGTTGAAAGCCTACTTCGGCTTTTGATCCAACGCAGGCGCTGCTGCGAACGATACCAGCCGGCAGGAGTTGCATTCGTTCAACCTGATCAGATTGATTCAGCAATTCAGGATTATGCACGCGGGAAATTCAGGACGGTAAACAGAATTTTTTACGGTTAAAAACAGAAGCAGCACTTGCGAAAGTGTTGTCGTATTGTGAAAATCAGAAATCTCACCATTGCTCAGCAGCTTCAATTTCCTCTCAGGGGCATGGAAGCTCGACGGTTTCAGAGGAGTATTGCTATGACCAGTAAAAGGGTAGTTCTTATATTCGTGGTTGCTGCGTTCGGCGTATTGACCACAAACAGCTTTGCTCAGGGCCTCAAAGGGCGTTTCGGATGGGGCGTGGGGCTGGGCACACAGCAGCTCTACAGCGAACCTTCAGTGACGCCTTTTGGCTTTGGCGGCAACGGATTGCTCTCTTATCGGCTCTCTAACGCGCTTAGCCTGAATCTGGCTTTTGGTTTCAATACGCTCGGATTCCAGATTGCGGCATCCGGTGGCGGGACCACGACCAAGACGACCAATCTGGTGTACGGCGATCTGCTGCTCGATTATGAGTTGATGTCCAAAAGCAGTTTTCGTCCGTTCGTGACCACCGGAATAGGCGGATTTAATTTCCTGCATACTGAGCTGAACAAGCGCTACAACGATGCCGAGTTCCTGTTGGGCGGTGGCTTGCGTTTTTTTCTGAGCCCGACCATGGCACTGTCTCTTTCCAGCGTGGCCAAATATACGACTGGTGATGATCTCGATGGCGGCCAGCGCGGCACCACCATGAAAGATATCTACTTTCAGATCCGCACCGGCTTCACCATGTACATGGGCCCGAAAACGACTGTGAAAGACGATAACCTGTTTACCGAAAACCTCGATGTCGAACAACTCGGTGATGAAAACAGTGATGATGGCTTCTTTTTCGAGGAAGATGATGCCTCTGCTGAAAATACCGGCGCCCTCTTTGCCGAAGATGATAAGGGCAGTGAATCTGCCGAGAGTGGTGGCGAAGACTATCAGGATTTTCTCAATCGTCTCAACGAGATGGACGACAGCCAGCCCGCTGCTTCGAGCTCCTCATCTGCAACAACCATGACCGGCAGCAGCAACCCGAAGATGGAAGAGTACATCCGCCTGAAGTCACGTATTGATGAGTTGAATGCTACGATTGAGAAAAAAGAAACCGAAATTTACTCGATCCAGCAGGCTCTGGTTTCCAAGCAGAATGTCAATGCTGTTGCCTCGCAGACCGTGCTGCGTGATAACAATTATACGGCATCAACGCTGGGCTCGATCACAAACTATTCCAAGGCCTATGAAAGTGCGCTGATGAAATTTTACAGCCGGCGTTATCAGGAAGCGGTTGACCTGTTTCAGGCTCTGCTGGAAAAGTATCCCGATCATGCTCTCTCGAGTAATTGCGAGTACTGGATCGGTGAAAGCTACTTTGCTGCCGGAAACTTCGAGCGAGCTATCACCTCATTCCAGAAAGTGCTGCAGTATGAGAAATCACTCAAAAAAGATGATGCACTGCTGATGATCGGCAGGGCGTACGTGGAGCTCGGCAACAAGAGCGAAGCTCAGAATGCCTTCAACCGGCTGATCCGTGAGTTCCCGGCCAGCGAGTTTGTTCCCAAGTCTGAGCAATATCTGCGCAAGCTGTAAATACGAGGACATGTGGGGATCACCGTACGAATTGAATATGAACGGCCACCTTCAGGAGTTTTTCTGTGGTGGCCTTTTTTTTGGGGGGAGTATGCATCTGCACACCCACCCCGCTTTCGTCACACCGCTCCAGCGGTGTGACGCTCAGTTGCCGCTCCTGCGGCGGCGCACAGGCGAAACGAGATGCCGCCTGCTCCGAATGCCGCACGGATACCGTAAAGAGGCTATCCCTGTATTACTGTAAAATTGGCGACTTGTGGACACGATTACTCGTGTTCTACGAACGCATGGTTACGACGCTCCTGCATTTCACTTTTATCTCTCGCAGGGGCGCGGAGTACGCTTGGTTTTGCCTCTCGTCACACCGCTCCAGCGGTGTGACGCCCTGTTGCCGCTCCTGCGGCAATGCACCAGCGAAACGAACTGCTGCCTGCTCCGAATGCCCGCACGGATACCGTAAAGAGGCTATCCCTGCACTACTGCAAAATGAGCGACTTTCAAGGCACGATAAATCGTGCACTGCAAACGTTTCATCCTGGGTTCGGTGTGCACATCCCCGCTCTTCCACGGCAGCACATGAGATTGGGTTAGAAGTAACTTGCAGTAATTCTTTAATTTACTATCTTTATAACTATCCATCCCCACGAAACCCTTTAAAACAGGGTGTGGAAGTGTGCGCAGGCACTCATCAGCCCGTGCCTGCAGGCCAGCAGGATTGATCGGGCGAGTTTTATCGGGGGATGACTACTGTATCAGTACTGTTGACAAAAAACGCGCAGCACAAATTTTCAGGTTAAAGAGAGCGTAATCGTGGCATTACCGATTTCAATCCTCCTGATCGATGCGAATAAGTCGTACCGGGAAATCACCCGCAAGATGTTGAAGTTCTATGATGCGGGCTTTGCCATCGATGATTGTGCATCGGTGAAGGAGTGTCTTGAAAAAATTCGCCTGAAGCAGTATGATCTGATTTTGACCAACGAGACTCTCGAAGATGGGGACTGTTTCGCGCTGATTTCAGCGTTGCGTCACCACATGATCGATATCCCTATTCTGATCATGTTTGAGGAAGGCCATGAAGAGAGCGCGATGAAGGCCTTCGAAATGGGGGCTGTCGATTACATCATCAAAGCGCGCGGCTATCTCACCGCTTTGCCCTTCACGGTAAAAAAAGTTCTCGAACGCAAAAAATACAGCTCTGAACAAAAGAAGAGCGAGCATGTTGAGCCGCGTCAGAATCTTTTTGTCCAGCGCGGTTATTTTATCCTCGACCGCCATGGCCGTTTTCAGTCAGCCAACCCGGGCATGGAATCTTTGTCTGGTTATTCTGAGGACGAGCTGCTCGAGCTTACGATTCTCGACTTGTTGCCCAAAGGTACGGAGTGGGAGCTGTTCGAGTGGTTGCAGCAGATTGAAAAGGGGCTGATCCACGAGCCGTTCCAGACGCAGCTCATCGGTAAATTCGGCGGCCAGATTCCGGTGCAGCTCAAACTGACACCGGTACGCGATACCATCGGCCAGTTGAAGAGTTTTCGCGGCGAGATCGAAGAGAAAGAGCTCGCACCAGAAGAACCGGGCAAGGATGATCTCGACCAGTTCAGCAGCCAGCAGCTCAACCTGATCGAAGGTATCTGGGATATCCTCGCTGAGGCTAATTCAGACCCCATGCCGCGCGTTTTGGGCCGGATTGCCCACTTCACCAGCCAGTACTTCAAGTTCCAGCGTGCCACCATCGCCCTGCTGGATCAGGGCATCGACAGCTACGTCAAAGTAGCGATGGTCGGTTATGCCCAGCCGGCAGAACAGGACAAAAAGCGCATCGAGGTGCCCGCGGAAGTGCTGGAGCGAATTTTTGGCAAACAGCACAGGATCAAAGTGTTGTATTATCAGCAACAGGAGCGTGATCAGACGAATTTCTTCGAGGAGCTTTTGCCCGAACGCCGCTCGCAGGCACGCAGGGAACCGGACAAATGGCATCCGCGCGATGTGGTGATGATCAATCTCGCGGATACCCAGATGCGCTCATTCGGCTATATCTCTCTGGACCATCCTCTGGAAGAGTTTCGCGCAGACAGAACTTTTTTTACCAAGCTCGAACTGTTCAGCCGCATCGTGTCCATGGCGATACAGAGCCATGCGCAGATTCTCGAACGCGAACAGAAAAACCGCCGCCTGACGCAGGTACTGGTGACCAGCAACATCTTTAAACTTTACCTCAACATGCAGGACCTGCTCAAGGAAATCGTCTGGTCGATCAAGTTCAGCCTCGATTATAATCTGGTAGCGCTGATGCTGGTCAGCCGCAAAAGCGGTGCCGTCGAAGTTCGCTCCGTAGCCTGTGATGGAAAAATTAAAGCGCAGCAGATGCTGTCGATCAGCTTTTCGGTGTCTGAATTTATGAAATTGCTCGAGAGCAATAACCGCCTTGGCAAATGTTATTTTATCGACGACCCGAACACACCGCTGCAGGCAATCAAGGAAATCTATTATTCCGGCATGCGCCCGCCGCATGATGATGCTGACTGGCCCCGCGATGGTATCCTCATCGTGCCGCTGAAATCCCGCCACGGCAGAATTATGGGGGCCATCGTGGTCGATGACCCGGTCGATCAGTCGCTTCCGGATGCTGAAACCCTGCGTACTCTTGAAATTCTGGCTAACCAGGTCTCTGTGGCTATCGACAACAGACTGCTTTATGTCGATGCAAAACGCAAAGCTGAAAAACAGCTCAAAGCCGGAAACGGCGTCCGCCATGAGCACAGCGAACGCAAAAGCCATGGCCCGACGTATTCTGAAGAGAGGCGTTCGATCTGGCAAAAGCTCTTCCGCGACGTCGATTGACGGCCCTGCCCGATATTTTTTTCTCTCCTCTCGTCACACCGCTCCTGCGGTGTGACGCCCTGTTGCCGCTCCTGCGGCAATGCACCAGCGAAGCGAATTGCCGCCTGCTCCCGAACGCCCGCACGGATACCGAAGAGATGCTATCCCGGCACTACTGTAAAATTGGCGACTTTGAGGCGCGATAAATCATGCACGACAAACGTTTGTCCTCTCGTCACACTGCTCTGAGCTACATCCCCCTGGCCCGGCTGTGTGCCGGGCCGTCCCCCTTCGAAGGGGGATTTATTCTCTCGTCACACCGCTCCTGCGGTGTGACGCCCTGTTGCCGCTCCTGCGGCAAGGCACCAGCGAAACGAACTGCCGCCTGCTCCGAATGCCTGCATGGATACCGAAGAGATGCTATCCCGGGACTACTGTAAAATTGGCGATTTTGAGGCACGATAAATCGTGCACGATAAAAGTTTCATCCCCCTCTCTGCATCAGGCCGATTAGCCGGGTTAAACGGATAACCCGGTGCATATTCTGTAATTTTATTATTTACATGTGGTTGCTGTATTTCTCCCTTGCTATTGTGAACTGAACAGTTTATTTTTCTGCCTGTCAGCTCAGGATGCGTATCAGGAAGCGCCCGTCTGTCTCCCTGGCCAGTGTCTGAACGAGGTGTGTTCTCCTTCAGTACCGTGCTGCACTTTTCTCTGCCCGTAATTTTTCCAGCCAAACTGAAACCTGTCACCAATAATCGCGTTATGCCGCTTTGTTCATCAAAAAACGCAGCGAGCAGAGAAAACAGGAAAACGGGAAAGCTTTTCATCGCAAGCGAACTCTCAGCACCTGCTTCCGTGGTGTGAGGGGAGTACGGTTAACCCAAAACAAAATTACTTTTACCCGGCCTTACCGTATGAAGTCAGTTACGTTTTTCAGTTTTTTATGCTGTCTGCTGCTTGCTGGCTGCACCAAAAGGGAGCGCATCAACCCCCTTGACCCTGAAAACCCCCGGACGCAGGGCCGCCCGGAAGCGCCTCTGTTGTATTCCCTGCTGGATACAGTCGTCGTCAGCTGGCGCGAATACTCGTTTTCCGATCTCGACAGCATCCGCATTTTCCGAAAAATTGAGGGCGAGGGAGAGTTTGAGCTGCTGCGTAGCGTTGCCCATCAGCAGAGTGAGGTGCGCGATTTCCCTGTACCCTATGAGAAACGGCACTGGTACAGCATATCGCTGAACGCGCGGGAGTATGAGTCCTTGCGCTCAGAAGCCGCCGGCATCCGGCCGGGGCCAACCTTTCTCTGGGCTTCGGATATTGAACGCGGCCAGATCGTACGCTACACCCATGATGGTGCGCATGAGGTTTTTCGTTCACAGCCTTTGTTTCTGGAACCGATCGATATTGCGCTGGATACGTTGAATCAGGTGATCTGGGTCGCAGATGCCATCGCTTCTGAGATTCTGCGTGTTGACTTTTCCGGCAGGATCAGCTTGAGTTTGCGTGGCATCAAGCGTATTTATCAGCTACGCCTGGACCCATCAGACCAGAGCCTGCTCGTGCTCAGCAGGCTGGACAGTACGCTGGCGCGCTATGCGACAGACGGGCAGGAAATCATGCAGGTGCGCGGGCTGAACCGGCCGGTTGCTCTCCGGGTGCATGCCGCAGATCGCTCGCTTTTTGTGCTGGAAAAGTCCCGCCGTCGCATCGTCCATCTCTCTGCAGCGGGCGACAGTATCGGCATCCTGCAGGGCTTTTCAGCACCGTATGATTTGGCCATCGACAGCAAGGCAAACCTGCTTTGGGTGGCAGACAGCGCCAGCGTGCTGCGCATCGATCTGCGCGATGGCAGCCGCACCGCCATCGATGGATTCGATATGGCCTACCGTGTCGCGGTGGAGCCGTCCTCCGGAACCTGCTGGCTGATCGAATGGTCACCGGAGCGCGAGAAGAGCGCTGTTGTGCAGGTGAGCCGGGATGCTCAGATACAGTTCCGGCTTGGTGGCTTCACCGACCCGCGCAGTCTGGCGATCAATTCCTATAATGGCAACTGTTTCGTCGCCGAGACGCTGGCAGGTACCTTGAGCGAGGTATCCGTACGGGGGGAGCTGCTGTCCCGGACAGCCACGCGCGGGGGGCTGATCGATCTCGCTGTGCAGCCGGCACCTGCACCACGCTGATCACGGTTCAGCACGAGACGAGATCGTGCGGGCACACACCGGAATACAACAGGGCAAAGGGCTACAGGTGAAACTGAAATTGTGGAAAAAAGCGTTTTATTTCCTTCCGGCACTGTTATTCCTGATGATCACCGGGCTGGACCTGTTGCTCTTTTTCGTCGGTTTCATGCCCGAGGTCGTGCGCATCCTGCGCGATTTTTTTCTGCTCTCCGTTATTCTTCTCCTGATCCCGCTGCAACAGCTTTTTCCCATTTTTAAAGAAAAAAAGATCACGCTCATCCTGCGTAACATCATCCTGCTCAGCGTTATTGCCTGGGCGGTCTTTACCGTTTCGACCGGCCATTATCACACCCTTGTGGCCACAGGATCGATCTTTACAAAGCTCTCGGCTTTTGCACGCAATTTTCTCATCGGCACGCTGTCCGCGGTTCTGGTTTTGTTGTTGAATTTGAGCATCTTCGCGCTGCTGAAAAATCTGGTGCTGTACAAAAGCAAGCCCACGACGCTGAGAAATTTCCGCCTGCTGCTGATCGCCATCCTGATTTTTGCCGTCATTTCATCCTGGTCCGGAGTTGAAACGTTTCGCTTCGGCACCCCTTTTACCGCCACCCCATTCGGCCTCAGCTATGGCGCGGTCTTGTTGCTGATTTTTGTCAACGCCACACGCACGGCATGGATCAGTTTTCTCAACCGCGGCCAGAAATGGCGCACGTTCCTGCTCACGCCGGTCGTGATTTTCTGCAGCACTTCCGTGATGTACGGCATCCGGGACAGCTTTATCGTCGAGTACAGTGTCGTCTGGGCGGCGTTGATCGCTTCCTTCAGCGCATTTCTCTTCGCGTACAGTCTGTTTTCCGGAATTTTATTGCTGTTGCATCTGCCTACAGCACGCATTTACGACGAAAAAATGATCGCCATCCGGTCATTGCAGGAGCTCTCGCAGTCGATCAGCCTGTTCCTGGAACGTTCGGAGTTGATGCAAAAGGTGACACAGCTTGCGGCGCAGGTCATTCATTCCGACTTTGCCTGGCTGGAAATGTACGATGCCCGCCACGATCGTTTCACTCTCGGCGCAGCGGTTCATCTCAGCGAGGAGGAAAAGAGCGGTCTGCCGCTGGATACCGGCGATGGTATTAGCCGCTGGGTTTTGCGCAACCACGACAGCGTTGTCGCCAACGATGCCGGTTCGGATGCACGCACCGTGGCACTGCGGGAATGGAAAAAGGATATCGGTGCAGTGCTGGCTGTGGGCGTACGCAGCAATGACCGTTTTTTCGGCGTGCTTTTCTCTGCCAACACCAGTATGTACAGCTTTGATCAATTCGATCGCGATATGCTGCAGTCTTTTGCTGACCAGGCTGCGATCGCCTTTCAGAATGCGCATCTGCTGGCGGAATCCCTCGAAAAAGAGCGGCTGACCCAGGAGCTGCGCATAGCGCGCGAGGCACAGCAGAAGCTGTTGCCGCGCACCATGCCGCGCATCCCGGGCGTGGATGTCGCCGGATTCAGCATCCCGGCGCAGGAGGTTGGCGGAGATTATTTCGATCTGAAAATGAGCGATGATAAACTGGTAGTGATCATCGGTGATGTTTCGGGCAAGGGCACAGCCGCGGCATTTTACATGGCAGAAGTCAAAGGCATTATCGATTGCCTGGTCGATATGCACGATTCGCCGGCTGAGTTGCTGGCGCGTGCAAACCGCGTGCTCTATCGTGGTCTGGAGAAGAACATGTTCGTTACCCTGCTGTGCGCCTATATCGACCCTGTCGAGCGGAGCGTCACGTTCAGCCGTGCCGGCCACAGTCCGATGATCTGGTACCCGAAAGGGCAGGCACCACGCCTGATGGATTCGAAGGGCATCGCTCTGGGACTGGACAGCGGCCGTATTTTCGAGCAGAACACTGAAGAAAAGTGCCTGCGCGCCGGTGCCGGAGACTTTCTGGTTTTCTACACCGACGGGCTGACAGAAGCTCGAAATCCGCAACAGCAGGAATTTCAGGAGAAAAAACTGCTTTCAATTCTCGCAAATAGAACGTTTATTACTGCCGGGGAACTACAGGAACATATCATCGCGGCGGTGAAAGAGCACATGCACATCGCGCCGATGCATGATGATTTTACGCTCGTGGTGGTCAAATTTGGAGAATAGCCGTGGCGGGCAGCCTGTAATTCCCATGTGGCACAGATGCGCGTAGCCGGCAGAGAGCGTGGCCGGCAGGCAACCGGAACATTTGGCAGGGAGTCTCGTAACCGGATGCCGGTTTCAATTCTTAAGGAGGTATGTGAATGAATGGCTTCGAAGTAGCACAACACAACTCAGAGGACGGAATCACAATTCTGAGGTTGAAAGGGTTTCTCGATGCTCATACGGCGGGGGATCTCGAAGCAGCTTTGCAGAAGTGTATCGATGAAAAGAAATTCAGAATCGTGGTGAATTTTGAGGAGCTGAACTATATCAGCAGCGCTGGTCTTGGTGTTTTTATGGGATTTATCGAGGATGTCCGCGAGAATGGCGGCGATATCAAGATGACCAGCATGACGGAGAAGATTTTCCATGTGTTCGACCTGCTCGGTTTCCCGGCTCTGTATGACATTCTGAAAACGGATGACGAGGCCGTGGAGCGATTCGCCCAGACAGAAAAGGAATGATGTCCACAGGCAGAAAACGAGGCGGTGATTATTTTGGCGAAAAAAGTTAAAACGTATCAGCTTAAAGTCCCGAGCAGCACGGATCAACTCGAGATCATCCGTGAATTCGTCACCGGTGTGGCGCGCAAAGTCGGTTTCCGGGAAGATGAGCTGAACAAAATCGAGCTGGCCGTTGATGAAGCGAGCACCAATGTGGTCAAGCATGCCTATGGTTATGACGATCGCAAGCCGATTGAGATCCAGCTTCGCGTTGAGCCGGACCAGTTCGTGATACAAATTACCGACAAGGGCAAGGGCTTCAAGCCCGATCAGGTCAAAAAACCGGATATGAAAGAGTATCTCGCCAAAATGCGTGTCGGAGGGCTGGGGATTTATCTCATGAAAACCATGATGGATGAGGTAGAGTTCAGCATAGACCCTGGCAGAAAAAATATGGTACGGATGGTCAAATACATCACACCCGAGACTGTGCACCCGACGCGCACGGTTTCATAACCCCTCCGCCACGTTCTGCCCCCATCAGCACAGACCGCACTTCAGATGTGAACCGGCGGAACCCCCGCCACAATTCAATTTCAGGTCCCCGTGAAAAAACAAAACCAGAAAGACAGGCAGCAGCATGACCGCCGCCTGCTCGACTTGCAGAGCCTGTTCGAGCTCAGCAAAACGCTGAACAGCTCGCTGCAGCAGGATGTGATTCTCGATACATTGCTGTTCACGCCCATGGGCCGGATGATGATCGGCCGCGGGGCAGTGCTGCTGAACGAGGATGCGAAAACATGCCGCATCGCAGCAGCCAAGGGGCTGCCGCAGAGTGTCCGCGAGCATGCCTTGCTCATCGAAGAACGTTTCGACGCACCGGCTCCCATGCCGGCGGAAAGTGACAGCCCGGGGCTTGCGTTCCTCTATCGCCACGGTCTGCGCCTGCTGTGCCCGATTCACAGCAACAAGCGACAAATCGGTTACCTGGTCCTGGGTGAGAAAATCACCGGCGCGCCCTTTAGCCCGGACGAGCTGCAATACCTCGAAGCCCTGGCCAATCTGGCCTCATCTTCCCTGGAAAACAGCCGCATCCTCGCAGAATTGCGCGATGTCAACCGCAGGCTCGATAAAAAAATTCAACAGCTCAACACACTTTTTGAGATAACCCGCGAGCTGAATTCCACGCTGGACAGAGATAAGATCGCCACGACTTTATCCTACGCTGTCATGGGCGAAATGATGATCAGGCAACTGGCGCTGGCTGTGCGCGAAGATGAGGGACAGGGAGAGCTGCTCACCAGCAAGGGCTTTGGCAGAAACAGCGATTTTTCGTTCATCGATAGCGAAACCTTCTGGTGCCTGCTCGACGGGGCACCGCAGCCGACACCGGTCGAGTCCCTGGCTGATGACGCACTGCGCACCACTCTGAGCAGCATGAAAGTGCGTCTGCTGGTTCCTTTGCTCAATCAGGAAAAAGTTCTCGCCTGCATGATCGTCGGCGACAGGCTGTCGGGCACGGCATTCCATGATGATGACCTCGAGCTGCTGGCGACTCTGGGCAACAGCGCCCTGGTGGCTCTGGAGAACGCGCGCCTGTTCCGTGAGACTCTGGAAAAGCAACGCCTCGAAGAGGAGCTGGCAATTGCCCGCGATATTCAGCAGCGCCTGCTGCCGGCAGAGCCGCCGGATATCTCCGGCTTTGATTTTTCCGGTCTGAATATTCCGCACGCACAAGTCGGCGGCGATTATTACGACTTCATCCGCGTGAACGAGAAGGAGCTGGTGCTGACCATCGGCGATGTCTCCGGCAAAGGCGTGCCCGCCTCGCTGTTGATGGCCAATCTGCAGGCCAGTCTGCATGCCATGGTGCATGCAAAGTGGCCCCTGACCGAAACGGTCTTCCGCATCAATAACATCATCCATGCCAACACCTCGATCGACAAGTTCATCACCTTTTTTCTCGCCTCGCTCAACGTGGAAACGCGTGAGCTGACCTACGTCAACGCCGGTCATAACCCGCCGATGCTGTTTCACAAGGACGGAAAAATGACAGAACTGCAAGAAGGTGGGCTGATTTTGGGTATGATGAGTGATGTTCCTTACGAACAGGGCACTATTCCTTTGCAAAATGGCGATTTATTGGTTTTATTTACGGACGGGGTAACCGAAGCGACCAATCCCGCTGGAGAGGAATTTACCGAGCAGGGCGTCATCGATGTCATTTTGCGCTCCGGCGTCAGCTCGGCGCGGGAGGCGGTCGAGCGTCTGCGGGATGCGGTATTAGAGTTTTCCGGGGATGCCCCGCGTACGGATGATATCACCATTCTGACGTTGCTGGTCACCTGAGATAGTCGTGGCCGAAGCGGCGAACTGCTTTCCCACGAGCACACAGGATGGGGCACGGAAGGAACAGGAGAAGGAAGCCCACAGTTTATGGCGGAAATTTTAGTCGTCGATGACGAACAATCTATTCGCGTGCTGCTCTGCGCCATGCTGGAAAAGGACGGCCACAGCATCGATACGGCAGCGGACGGGGTCGAAGCGATTGACCTGTTGCGCGAGAAAAATTACGACCTGATCATTACAGACCTGCACATGCGCCGCAAGACCGGCATCGACGTGCTGCAGGCTGTCAAGCAGATGGATACCTTCACCGAGGTGGTTATTCTCACCGGCTATGGGTCGATTTCCTCGGCTGTCGAGGCCATGCAGCTCGGTGCCTTTGTCTATCTGACCAAGCCGATCGATCTGCAGGAATTCCGCCTGAAAGTGCAGCAGGCGATAGAGCGGCGTGCTTTGCGCAAGGAGAACGTTGAGCAGCGCAAAAAACTGCAGGAACACCGCGAGATGCTCGAGCGCGATCTGCAGCTTTCAGAGCAGGTGCAGCGCAGTATCATCCCCACACCGGTGAACACGGAGCATTTTGAAGTCGCGCTCAGCTACATGCCGGCTATCGGTGTCGGCGGCGATTTTTCGGATGTCTATTACAACGATGCCGGCGATGTCTATCTCACCGTCGTCGATGTCACGGGCCATGGAATTGCGGCTGCGCTGCTGGTAAATCGCGTCTGTATGGAGATTCGCCGTCTCGTGCGCGAGCAGCTCGAACCTTCTTCCATCCTCTACCAGCTCAATGATTTCATCGTCGATTCTTTCATGGGCACAGGCATGTTCCTGACCATGTTTTCCTGCGTGCTCAACTATAAAACCGGTTCGCTGCGCTATTCCGGCAGCGCCCACCCGCCGCTGATACTCTGGCGCAATGAGTCCAACCGTTTCGAAACCCTCGAAGCACAGAATATCATCATCGGATTTGACAAGCTGGAGCAGAACAGCTTTCAGCAGGATACCACCATCATCCGGCCGGGCGATAAACTGTTCCTCTATACCGACGGTGTGATCGAGATCGAAAATGCAGAAAACCGGCCGCTGGGCATCAATGGTTTTATCGACATGCTGCGTTCGGTGATCTTTCTCGAGACCAACGCGGTGCTGGAGAATGCGGTGCAGAGCATCAAACAGTACAGCCCGCACAGCCAGCGCGATGATATTTATCTCATCGTCATGAACCTGAAATAAAGGGAGAAGAAGTGAAACCGGTGTCTTTATTCCTTGCCGGCTTTTTTCTGCTGATGTTTTCTGCCTGCGATCGCGGCACTCTTTCAGAAGCGGGCAAGCCGGGCCGCAAGGTCATCGCTACCCGTGAGGCGCCGGCTGCTGTCGGGCCGTATAGCCAGGGCATTCTCGCCGGCAATACACTCTATTGCGCCGGTCAACTTGCCATCGATCCTGCCAGCGGTACGCTCATTTCCGGCGGCATCAAGGCACAAACCCGGCAGGTGATGAAAAATCTCGGTGCTGTGCTCGCAGCAGCGGGTATGAATTATGACGATGTAGTACGGACGACGGTGTATCTGGCCGATATCAGTGACTATAAGGAGATGAACGAGGCATACGCCGAGTTTTTTCCAACGATCCGGCCAGCGCGGGCGACCGTACAGATAGGCAGGCTGCCGGCAGGTGCCCTGCTGGAAGTCTCCTGTATTGCGGTCAAGCCGGAGTAAACGCCTCAGATCATGCCCGCTTATGTGCGCAAGGGGAAAACGATGGGGTAATTTATGACAGACAGTCCTGTTAAACTGGTTTCTCTGCTCACCGATTTCGGCGAGCAGGATGGCTATACCGGTGTGATGAAAGCCGTGATGCTGGGCATTGCGCCGGGGATGACGATCATCGATCTGACTCATGAAGTCAAGCCGCAGGATATTCACGGTGCGGCTTTTCTGTTACAACACCATATGCGTTTTTACCCGCCCGGCACACTGCACGTGTGCGTGGTCGATCCCGGTGTCGGCAGTGACAGGCGGATTCTTGCCGTCGAAGCGCAGGGGCAGTTTTTCCTCGCCCCGGATAACGGCCTGCTCTCTTTTCTGCAGGAACTCGGCGAAACACGTATCCATGAAGTGAGCAATGAAAAGCTGCGCCTGGAGCAGGTCTCGATGACATTCCACGGCCGCGATATTTTTGCGCCGGCTGCGGCTCACCTGTTCAATGGCGTGCCGCTGGAAGAACTCGGCCCCCGGCTCAAAAAAATGACCCGCCTGCGGCTACCGGCAGCGGAGATCGACAGGAAAAAGAAGAAAATTACCGGCAGCATCATCTACGTCGATCGCTACGGTAACCTGATCACGAATATCAGCGCAGACATGTTACCCGTCCCGGCTGAAAAAACACGTGTAACTTTTGGCCCGGTCGCGTTGGGCACTCCGAAAAGTCATTATGCAGCGAGTGAACCCGGTACGGTATCCGCTGTGTTCGGAAGCTTTGAAAAGCTGGAAATCGCTGTTGCCAACAGCTCGGCAGCTCAGTATTTCCCCGATTATGCAACACGTTCTGTGGTCGTCAACTGGTCCTAACCGAGAAGTGAGGAAGTGAGTTTTATGCCGGAGACGCAATACGGATATCACTATCAAACATATAATAACGGTAACACCCGGCCGGGACTCTCGGCCTATCTGCAGTACCAGCTTTTCAAAAGAAAACGCTGGGTCAATTATGCGCTCTTTTTTCTCACCTGGCTCACGACTTTTTTTACCGGTTTTGGCTTCCAGGGCAGCCTGCTCGATGGCTTCTGGTACAGCACGGGGATCATGTCCATCCTGCTCTCCCACGAAATGGGACATTATCTCATGTGCCGCCGTCACGGCGTGGCAGCAACCCTGCCTTTCTTTATTCCTTTTCCCTTCAGCCCTTTTGGTACCATGGGGGCGGTCATCAAGATGGACGGGCGTATCCCGGACCGGCGCGTACTTTTCGATATCGGGGCGGCCGGACCGATCGCCGGTATTTTCATCGCGTTGCCGGCTGCTTTTTTCGGGTTGAAAATGTCGCCGGTGTTTACCCTGGATCAGGTCAGCTCCGGCTACTGGGTGCTGGGCGATTCCCTGCTGTTCAAAGCGCTCGAACTGCTGGCTGTCGGCCCTCTGGCTGAAGGGCAATCGACATTTCTGCACCCGCTGGCCTATGCCGGCTGGGCCGGGCTGTTCTTTACCGCCCTGAACCTGTTGCCCATCGGCCAGCTCGATGGCGGCCATGTGGTTTATGCCCTGTTTGGCGAAAAAAGCCGTTATCTTTTTGCGGTTTTTCTGGCTCTGTTCGCCCTTATCTGCATCTTCTTTTATCTGCCCTGGATGCTCTTCGTCGTCATCCTGCTCTGGATGGGCTACAGGCATCCACCAACATTAAACCCCTACATCCAGCTCGATCGCAAACGCCGGATCATCGCGGTGCTGGTGCTGATCTTTTTTGTCCTCGCCTTTGTACC
>WFTM01000378.1 GCA_015485525.1 Candidatus Zhuqueibacterota bacterium | reverse complement strand
TAAACTTGGGTTAAGGATATGAAATTCATTCACTTCAGTGATACTCATCTGGGTTTCAGTGATCTGACACGCGTTGATACGGAGACCGGTATGAATCAGCGCGAGGCTGACTTCTATGCTGCGTGGAATCGGGTCATCGATGCGATCCTGGACGAAAAGCCGGATTTCGTCGTGCATGCAGGCGATCTTTTTCATACGCCCCGGCCGAATAACCGCGCGCTGCACTGCGCCTTCGAGGGCATACAGAAGCTCAGCAACGCTGGTATTCCGTTCGTGGTCGTTGCCGGGAACCATTCCACACCACGCATCCGTAATACCGGCAGCATTTTCGAATCAATCGCTCTTTTCCCGCATGTTTATGCTGCCTGGCAGGGTGCATACCAGCGTTTTCGCATCGGTGAGTGCGCTGTGCACTGCATTCCGCACTGCTCTCTCAGCGAAGAACTCGATGCCGCCTATGAGGCGATTTCGGTTGACGAAGACGCACGGTATCAGATTCTCGTCACCCACGGCGCCTGGCGCGAAACCAGCGATGAAACCATCGGGTCTGTGGGGGAATTCAACGAGCAGTTTATCGAAAATCCGGAAAAACGTACCGGCCTGACATTCGATTATATCGCCCTCGGGCATTATCATAAACATATCCCCGTCGGACGCACGATTGTGTACAGTGGCTCCACCGAACGCACCAGCTTTAATGAAACCGGTTATTCCTCCGGCTATGTACGCGTCGATCTCGAAGCAAAAAAATGGCGCTACGTTCCGATCAGCTCTCGTCCGATGCTGTCCCTCGGTCCGATCGATTGCTCAGGGTTGAGCCTGGGGAAAATCTACGCTGCCATCGCCGCGCTACCGGAAGATGTCCCCGATGGAGCGCTCATTCGCCTCGAACTGACGCATGTTGCGCGCGACTGTGTCCTCGGCATGAGCACGGAAACCATCGACAGTTACTTCCCTCAAGCCCTCTATGTGGAAAAGATCATTCATCCGGAGGCTGCCAGCGATATCAGCCACAGCAGCACCATGATCGGCTCACTTTCGGTTGAGTTCGAGCGCTTTCTCAAAGAACAGCAGGGCAGTGAGCTCGATCCGGACAAATTGCTGGAACTCGGCAGGGGCCTGCTCGATCAGGCTGTTTCCGGTTGATCGGTGGGCAGGGCTTCGGGCTGTCATTCGGGTTTGCGCGCAGCGGAAGAGCAGAATCTCCTCATTTCGGGACGTGCCTGAGTCCGGGGGGGCGGCACTTCGCTTTGCTGCGGCTGGAATGCTGCGTGGGACGAGCAGTGGAAGACCGGAATCACCTCATATTCAAAACTTACAACACCCGGATATTTGTGCTGGTTATATGATCATCAAAACACTTGAGCTGACTAACTATCGCCGGTTTCGCAGCCAGGCTTTTGAATTCCCGCAGAATCTCATCGGGTTTATCGGCCGTAACGGTGCGGGCAAGTCCACGGTGATCGAAGCGATCGCCTGGGCGCTTTATGGCACGCGTGCTACCCGCGGCGTGAAATCGGATATCCGTTCGCAACAGGCGAGTGATCGCGAAGCCTGCGAAGTGGTGCTGCATTTCGAGCTTTCTGGTGTGGAATACCGCGTCATGCGCAAGTTACGCGGCAAAAGTGCTGTTGCCGAAGCCGCGGTCTGGCAGGCGGGCATCGAAGAGCCGCTGGCAGTGCAGGAGCAGGGGGTGAGCGCTTTTATCGAAGAGCTTCTCGGGCTGGATTACCGCTCCTTTTTTGCCAGTGTTTTTGCCCGCCAAAAAGACCTGGCAGCGCTGGCCAGTATGCAGCCTGAGGAACGGCGGAAAACTATCAACCGGCTGATCAACATCGATGCCGTGGACCGGGCGCGCTGGCTGGCCGGCGAAAAACGCAAACAGCTTCAGGCCGAGTTGAGCGGCATGAATGCGATGCTGAAAAAGCCGGAAGAGCTGGAAGAACAGCAGCGCGAGTTGCAGCAGCAGGTCGATTTTGAGAGCAAAGCCGTGGCCTCAGCACAGAAAACCCTGGACGGCTCCCTGAAAAAACTGCAGGCCGCCCGCGAAAAACTGGAAAAACTGACCACTATTCGTGATAAACATCACCAGCTCTCAGCAGAAAGCGGCAAGCTGCTCGCCGAGGAAGCCGGGCTCCAACGTTCTTTGCGCGAGGTGAAGGCTGAACTGACAAAAATCGGCAAAAGCGAGAAAACCCTGCAGAGTATGCAGGGCGTCAAGGAAAAGTTTCAGCAGTGCCGGGAGCGAAAAAATGTTCTCGAAGACCTGCGCTTGAAGGCCGGACGTAAAAAGGAGCTGGTTGAAACGCTGCGCTATTACCGCGAGCAACGCGCTGCTGAAAACCGTCCGATAGCTCGGCTGGAGCAGGAAATCGCCGAATATGAGCTGCAGGCATCCCGGCTCGCGCAGTTGGAAACTGAGATGAAAAAGCTGGAGCAGGAACAACAGAGCGTGCAAAAAGCCCTCGACGCCCTGCGCGCCCGGCGGGCAGGCGTGGAAAGCACAGGAAAGGACCTGCGCAAAAAGTTTGAGCGTATCCGGGAATTGGGTAAAGACAGCCCCTGCCCGGTGTGCACGCGTCCTCTGGCCGAACACTATGGCCCGGTGACAGCGCATTTCGAGCAAGAGGTACGCGCCATGCGCGAGCAGTACAAAAAACTGAGCGAGGACGTTAAACGTGGTGAGATTCGCCTGGAGGAGCTGAAGCATGCCCTCGGGGAAAAACAGAAGGAAAGAGAAAAACTTCTCGGTGCACTTGCAACGATTGAGCAGAAACGCAAGCAGCTCGATGATGCCCGCAAGCGAATTGAGCATTATCAGAGTAAAGAAAAAGGTGCAGAAGCAGAGTTGAATGAGCTGGGCGATTTCGAGTTTGATGACGCTGATTATGCTGCTGTGAAAGAAGAATACGAGCGTCTGGCGAAGATGAACGAGCACGTCATACAGCTCGAAACTCAGGTTGCGGTCAAGGATGAAAAAGTGCAGCAGCAACAGGAGCTGAGCAAGGCTCTGGGCCTGAAGCGCGATGAAATCGAGACCTGCAACAAGGCGATTGCCGATCTCGGTCATGATGAAAAAACTTACGAAGCTGCCCGCGAGCTACACGAAGCCAGAAGCAACGTTGTTGAAGAACACCGGCAGACGCTGACCGAGGCCAGCAAAGCCAAAATAGCAGCTGAAACAAAGCTGCAGAATGTGGAGCGTGAGCTCAAAGAACTGCGCGAGAACATGGCCCGTATGGAAAGCCTGCGCGACGATCTGCTCTATTACCAGGCGCTTGATGAGCATTTCAAGCTTTTCCGGCAGCACCTCTCCGGCCGCCTGCGTCCGCTCATCGCGGCGCGTGCCAGCGAACTTTTGCGCCTGACCACATCGGGCCGCTACAGCCTGCTCGAACTTGACGAAGACTATGGCATCGCCATCGTCGATCAGGGCGATACCTTTCCTCTGGCACGTTTTTCCGGAGGGGAGCAGGACCTCGCCAATCTGTGCCTGCGCATCGCCATCAGCCAGGTCGTTGCGGAGCGCAGCGGAAGACAGCCAGTGCAGTGTATCGTGCTCGATGAAGTCTTCGGCTCACAGGACGCTCAGCGGCAAAGCCTGATCCTCGATGCGCTCAATCGCCTGCAATCACAATTCCGGCAGATTTTCATCATCTCCCACGTAGAGCAAATCAAGGATATCCTGCCGGTCATCTATGAAATCACCATGGTCGATGAATTTGAAAGCCGCGCGCAGGTCGTGTAACTGCGCGCACCCAAACGAAATATGAAGACTCACGACAACGAACAGAATGGCCGGAAGCGGCTGGTTATTCCGCACAGTGTTTACTACGCGTGTGCGCCTGCACAGGGAGACACCCTGCTGCTCGCCCTGCATGGCTATGGGCAAACCTGTGAGCGTTTTCTGCACGTGCTCCAGCCCCTCAAAGCCGAGGGGATTACCGTACTCGCACCGCAGGCGCCCAATGCGTTTTACATCAAGATGCCGACACGAACCGTGGGCTTTACCTGGCTGACTCGCTTTGAGCGCGATCAGGCGGTACAGGATTTCTTTGCCTATATGGACCAGGTGATTGCCGTGGTTTCGCAGGAGCGGGCCGTGCCGTTCCGGCGTATTTTTCTGCTCGGATTCAGTCAGGGGGTTTCCATGGCGTGGCGCTATGCCTTGTCCGGGCATGTTCAACCTGCAGGGCTGATCGCCTGCGGTGCAGACCTGCCGCCGGATGTACAGCCTTTATTGAAAGAGACCTCTCCGTTTCCCGTCTTGCTGGCCCATGGTAATTCCGACAGTATCGTTCCGGCACAGAAAACCCACGAAGCGGAGCAGGTCTTGCGCAACTCCGGTTTTCAGCCGGAAAAATTTCTCTTCCCCGGCGGGCATGAAATCCCTGTAAGTCTGCTTCAATATATCGCTGACTGGATGCGGCGGAGTGGTGAGCAGGGCTGAGGCTGTTTTGGAGCGGCCCGGCGTTTGTTTTGCTTCTCAGAGAAATGCCCGCAGAGGGGACAGGGCGTTCCTGCAACCTGTCCCGCCTTCTCCTCGTCATGCACATGGATGAAAAAATGCCTGCCCCGGTCTCAGGAAAGGTCTCCAGCACTGAAGAGGCTCAGGCCACCACCATGGGCTCTTCCTCGGTCGCGTTGCCTTTTTCGGCAACAACTGTTACGGGTGCAGCTTTTGTGGGGTATGCCTCGTCAGGAATGTCTCCCAATTCAAACTGGTCCAGCAGCACGAGCAGGTGCGAGGTGAGAGCACTGAGCTCCTCGGTGGAGTTGGCTATTTCCGTCGTACCCCGTGCGGAGTTCCCTGAAACGCTGGAAATCGTTTCGATGCTGCGGGCGATTTCCTGCATGGTGGTGGATTGCTCCTCGCTGGCCGTGGCGATCATCGTGATCATCTGATTCATTTCATCAACGCTGTTCACGATCTGATGCAGGGACTCGCCAGCGTTGCGCGCGAGTTCGATGCCCTCATCGACTTCCTCGTGGCCATGCCGCATCACCGAGACCACGTCACGGGTTTCATCCTGTATGGCCTTGATCATTTTGGAGATTTCTGCTGTCGCCTGAGCAGTGCGTTCCGCGAGATTTCTCACCTCGTCAGCGACCACGGCAAAACCTTTGCCCTGTTCCCCGGCCCGCGCTGCCTCGATGGCCGCATTGAGCGCCAGGAGGTTCGTTTGCTCGGCAATTTCGTTGATCACGGAAATAATTTCACCGATCTGGCCACTTGAGTTGCCTAACTTTTCAACAGTCCTGGCCGAGCGTTTCACCGTGTCCGCGATATGTTCGATCTTCTGTACAGATTTTTTGACGATCTCTTCCCCCTCGCGGGCGATGTTGCCGCTTTTGTCAGCCATCTCAGCAGCCTTGGCGCAGTTGCTGGCATTCTCGATGATCGTCGAGGTCATTTCCTCCGTTGCAACCGCGACATCCACAGCTTGGGCTTTCTGCTCCTGCGCACCGGTTGCCACATTTTCGGCCTGCTGGCTGATTCTGGCTGTTGCTGCCATCGTCCGCTGCGCTGCCTGAAAAACCTGTGTCAGTGTCTCGCGCACTTTCCCGGCCGCGTGATTGAAGCCTGAAAACAGCCGGAAAATAACTTCATTTCTTTCTTTCCCTGTGAGCGGCAACTGTACGGTTATATCGCCGTTGGCAAATCGCTCCATGGCGTCGAGAATCTGATCAACGCTTTCTGATAAATAGCGGTGCTCTGCTTCGATTTCCCTTTGCTGTTGCTCCAGCTTCTCCTGCGAAAGCTCCAGGAGTTTTTTCTCTTCTTTCAGAGCCGCACGTGAGGTGCTCAGCGACTGTACCATGCTGTTGAAGTTCTTTGCCAGCACGCCGGTCTCATCAGCGTTGGTGGTATTCAGCTCAACCTGGAGATTCCCGTCGATGACTTGTTGTGTGGCCTTTTGCAAATGCCTGAGCGGGGCGCTGATCCACCTGTGCATCAGGAAACCGCCAAACAGGACAGCCAGAATTATTGTCGCAAAGAGACAGGCTATCTGGAATCTCTTCAAGGCCGCAACCTTTGCGCGCGACTCTTGTTCATACATTTTTACCGCTCTGTTCATCTCTTGCAGCAGTTCGATATTGCTCTGCATGATGTAAGCGAGAGCAGCTCTGAACTCCTCGGAATCAGGCGTATCAGCCTCACGGATCACGACCGCGATGTTCTTGGAAAAATCCTGCCAGAGCGCAGAGACTTTGCCAAGCTGTTTGCGGATGGAAGGGGTTTGTGCCGGAACAATTCCTGCTTTCGGGCTGCCGTTCTGCAGAGCCTGCAAAGTAGTTTGAAACAGCTCAGCGGTCGATTGCAACGATGAGCTTTGCTCAAACCCTTGCGAGATGGCGAGCGCTTCCTTGCTCATCTTCTGTGTTAACATGCGCTGCCGCCCGGCGATGTTGATGATCAAACCATCCTGCTCCTGTTTGGAAACGGTATAAAACGTACCGAGCAGAATCGCGGCGACAAAAAGGACATTGACCAAAAAGATGAACGCAAACTTCTTTCGTAATCCAGTCAGCATTGTACACACTCCAAAATAGTGATCTATACATTCGTTTTATGAATAATTTCATACGCTGAAAAATCCCTGACAGTACAAAGAAGCATACAAGTTTGGTTGTTAAAACAAGGTGTTGCGCAGTATTATATAGAATGGCGTAACGCCAGGCGTGGCGATAGCAGAAAAGCGGAAAATTTCCTGACGAGTACATATTCATCGAACCTGTAGAAACCGGTGTACGGATTTAGCCTGTGATTCTGTATCGTGTAGGCGGGCAAAAGTATGAAGGCATAATTTGAAAAATTCATAAATTCGGCTGTTTTCAGGTATGCATCGGAGGGCGGCAAAGAGCCGTTAGACCGGTTCTCCCGTGGCGGCATGATGCCGGGCAAGATGCTGATACCTGCCGATCGACGGATACCCCGGCACTGCGCAGCACTCTGGCCGGAGAGCTGCAAAAGGCTGGTCTGGTGCAGTGGGGGCTTTTTTGTTGCTTTTGCAAAAAGTATATGCGATTTTCCACTCATCACACCGCTCCGGCGGCAGCACCCATCCCGATGGGAACCCGGTACCTCGCTTCGCTTTCGCCGGAATGAGGGGGATTGATATCTGCATCAGGCCCGAATAGCTGGGTTAAATTCAGGGTATCCAGTTAACTCAGCTAACGAGGCTGGCTCGGGCTCTGTCATTCCGGCCAAGCGAAGCGCCGTGCCGGAATCTCATCTTTTCTGGCACGTGCCTGGGTCATTCCGGTCTTCCCCTGCGGGGAAACCGGAATGACGCTTCAGAGGTGGGTACGTGCCATGCTCTGGCGGACAGGCTGAAAAAATGCAACCTTGCTGAGTTAAATGAATAACCCGAATGAAACCGGTATGCCGGAAGTTCTTTCAGAATTGCGCATACCGTGATAGATATCAGTTGAACGATTTGTGAAATTCCTGATTTTTCAGGCATCTGCTCATAGTGTGTACGCTGATCCCTCCCGAACGATTTTGACCGCAACGTTCTGTTTCTTAAAAGCGTTGCCTCCGGATTCCACGAACGACTTTCGATGCTGTTGAGCTGCACGGCAGGCAGGTATTTTCTGCGGGTATGACACGCTGCCGGCAGTTTCCTTATGCAAGAGCGCACGCACACGCAGGTGATATTACTGTGTGAATGTTTGACGCAGGAGGTGACGATGCGCTACATGACCAGCCTTTTTATTCTCTCTGTTCTGTTGTCCAGCCCAGCGGCTGCTCAGGACGTCTGGACTGTGCAAAAGCCCCATCCCGGCCTGGATCGCGATATCAATGATCTGCACATTTTCGATGCTGCCACAGCGATCGTCGTCGGAGACAGCGGTACGGTGCTGGAGACCAGCGACTCCGGCCAGACCTGGACGCAGCAGGCCTCCGGCCTCGCCGATACCGTCGATCTGACAGCGGTGTTTTTTCTCGACAACTCTACCGGCTGGGCAGCGGGCACAGCCGGGACGATCATAAAAACCAGCGACGGCGGCCACAGTTGGACAGCTTTATCCAGCGGTTCTGGTGAGACGTTTTACAGCCTGTTTTTTACCAGTGCGGATACCGGCTGGGTCGGTGGCGCGGAAACACTGGCCCGGACAACAGATGGCGGCGCGACCTGGAGCACAGTCATGCGCACGGCAGACTTCAGCAGCCGTTTTCTCGATGGCCGGTTCGCAGTGCTGCATTTTACCGACAGCAAAAACGGCATGGTGGCCGGGTTTGTCAAAGAAACAGACCTCGGGCCGGCGCCCTATATTTTTAGAAAAATTTTACGACGCACAACCGACGGAGGCAGCACCTGGACGGCACCCAGTCTGATTGAACAACAGCAGGGCTGTGGTTTTATGGTCGAATCGATTACCGACGTTGCTTTCATCGATGCTGATACCGGCTGGATGGTCGGGCAGAATCTCGAATTCAAC
>WFTM01000377.1 GCA_015485525.1 Candidatus Zhuqueibacterota bacterium | reverse complement strand
TTTGACCTGAATTCCGGCACTCAGGGCTTTGTAACCAATAATTTCAGCTCCCTCGGCGTACCGACATTTTCCGGAGACGATAAACGTATCTATTACCAGTACGTCGATAACAACGGGTCGGGAGTCTGGTTTGTTGATCTCGACACAGATGGTTTAAACAGCAAAAAGAACGACACACAGATCATCAGCGGAGGTATCAATCCAGTCAGTTTTGTCATCGGTGATCGCCCCACGGGCGTCGATCACGCACCTGATGGAGTACCGCAGGAGTTCACCCTGCTGCAGAACTATCCCAACCCCTTTAACCCGGAGACGGTGATCGCATACGAGCTGCCCTGGAACGGGGCTGTCAGCATCAGAATCATCGACTATCTCGGCCGCGTGATCTACTCTGAGACGCGTTCGGGACAGCAAGCCGGCCGCAACCGGTTCGTCTGGCAGGGTGTCGATAAAAATGGTGTCGAGGCGCCGAGTGGTATCTATTTTTATGAAATCAGCAGCACCTCACCCGATGGGGCGCGCCACACCCTGAGCAACAAAATGACGCTGCTCAGATAATTGTCGCATCAAACCTTGCGAGGGCCACCGGTCCTCGCAAGGTTTGGTCATATCCTGAAAATCCTTTCCCTTTTTCAGCCATGTTGCAAGCAGTCATTTTCGATGTTGACGGCACCCTTGCCGAAACAGAACGCGATGGACATCGCGTTGCCTTCAACCGGGCATTTGCTTCTCTCGATCTGCCCTATCATTGGGATACCGATACATACATCCAGCTTCTCAAAATTTCCGGAGGCGTTGAGCGGCTGACATTCTACCTGTCCCGGAATGCGCCCACTCTGGCAGAAGCTGAAAGAGCCCGTCTCGCCGCGGAGCTTCACAGACGCAAAAACGATTTTTTCCGTGAACTCATCGCTGCCGGTCGCATTCGTCCACGCCCGGGTGTCCTGCCTCTGTTCGACTCGCTGCACGAGGAGGGCATTCAACTGGGCATAGCCACGACAGGAAGCCGGGAGTGGGTTACCCTGCTGCTGAACTCACTGCTCGGCACGAATCGTGTGCTTCATCTCAGGGCAGTGATCACTGCCGGTGATGTTCGCAAAAAGAAGCCAGCTCCTGATGCCTATGTGCATGCTCTGGAACAGCTCAAAGTGACGGCAGAACACGCCATCGCAATCGAAGACTCCCAGAACGGTCTGTTAGCCGCCAAAGCCGCCGGCCTGCCCTGCCTGCTGGTGCGCAGCGCATTCTGCGATGAACCCGATGTCCACCACGCAGACCTGGCTGTGGATGAGTTCGGGACGCCGGAGAAACCGGCACAGATTCTCTGGAATCCCCACGACATCGCTGTGGACGGACGGATATCTGTCGAAACCCTGCGCTCTCTGCACAGTGCCTGCTCAGCGGCCGGAACACGCTGAGCAGAACGGATAAAAACCGCCTGCTCCTGCCATCCATCAATCTTCCCTTTGGTCAGCCCCTGGTTGACATTGCCGGAATATATCTTCACACTTGCATAGTTTTGCAAAAGAAACCGCCGGGCTCCGGTCTGTCTTCGTGCAGAAAATCACCCCTGTTTTCTACACAATCAGCGCTTTGCCAAAGGGGATGTACACGGGAAAAATCCACAGCGGCATTGCTGCAGCATGAATTTTACAGGTTGCAGGAGATAAAAAAATGAGGCAGCAACAATGACCACCTCGCGGCCAGACACCGTTGTCATCGTCGATGGCGACAGCAAAGCACGCGATCAGCTCGTTGCCCTGCTCTCTGAGCAAGGCAGCTACCATCTCGTCCTCCACAGCACACCTACGGCAGCGCTGGAGTACATGCAGTCGCATCCGATCGACATGATCATCTCCGGCTACAGGTTGCCCGAGTTCTCCGGCCTTGAGCTGCTCGAACACGCCCGCACATACCATCCCGATGCGCCACGCATACTGCTCACCGGCCACGGTGGCAAGGAAAGCGCCATCGACGGCATCAATCGCGTGGGACTGTTCCAGTATCTGGAAAAACCATGGGATGATGAGCGCCTGCTGCTGACGGTGCGCAACGGTCTGCGGCATAAAAATATGCAGCGCGTTCTGCAGGAAAAAATACAAGCACTGGATTCGGCTCTGCTCCAGCTCAATGAAGTGAGCGAACGCAACCATGTTTTACAGCAGGAGCTGCATCTTGCTCGCAAAGTTCAGCAAAGTCTGTTATCCTGTCCGCCAGAGCCGGCAGCCGGACTTCAGGTTCACGTAATCTGGCAGCCGGCACTGGAAATCGGCGGCGATTTTTATGACTTCCTGCCACTGCAAAGCGGTGCCACTGCCATCGTCCTCGCAGATGCCACAGGACACGGTATTCAGGCCGCGCTCATGACAGCGCTGATCAAGCTGGCCTTAGAAGAGTTCCGCGGCAGCGATGCCAGTGCCGCAGACATACTCGCAGGCATGAACAACACCTTACACAAGGGGTTACCACAGAGCATGCTGGTCTCTGCTCTGGTGGTTACAATCGATCCGGACAGCGGGGCCTGCGAGGCAGCCAATGCCGGCATTCCCCATCCGTTGATCGCCGGTAAACGACAAACAACATGCGTCCCGGCAAACGGCGTCATCCTTGGAATTTTCGATCAGGACAATTTCCCGGCACCGCAGGTGAGACGATTTACCCTGGGTGACGATGATCAACTGGTGCTTTTTACCGATGGGCTCAGCGAGGCGAGAAACGCGGAAGGCCGCGGTTTTGGTGAGGGCATGCTTCAGGAAGCGTTACGCAAAAACGGCCACAAACCTCCGGCCGGACTGGCGGAGTACATCATACAGAATATGCGCTCTTTTACCGGCAAAGATACCCGCCAGCAGGATGACATCACTCTCCTGACCGTCGCTTTGAACAGGAGCAAAAAACACTAACCCGGTTCCTCTCAAACGGATAACGAAGCTGCAAACAACGTTTCGGCTCGCAGGGCTCGCGTCAAACCGCACGAACGAAATTACAGAAAAATGATCAACCTGAAAAACCACCTTCAAAAGAGCAGATTTCCTCAACTCATCCGCGTCATTCGATGACGACGGGGAACTTCTGAATTCGTAAATTTAGCAACCTCGAGGGAAACGATGAGCAGAGCACAAAAACTCAATGCAGAAGAAGTCGCCAGGCGACTGAACGGCCTGACAGGCTGGCGCGTGAACAATGACACGCTATCACGGGAGTTCACATTCGCGGATTTCGTCCACGCTTTTGCATTCATGAGCAGCGTGGCCCTGGTCGCCGAAGCCATGGATCACCATCCGGACTGGAGCAATGTGTACAATTCGGTGCGCATCTCTCTCACCACGCACGACGCCGGCGGCCTTACGGAGCTGGATTTCAGGCTGGCAGAAAAAATCAACGCATTGTACGCGGGGTGAGTTCATTTTGCCTTGTTCAGCTTCCAGTCATAGTCCATCGCTCGTATCGGGCGCTTTTCATCGAGGATGAGCGGCCGATCTGCTTCCGGAGCATATCTGGCAAGAAAAGCGCGCACTGAGCCGGCGTATGAAATGAAGTCGTCTTTGTACCAGTCAAACAGCCGGGTGACGAAGATCGCTTCATCGCTGATGCGCAGCCAGCGCGGCATGGCAAGAGATGCTCTTGTTGCCGTATCGAGCTGTTCATCCAGTTTGTCGCCTGTATATGCAAAAGGCTGCATCGGCGGGCAGCCGAGGGAAGCGCAGTTAAGAGCAAAATGGATGCGCGCATCAGCAAATTCTGGCCGGATGATCTCATTTTCGATCTGATTCAACGTCAGCTCTTTGCCTTCGATTGTGACGACTTTCTTGTTCCACGGAGAAGAAAAAAAGCCGCCGATGTCCTTGATACTCTTGACCGGATAATGATCCAGAACAAGTTTCAGCGTGGCGGCATTGTATAAATTGATCCAGAATGCCAGGGCTTGCTTGCGCTCCATGCGTGATGGTTTTTGACGCTGCAGGGTATTAAGATATTGCGCCAGGGCAGACAAATCCTGCGGCGATTGCGCCAGATCATCGTAACGGATCAAGCCCTTTTCGACATATTTTTTCAGCAGCTTGTCGAACGGCTCATGTACAGCCCCGGGTGACTGTGCATATCCTGCCACCGCTAACACAACCAGCCCCATGAACCACACAAATAGATTTTTTTTCATCATACACACTCTCTTCTCTGTTTCGGATTTCAATTGGTCAACAGTACGCCCCGGCTGCGCTTTGCACCGGGCAGTAACAATGGGATATTCTCTTTTCCGGCGATTGAAACGGAGATCCCTGCCTGTGGATGGTGCACGGTTTCTTCCCGCAGGTGTCCGGGAAGTCGCTGCCACAGGCGATCACACGTAGTTTTGACGGCCATAAGCAGGACGCCGCCGCGCAAGGTTGTACAGGAGTCATCCGGCACGGTACGGAAAAATATGCCATCATCAGGAATGATGATCCGTGGTGAAAAGTTCCGCCAACTGAAGGCAAGCTGAGCCGCCAGGCCATAATCGTCGGAGATAATCCACTTTGGGGCACCCTGTTCACCGGTTGTGCGGCACCAGCAGGTAGCCACAGAAGCTGCAAACCCGGCCATCGGCTGGTATTCCTGCAAACGCTGACTCCAGGTTCGTGTTCGCGACACCCTGGCCTCGCGGGCGCCGGCCTGCTGCTGATACAGACTCTGCATGAACTGTACACGGTTTTCGAGCAGCGCGACCGATCCGGGAGAGCGCATGGCAATAACCATCATCGCACTGAGCAGGAAGGAAACGACTACGGCAGTCCGATAAACCGGGCGGAGGGATATCCGGGAAACAGGCCACAACAGCACGAAGCCCGGCAACAGCCAGTTGCCTTTGATCTGGCCCCGAAAGATAGCAGCACTGAGGAAGCCAAGCACCAGCACCATAGCCACGGCAAAAGCCGGGTCTTTCAGCAGCAACCAGCGCTGCCGGGAGGAAGGCGCACGGCGAATATCTTTCATGCGTTCCATGAACCCGCGCATGGCTGCCCAGGGCAGCAGCAGGCCGCCGAGCCCAAAAATCGACACTGCTGTGATGGCCATCCGGGCCGGCAGGGAGACATCTGCGCTGATTTTTCCAAAATTTGAAATTGCAGCCAGCATCTGGCCGGAGAACGAGAGCAAAACCGGCGAGGCAACGATCAGGGCGAGGGAGGAATACGCCAGCCTGCGTACGGGACGCAGACGGGTATCCAGGGCAAAGCATAGCAGAGCGACAGCGAGGATGGCAACACCTGTGGGTTTGCTGAGCACAGCAACGCCGGCGAAAAAGGCCGCCAGAGCCTTTTTATTGTTACGGAATGTGATCACAAAAAGGAGGACTGCAGCGAGAAAAGGCGTATCCGGATGCGCCAGAGCGCCGGTATATGTCTGCCACGGTGAAAATGCCAGCGCCGCCAGTGCTACTAACCGTACTGGCGGTGTCGCGCCGGCTTCTGAGAGCAAACGATCGAACAGAACCAGCACCCCGATCCCGGTGATCAAAAAGCCCGTGCGCAGCGCCAACACTTCCGGGAGTGGCAACAACGTCGTCAGTCGGATCAGCCATTGAATCAGCGGCGCATAGGCAGGTTCGGCATGGCGCGACCAATAATAATAGGCTGCCTCATCCCTGCCCGGGGCCGGGAGAAAAAAAACCGGCAACCGCAACAGCAGCGCCACAACCGAAACCGGAAGCCAGACCGGCGTTATACGCCGGCTGGCTTTCCCGGAGACAAAACCGGAAACAGTGCGAAACATCTTCGCCTTTCACGGGCCCGTCCGGTCTGGCCACCGGCGGCCTTTTTAGTCAATATGTTTATACACCACGCCCTGTTTCATCACAAAAGTGACGTTCTGCATGGTGGCAATATTTTTTAGCGGGTCATCATCAACCGCGATGATATCGGCAATTTTACCGGCTTCGATCGTCCCCAGACTGTCCTCAACCCCGAGCAACCGCGCACCGTGAAACGTAGCTGCGCGAATCGCATCGATAGGCTTCATGCCGGCTTCGACCATATAAACGAACTCTTTGGCATTTTTCCCATGCGCGTAAACGCCAGCATCGGTGCCGAAGGCGATTGGGACGCCGGCCTTGTAGGCCCTGGCAAAAGTCCTGCTGATCACCGGCCCCAATGCCTTCGCCTTGGGTACGACGAGCGGGTGGTAAAAACCCGGAATGTTTGCCGAGTCTGCCACTGAGCGGCCTGCAATAATTGTCGGAACGAGATAGGTGCCGTGTTTTTTCATCAACTCCATGGCTTCCTCATCCATGAACGTACCGTGCTCGATGGAAGCCACGCCAGCGCGAATCGCACGTTTCATGCCCTCTGCGCCGTGGGCATGTGCTGCGACCTTTTTGCCAAAATCAGCTGCAGTCTGTACGACCACACGGATTTCTTCTTCGGTAAACTGCGGTGTTTTCGCTTTGGAAGCCAGCGAAAGCACACCAGCCGTTGCGGTAATTTTGATATGATCACCGCCACGTTTGATCGCCAGCAGTGCGGCCCTGCGGGCACTTTCGACCCCGTTAACAACACCATCCTCCGGCCCGGGTATTCCCAGAATATCTTCACGAAAACCGTTAGTAGGGTCCGCGTGCCCGCCCATAACGCCGAGAGATTTCCCGGCAACGAACATACGCGGCCCGATGATGTCTCCTCTGCGCACAGCATTGCGCAGCGCCAGATCAACTCTCTCACCACCACCGACATCCCGGACAGTTGTAAAGCCGCTCATCAGCGTGCGTTCAAGGTACTTCACAGCAACCAGCGCAGTCTCCGGTGGGTACAGTTGAAACCGCTTGATATAACCTCCCTTCTCAAACTGACCTGCCATATGCGTATGCATATCCATCAGGCCGGGCATCACTGTCTTCTCTTTGAGGTCGATCACCTCGTCTCCCGGTCCTGGTGCCATATACCCCTTTTGAACAGCGACGATCTTTCCCTTAGCTATGACAATCGTCATCTCTGATTTTACAGAATTCGAGGCCGCATCTATCAGACGGCCGGCGTGAATCAGCGTACGTTGTGCCTGCACGGGCAGTGCAAACATCAGCGCAGCGAGAATCCCCCACTTGATGTTTCTCAGTACCATGGTTTACCTTCCTTTCCTCATGTGACAGTTTTCTGTGGGTCTGCC
>WFTM01000376.1 GCA_015485525.1 Candidatus Zhuqueibacterota bacterium | reverse complement strand
GTGCAGGATTCTATGAACAATTCGCCTCTGTGCAAGAGATTGCTACGATCTCTTTCCCATACAGCTTTGATGATGATCAGCCTTGTTCTCGTTTCAGCCCATATCGATTCTGTGCAGGCGCAGAAGACGATCACCGCCCACTATATCGGCAGCAGGCAGAGTGCAGATGCTCATGCATCCGGGCCGCGAAAACGCAAGCGTATGCGCGCCGGACGTAATGGTAACAGCCGCCTGGCACCGCCGAAAATCGATGGCCGCCTCGATGACCCGGCCTGGCAACATGCTCAGTCTGTCGCTGATTTTACCCAGCGCGATCCGGAAGAGGGCGAAGCTGGTACGGAAAAAACCGAAGTGAAAATTCTTTACGATGATCAGAATCTCTATCTCGGTTTTTTCTGTTATGACAGCGAGCCGGATAAAATCGTCGCGCGCGAAATGCGCACAGATGCGGATTTGCAGGGCGATGACTATATCCGCATCCTCATCGATACCTATCTCGACCGCCGCAACGCGTTCTATTTTGAAACCAATCCCCTCGGTGCCCGCCGCGATGCTCAGATCAGTGATGAGGGCAAAGTCGTCAATACAGACTGGAACTGCGTCTGGGAGGTGGAGTCTCAGATTACGGAACAGGGATGGACTGCTGAAATCCGCATTCCCCTCAACCAGTTGCGTTATCCTGATATAGACGGGGAGCCGCGCTGGGGGATCAACTTCGGGCGCTACATCGGCCGCAAGCGCGAGGATGTGTACTGGTCGCCGATTCTGAGGGACTATGGCTTTGGCAACCGGGGTTTTTTCAAAGTTTCCAAAGCGGGTGATCTCGTCGGTCTTGAGCAGATGCGCCGCCGCAAACGCCTGGAGATCAAGCCCTTCAATCTCAGTGGCCTCGGTTTTGACCGCAGCGATAACCTCGACCCCCTGCAGCGCAGCACGGTGTTCAATGGTGGTCTTGATCTCAAGTATGGCCTGACCGCCAGTCTGATCGCAGACGTGACCGTGAATACGGATTTTGCCCAGGTCGAGGCGGATCAGGAGCGCGTCAATCTGACCCGTTTCAGTCTGTTTTTTCCGGAAAAGCGCGATTTTTTCCTCGAAGGCGCCGGCATTTTCGGTATCGGGCAAGGTGGGAGACCCGGGCGTGGCGGGCCAACAGAGCAGCTTTTCTACAGCAGGCGTATCGGTCTGAGCGCCGGGCAGGAAGTCAAAATCCTCGGCGGGGCGAAGATCACCGGCAATGCCGGAGGGCTGGAGATCGGTCTGCTCAACGTGGTTACAGACCGCTACAGCGATGGCGATGAGAGCCTGCCGAGGCGAAACTACTCGGCGTTGCGTTTTCGCCGCCCGGTCCTGGAGCGCTCCTATGTCGGTGCCATGGTGCTGTCACGCGATGCTCTGGATAATGACGAATTTAACAGAACGTTTGTAGCAGACGCGAACTTTTCCTTCGGTGCCAACACGGTCATCAGCAGTTGGCTGGCCAAAACCAGCGAATACGGTGCTGTCAATGCTCGTGATCTGGCCGGGTTTCTCGCTTTCAACCACCGCAGCGATCGCTATTCCTTTCGGGTCAATTACACCGATATCCAGGATGATTTCAACGCCGACCACATGGGTTTTATTCTGCGCACCGGTATCCGCAGAACCAATGTGGAAACCGGGCTGGGTGTGCGGCCGGACTGGGCCTGGCTGCGCCGTTTTTTTGCCGGCCCGGAGATGTCTTATCTGACAGATCAGAACAACGTTCTGCAGACCCGGCGTTTTCAGCTCACCTCGTTCACGCAGTTTGAGGCCGGTCATGTATTGTTCATCGCGCCGAGGCGCATGTATGAACTGCTTGATTTTGACTGGACCATCAATTCCGATAAAAACATCGTCATTCCCCGGGGGATTTACGAGTTCTCCGACGTCAATTTTTTCCTGCGCACCGACCGCGCCCGGCCGGTAGCCCTGCGTATCGGTGGCAACGCCGGCGGATTTTTCAGCGGCAATGCCCTGGGCGGCAATCTCAGCATGCTCTGGCGGGTCTCAAACCAGTTTTCCATCGACCTGTCCTATAATGGCAACAAAATCGATCTGCCCCCCGGTGCTTTTACCACGCATGTCCTTTCTACGCGGCTGGTGTACACGTTCTCAACCGATATGTTTGCCAAGGCCTACATCCAGTGGAACAGTACGGCCGAGCTTGTTTCTATCAATTTTTTGTATAATTTTTACTACCGGCCGGGCAGCAACATCTATCTGGTCTATAATCATCTCTGGGATCTCGGCGCCAGCCAGGTGAGCACGCGTAACAGCACGTTGTTGTTGAAAGTGAATTACTGGCTGAACATGTAATCGCCACACCACGCCGGACGCCACAGTTCCGGGGGGCGCCACTAATAAGCGACAATCGGGCGAGGGTCGCCCGTTTTTCTCTCCACAATCGCAGACACAGGGGGTGTGCTCATGCGAATCGAAGATGCTCTCAGCGAGCGGGATGTGCATGATTTCTGGCGCAATTCGCGTTATTTCTCCCGCCCGCTCCTCAGTCAGAGCGGCCAGACCGTCGAAGTGATCCGCCGCGGTCGCTATAACCGTGATGCCGGCCCGGATTTCCGTGATGCTGTTCTGCGACTGAATGGAACTCTGGTGCAGGGCGATATCGAGATTCATCTCACCGCCCGCGACTGGTACCAGCACGGTCATCATGAAGACCCGGCATACAACCGCGTCATTTTGCACCTCTCCTGTGATTCCGAGCCGCCAGCGGACATACGCAGCGAGGATGGCCGGGTGATCCCCGCGTTGGTGATCCCATTGCACCTGTTCGGCCTGCATGGCCCGGGAGTGGCGCCCGCAGCGGAAACAGCCAGCCTGTTCGACTGCCCCCTCAGCGAACGGAGCCACCAGCAGATTCTCGCCACCATCGAAAAAGCGGCACGGGACAGGCTCGAGAACCGTATCGCCGCATTGTCAGAGCTGCTTGCCGAACGATCGTGGGATCAGCTTCTGTATGAGCAGATTTGCGACGCGCTGGGGTTTGCCAAGAATCGTCAGCCCTTTCGCGAGCTGGCCCGCCGCGTGCCCGTTGATCTGATTTTCAACGAGCTGCGCTTGCATCCTCCGGAGCAGGCCTGTGAGCTGGTAACAGCTCTGTTGTTCGGAGCCGCTGGTTTTCTCGAAAAAGCAAAAGAAGGGGAGAAGTGGGACTCAGCCATACGCAGCTATGTCGGGCCACGGCGGGAATTGTGGCAGACTCTTCAGCATGCGTTGCAGATTCAGCCTTTACCTCAGGGGAGCTGGCAGTTCTTCCGGCTGCGACCACAAAATTTCCCCACGCGGCGCATCGCTGCGCTGGCAGAGCTTGTTTTGCGGTTTTTTCAGGCGGGTATGCTGGAAACGGTGTTGCGTATCGTCGCACAACAGAAGAGTGCGGCAGAGGTGGGTGTTGAACTGCGGCGTTTTTTTATCATATCAGCATCAGAGTTTTGGCGGACACACTATCACTTCAAGGCCGGGAGCGCGAACAGAAACCTGGAGATGGCGAACCTGCTCGGCGAAAGCCGGGCAGGCGATCTGGTCGTCAATACGGTTCTGCCCTTACTGGTACTGTACGGCAGGGAGGCTGCGGCAGGCACTATCGCCAATCGCGCGCTGGAAGTCTATCTGCGTTTTCCCGCCTTGCAGGAGAACGGCATCACCCGTGCCATGCGCAAACAGCTCGGGCTGTCCGGTAAACGCAGGCCTAAAGGGGCATTTTCACAGCAGGGCTTGATCCATTTGCACAAGATGTATTGCACGCCCCTGTACTGTGAGCCCTGCCTGGGCCTCAGGCCGCAGGCAGATGGGCACTGAATGGAAATTTCAATTCCTGCAGCTCGGCTATAATGCGATTGAGTTTGCCATTGGACCAGCCCAGATGACTGGAAAGGCTGCTGGCGTCCTCAACCTCTTGCCGCGCGATAGTCGTGGCAAGCATGAGCACATCGCGGATATTAAACGGTTCCTCCGGCGTGTTGATCTGCGAGTTGATCAGCTTCAGCGAAGTCAGGCAGGAAAATTCCGCTATCGGCGCTTCCTCATATTCGATGAAAACATCGTAGCGGGTTTCCGGCTCCCAGTAGTTACAGGTCAGACCGCTGCATTCCTGCATCTCTGCTACCTGGCACTGAATTTCCAGCGCTACATGCTCGAACAGGTGCACCGTGTCGATGACATCGCCGACGATTTTGATCGGCGAAAAAATATGGCTCATATCATAATCGCGTCCGGCATGCTCATTCTCTCCGTGGCTGCATCGATGGTTTCTGATGTTCGGCAGCAGGTCAAGGGTGTTGAAGAGCAGTTCCGGATAATTTTCGATATAGTGCGTTTTGGCTGCAAGTGTATCGATGGTCACTTTCAGACGTCGCGATCCCTTGTTAAAACCGGCGTTGTAGTTATCCAACTCCGGGAATAACCCCTCCTCAAATCCGATCAGTTTCATACAGTATCGACTCCGTAAATCCAACCGCTATTCTCGATTCCGAACAGGCCGGAAAAGACTCGATCCGGGCTTGCGTGCGCTCAGGCTTCTGTTGCCGGAAGCATGGTCATTGTAGCTTGAATCTGAATTTTCTGGCCTTTGATTAACCCTGCTTTCGGCAACTCTGCCGCGGGCTATGCAGAAAAATTTATCCCGATTGATGGCTGAGATGCCATTTTTGCCGGGACAATGGGATAGCCGAAAAAACCTGAACCTCCGGGATTTTCGGGTCTCATACCTGGCAGAGTACCTGATGCCGGATACGCCGGCCTGAGCCGGTATGTGCGGGTTGAATGAAAAAAAGCGCCATATGCGCTGGTGGAATCATACAAGCCGAAAAAATTATCCCAACCGCCCTCATGCGAACCGTTGCGTTATCTACATCAGGACAGGCGTTTCGAGATAGAAACGAGAAAAATTTCGTATCACGGACTCTGCCGTCTTTCTGCTGTAACCAGGTGATCGTCCGCTATCGGGGATAGTTAAATGAAAAGGTGATCATATATGTGACAGATATTCAGTAAGTTAGGGCGGTTTTCGCGAAATTATCCGATCGTTGTCGCAGGCACACGATCTTTTTGTCCCATACTGGCCATAGCGCAGTGCCGGTTTCTTTCCGGATCGTGGGCAGACTTTCGGAAGATATTTTTTTCATCTTATGATGGTTGTGTTTTCAGGCATATGTTGTTCAGGGCAGGAGGGCAAGACAGGGAGGCGGGAGGGGCTATAAAGCTTAAACGGTTTCTTTGTCAGTGCTGGTGCCGATACTCAGCCCGGTCTTCCCAGCTATGCTGCGGCGCTGAGCACGGGCAAGCAGCTCATTGGCTGCCGAAGCACGCACTTTGCCTGTCATTGCAGTGCAGGCGATGACGCGCCGGTAGTGCATACGCGAAAGGGAGAGAATACGACCGCGTGCTGGTGATAAACCGCGACGTTGTACTTTGAGTCTGCGAGATGTCTTTCGGTTGCGCATGGAGTCTCCTCAG
>WFTM01000375.1 GCA_015485525.1 Candidatus Zhuqueibacterota bacterium | reverse complement strand
TAGGGCTGATAGTCAACCTTCTTCAGAGCAAGCACAGCCAAAGCGAGCACCAACACCAGGACACCGGTACTGATTTTTAAAAAAGAAAAACGTTTTTTCATCACCACTCCAACCCTGTTTATTTACTCATCCTCTCGTCACACCGCTCCAGCGTCACCGCCACTCAACCCGGTCGATGACACTGCTCACGCCAAAGAAAAATGTTCTGTGCACGCGGACTTATTTGCATTTTGCCGGGCCAGACACGGGAACAGTGGCAGTTCCAGGGCACGCTGAAGCGTGCACTACAAACGCTCTCGCCCGTCACCCCGCTTCAGCGTCGCTCCCACTCAACCAGCGAGCAATGTAAGCAATCATCCGACAAGGGGCAATGCCAGCGAGACGAGGCAAGCGCGCACAGCGCGCCCGAAAATCCGGTCGCAATAAAAAAAGCCTTTTCAGACAGGTCAGACCTGCCCGAAAAGGCCCAGGAGAGGAATAAATCAGGATTAAGAATTTTCAGGTCACTTCAGACCGGTGGTTATCACCGAATCGACGACGGTTTTTTCCAGATAGATCAGTTTCATGACCGGGACTTCTTCCGGCACTTTGTTTTCCGGCGGCGGCATATACTTCATCAGCTCGGGGGAGTATCCCCACATTTCCACCGAGGTAACACCGTCGTTCTGTTCGAGGTGAATTTTGATCGGTGTGCCCTTGTAATTGCGCCGCAGCCCGCGCAGCAGAGATGCAAAAATGCCGCCCATGGCGCGTACTGAATCGGGCGCGCTCTCGAAAACCTCGGGCGGGTCTGAGCTGTGCGCCGTGAATTTGATATTCCCGCCAAAACTCCATTCATTCATGATGCGTTGCGTACGCTGTCCCGGTGTGACGATATAAAAACGCCCGCCCGGGAACGTCCGCGCGATATCCCCTTCACCGAACCCATCACCGCTGAGGTCATAGATCACCAGTTTGGTGACTTGTTCTTCCGGGATCATGAAATCTTCGCTGAACATCTTCAGCAAACGCGGCTCAACAACCGTGGCTGTCTGAACCACTTCCTGATCAACTTTGGCAAAACGGTTACCCTGAGCGAAAACCTGCAGGGGTACAAACAGCAACAGCGCGATCAACAGGGTTTTATTCCGTGGCATGAGTCGTTCCTCTCTGGCATTGTTTCCATTGTGTGAAATATCCTCTGGCGTCATCATACAGCCCGGCGCTTTTGTGCGCTTTGACCATGAGGGAGAGCAGTTCGCAGCGTTGTACCTTATCCAGCCCGTTGGCATTAGCCAGCGCCTTTTTCCCGTGCGCGATG
Source organism: Candidatus Zhuqueibacterota bacterium (assembly GCA_015485525.1). Lineage (GTDB taxonomy): Bacteria > Zhuqueibacterota > Zhuqueibacteria > Zhuqueibacterales > Geothermadaptataceae > Geothermadaptatus. Next base: position 15,902 of record WFTM01000375.1, on the reverse strand, counting down.
GCCTTTTCCGGTGTATTCCACAGCAGGGTCATGAGTTCGAAATGCGCTTTCGCCATTTCGTTCCATTTAAAATTGACCGCTTTGGTGAAATAGGCGAGGGCGATCTTTTTCTCACCGCGCTCGCGCGTCTCGACGCCGAAACGGTACAGCATGGCGCCGTAGGTATCGAGCCAGGCAGTAGTCAGTTCATCTGGATTTTTGCGCGCTGCAGCCGGTATGGCCTCAAAAACCCGGCGCATGCGCTCTACAGCCTGTGCTTTGCGATTGAGAAATTCGAACTCGACCACAGCGAGGCGATGATGCACTGTCAGGCTGGCTTTGCGCGTGCGCAGCTTCGGCAGCAGGGCGTTTGCCGCCGAGGCCATCTCCCGGTAGGCCTTTTTGCTTTCAAGGTTCAAAATCTGATCCCATGCTTCCGCCGCGCGGATATTGCCGCCGTCCCAGTTGATCCACTTGATGTAGTTTTCAGCATCTGCGCGTTCATCTTTGCTGCGGGCAAATTTTTTCGCACGTTTAAACATGGCCAGAGCCGAGCGGGCGTCGTATTTTCGGGCGAACATATCACCCTGCATGTAGCTGTAATAGTACAGCGTCGAGGTATCCGGCGGTGCATCGAAACTGGTTTTCACCAGAACCATTTCCGCTTTGCGAAAATTTTCCAGCGCGCTGTCATAATCTTTCAACTCCATATAATTTTCCGCCAGCAGCCGGTAAAGATCGTGCTCGCCCTTTTCGATCCGCGTCAGGCGTTCGAGGATTTCGACAGCCCGGGCGTAATTATTGTCCTGTCCGAAAATATGCTGCAAATTATAGTAGGTGACCGAGAGCAGCAGCCGGGCGTTTTTATCAAAAGGATTCAGCTTGACCGCACGTTCGAGATGCTGGCGCGCCTGCTCGCAATACTGCATGGCCGATCGGGCAGCGGCTTCGTTGCGGCCATTGTTGGTCAATTTTTTCCAGCGTGCCAGGGCATTGGCCCCATCGGCATAGGCTTTGTCAAACTGCGCCTGCTCGGTGCGTGAAAGACGGCCTTTTTTCACCTTGCCGTCGAGATAGGCCCAGAATTCATCGACTTTCTTCATTCTGGATTTGCTCTGCTGCACCAGAGATTCGGCTTCCTTCTCCCGCCGGGACGAGACAAAACTGGCGTCGCCCATGCGGTTGGCACGAGCCACTGTCGTGCTGTCAAGGCCGGGCGGAACGCGCATCGCACGCCGGCTGCGCGTGGTTTCACGCGAGGAAGAGGCGCAGCCCGCCAGGCTAAGAACCAGCAGGCTCGTCAGTAGCGGTATCAGTTTTCGGTAATCCTTCACCATATCCTACTCCCGGTTAAAATGTTTCACGATGATTTATCCTGAAATTCCCCCGGCGCCTGATGACCTGGGAAATTCATGCTTTCTGCAGAAACCAGGCTGACCTGTTTGTTATACAGAACTTATATTCAACAATAGATACCTATCCAGTTGTTGCCTCAGGTTAGCGGCCTTCTTTTTGGCATCATTCCGGCCAGGGGATCACTTGCTCTCATTCTGCCACCAGCTCCAGAAAATGCTGTAAAATTTGGTCGCCATATTGCGCGGTGCTTCGCGCCGGGAAATCAATGACTGGATTTTCGCTCCCTTGCGCATGACGTCGCCGACGGTCAGGTAATTGCTTTCCTGGCGGATGCCGTTATCCTTGAGCAGAATAAAATCGTTGCCTTCGATCAGGCACACGCGCAGCAACATCTCCACTTCGTTACAGGACAGGTACATCGTGTAATTCTTGCCGCCCATGGTGAACTGGACTGCCGAGGACAAATCTCCGGCCTTGTGCCCCATTTCATGGGCTACCAGCGGCGGAATTTTGCCCGGATGTTCCTTCATCCATTTGATCAGAGCATGCAGATCGAGGGCTGCTTCGCCCTCTCCCGAAGCGGTAGGCATGGAAATTTTAGCCCCGCCAGCACCGGAGCCGGCTACGCGCGTGGTGCGGGCTGAGGTGCGTCCGGCCAGAGCACTGCCGTCAACATTGGCCACCGTAGCACCGCGGCTGGCGCTGCCGGCGGCAATGGTTGCGCCGGCGGCTGAACCCGCAGGAGCACGGCGCCCGCTGGGACGGTGTGATGGGCGCGAATTGTAGCTGATGTTCATATCCACATTCGAGCTGTGCCGTGTCGGCCGTTTCGTATTGGTAGAGATGCCCTTGCTTTGCTGTGCAGGCGTGTTCGGCGTGTTGCGCCGGGTTGTGCTGCGCGTCTTGCTCAATTTTTTGGTATTCAGCCCTTTGAGCAGCTCTGTAACATTGGGTTTCTCAACCACTGGTCTGGTTTTGGGCTTGCTCTTGCGCGCAACCCTGGCTTTGGGATTGCTTTTCTTCTTTTTCGGCCCGCGATTGCGTTTCTTCGGCGTTTTCTTGGCCTCAGGTTTGAAAGTCAGCTTCATCAGCTCACGGATTTCCATGCGCTTTTTCTCCACCTCAGGCTCGCGCGGGCTGGAATAGCCCACCACCTGCGCAAACAAAAACACCAGGATCAAAATCGCAGAGGTGATCCACATCGACAGAGGACGAAGATTGTCTTTTTCCTGTATGTACTCAGTTAATCTTGTCATAATCCAGGTTCTTCTCTATTTGGTACCGTTGACAGATGTCCAGCGCATCGACCAGGTCCTGCATAGTGCTGGATTTGCGGGCTTCAAGATTGACGACAAGTTCGATATTTTTGCGCTGGTACTTGCGTTTGACTGCCAGCAACTGCTTATCCAGCGCTTCGACATCAGAAAGACGCTTTTTGCGTCCGTTATCGATCAATTCGTACCAGGAATTGTGTACCGCCAGGCGTGCGGCATGAATCTTCTTTTTCGGAGCCTTTGCATCTCCGACCATCGGCAGATGCACGTACTCTGTTTTCAACCGGCTGATAGCGATAAAGCCCATCAGAATGATCAGCGCCACGTCGATCAGCCGGATCATGGTTCTGCTCTCACCCATCGTTATTGTCCTCTCACTTTGATGACGTCCAACCCCTTGGGAATTCCCAGCTCTTTGCAGACTTTCGCTGCCGCCAGGGCGCGTTTTGTCGGTGCGTCATAATTTGCGCGGATACGCACACCCATTTTTTTACCCTGTGAGCGGATTTCCGCATTGCGACGCTTCAGATAGCGGCGCAGGCTGGATGTGCTTCTGAACGTTTCTTCCCCGCCCTCGGCAGAGTAGGTACCATCGGTACGCACACCGATGATGACGATTTCAGCCCCCTTGGGCGCGTCATCCTCGGCCTCCGTACTCTTGGCCGGGTCTATCTGTTCAGCCCGGGAAATCTGCGACACAGCGATAAAACCGAACAGCAGGATGAACACCACATCGATCATGCGGATCATCAGGCTGCTGTTGCCGGCGTTTCTCTTAATTTTCATAATCTTTCTCTCCTGGTATTATCCTGCACCTGCTTCTCTCCATTTTTCTGAGCGGAACGCACCACTACTTCACTTCAATAAAATGATCTTCTGGCGTCCCTGCCAGCGCATGCCATCCGGGCTGAAGGCAGAAACACGCACAAAGTAGGTACCACTGCCGGCACGGTCACCTGCCAGATTCAGCCCGTTCCAGGTCCAGCCAGAAATACCGGCCTGTGCAGCCTGCTCCTCAGTCTCGTAAACAAGACGTCCGGTCGCATCAAAAACTGCAACGTGCACGCGCGCCGGCCCGGGTACCTGCCAGGATATCCGCGTGCTCGGATTGAACGGGTTGGGATAGGCCGGCAGCAACTGAAACTGCCCGGGAGTGAGGCTGCCGGTGTTACTGCCGCGGTTTTCAACAGGCCAGACAGTCCCATCTGCACTGATCAGAGCGGCTGATTCCATCTCCAGATTCGGGGCTGCAGCACCTGTGCTCACCTCAAATTCGAACACCGTGCCACCTTCTGCTCCCACGTGTGCGACATCCGCAGGCAGCATGGCGCACACGGCAAGCACAGCTCCTGCCTCGGCCGGCTCTGCCACCAGCAGAGGCGTTTCTGTCCAGAAACTCCCCGGACGCGGGCTTTTGGAAATCAGCCGGGCGTCTCCGAGTTTGATGCGTAGCGCTACGCCGCGAACATTTTCCGGTGCCTCGCTCTGCAGAAAAATCCGCACACGCCGCTGTGCTCCGTTTTCTACAGGCTCCATTTCCAGACGGACATCACCGCTGGCTGGCCGGGCTGCGGCGCTTTTGGCCGCTCCCTGGCCCCGGGTACGCCCCCAGTTGACTGCGATAGGCACGAGATCCAGCTCGGTAATCCGGCCACTGCCATCAGCATCAGCGTGCGCAGCCTGCGGCGCCGGATAGCGCCCGCTGAACTGCCCTTTCCACGCTACCGGGTCCTGCTCATCCGGCCGGCCCGGTCCGGAGATATTCCAGTACACACCCAGCATATTGACATCCCTGAGCTCGACGCTGCCATTGCCGTCCGTATCACCGGGCCAGACGATCATGCCGTAACTCGCCAGTGTCAGGTTACGCGGGCGGACGGGCAACTGCCAGCCGGCATCGTTGTGAGCAAAAATCTCCTGAAGCGCGAAGGTCAGCACCGTGCTGTCCGGCAGATCCGGGGAAACATCGAACTGCACGCGCAGCAGCTCGCCCTGCCCGGCAATAAGCGGATAGGTAGATTTTTGCGCCAGATCGATGACGAGTTTTCCCTCAGACCCTTTGTCATCGATTTTCAAATTATATTCATCCGCACCACCGAGCAGTGTTCCGCCCTGCACAGCCGCTTCCACGGGCTGCTTTGGCGTCAGGTATTGCCGGGGATAGCTGAGCACAAAGTTCACTGTACGCATGCCCGGAAGCGCCTTCGTATCTTTCGGGAACTCCACCTGCAGGGTAAATGGCTTCCCCGGGCTGCACTGTTGATTGGTCGCCGCTGCCAGGGTCAATACCCCGTACACATTCACCACCAGGTCCCGGGTCTGGGTTTTGAGTGCAACACCATCGCCGTTCCACGCCTGCAGATCGGAAAAGCGGAATGCCAGCGCCTGGCCATCCTGGAGCGTGCTGTCGAGGGAAAACGTCAGATGCGCGACCAGCCCGGTACCGGTGATGGTATCTGCCCCGTCTTTCTTTTCCAGCGTGAGGGTTACAGTACCAGCGGTTTCATCGATATCAGCGGCCAGGGTGTATGAATCAGACGCCCCCCACAACCTGCCGGCAAAAATAGCCTGGGCAGCCGGTTGTTTGACATCCATCAGAGCCGTCGGATAGCTGATGGTAAACGTCAGTTTTTTCATGCCAAAAACTTCGAGGCTATCGCGCGGGATAGCGACATCGAGCATGAAAGAACGGCCGGGTACCGGCACATCGCGGGTCGCCAGGGCAAAGGTGGTGATATCCAGAGGCGCACGGTAGCTGGCCGTATCCTGGCTGCTGCTGTTCAGCGCCAGCGCATCGATCTGAACCAGCCGGCGCGAGCCATCACGCGTGTCGTTGTGCGTGGTGTAGGTGATGCGGTACTGATGGTGCAGCAGGGCTGAAATTGTTTTGTAGATTTCTTCGAGATCGTTCGATTTCGGACTGCGATAATACTGGCCGCCGGTATCGCGCGCGATGTTCTGCAGCACGACTTCTTCCTCACTGCCGACCTTGAGCCCGATGGTAAACACCGGCACATTGATCGGCACCACGACATTCATCGCGCTTTCATACGTGTTCTGGCTGTCTTTATCGTGACCATCCGTGAGCAGAATGATCGCCTTACGGCCCGGCACCGGTTCGATCAGATTTGCGGTGTGCACGAGAGCATCGTAAATGGCGGTACCGCCTTTGGCCTGAATTTTACTGATCGCTGCTTTGAGGGAATCCTTATCCTGTGAAAACCCGTGGTCGGTGCGCACGTCTGAGGCAAAGCTGACCACAGCAGCCTGATCCTTGCTGTTCATCAGATCGACAAAAGTCATCGCCGCATTGCGGGCATCTTCGATCGGTTGATTGCGCATACTGGTGCTGCGGTCGATCACCAGCACCACGCTGACGCCAATAGAGTCATCACGCAGCTCGACGACCTCGATGGGAAGCTCGCGCGTGCCGTCTTCGCGGACTTCAAAATTACTTTCCGTCAGACCGCCCAGGGTATTGCCATTGCTGTCGCTCACCGTGACGTATGAAACGATACGCGGGAAAGAACGCGCGTCGATACGATTATACTGTGTCGTCAAAACTGCCTGAACAGAGGGCATCTGGGTGCTGCTGGCAGTGATACCTTGCGCCTGCGATGAAGCTGCCGCGGCCAGCGCAAGCACCGCGGTCAGGAAAATTCTGCGCAGGGAACATCCTGTTCCCCGGAGCGCCTTCACGGTCCTGTTGCTTTTTTTCACGTCTCTTCCCTGTTTTATGATGTTATCCCTGAGCTGAGCGATTTTCATCTGCCTGATCCTGTAGAGTTAACTCCGGCTGCAGTCCGATCTTCGTTCCGGCATCGTCTTTTACTTTAACAAAACAACTTTTCTCTGCTGCACCAGAGCTGCCGCCTGCCCTTCCACAACGGCGCGCAGACGGATATAGTACACCCCGCTGCTCACCGGATTGCTGCGGCCATCCTGGCCACGCCACTGCCATGAATATCTTCCGGCATCCTGCCTGCCGAGCTGTTCACGCAGCACGCGCTGGCCCGTCACCGAATAAACACTCACTTCGATATCACCGGCCTGCCGCAAAACATAGTCGATGCGGGTCGATGGATTAAATGGGTTCGGGTACGCCTGTGAAACCGTGAAATCAAAGGGCACAGGTTCGTTGCTGTCCACAGCGAGCTCGGAGAGAACGGTGCGTGCAGCCCCGTTCTGTCCAACCAGCGTCATGTTTTCAAAGACGAAATCTCCAGCCTGCGGCGCTCTTTCGCCGGCGAGAATGATATCAATCAGGCTGCCGGAGCGCACCATGCCCCCGGCCTCAGGCGTGAGTACGAATCCTCCGGCCAGCACACCGGTCTCGCGCTCCTCATTGACGATGTAAATCGGTGTCTGCGGCCAGGCATCACCGAACTTCACACCTTTAAATTCATAATCAGAAGCCGCTTTTTTCATACGAAACGTGAGGCCGGTCACACTCTGTGGCTGCTCGGAGTCAAGACGGACTTTCACGCGCCACAGGCCTTCCCCGGCCGGCTCAACCTGTAAACGCACGGAGCCGGACGCAGGCTCTGCAGCACGGTTAGCCTGCTTGGCCGCAGCACTGCCCCGGGTCAAATTCCAGTTACGCGCCACCGGGATCACATCCTGCTCATCGATGCGGCCGCTGCCATCGGCATCAGCATCGGCAGCTCCGGGAGCCGGATAGCGCCCGCTGAACTGTGCTTTCCATTGCAGTGGATCAGCCTCGCCGGGACGGCCCGGGCCACGCAAGCCCCAGTACACTCCAAGGGCATTGACATCCGTGAGCTCAACCGTACCGTTGCGGTTGATGTCTCCGGGCCAAACCATCAAGCCATAGCTCGCCAGCGTCAGGTCGCGCGTTTGCAGGGGGATATCCCAATCGCTGCCGTCGCGTGCGGAAGCCTGCACCAGCGCAAAGGTCAGCACGGTGCTGTCGGGAATATCCGGGGAGACTTCAAAAACCATCCGCACCAACTGCCCCCGTCCCTGTACGTAGGCAAAGCCATTCTTTTTGGCCACGCCAAAATCCGCTTCTCCCGCCGGCTGGTTGATGCTGGCGCTCAGAGCATACTCCTGAACGCCGCCGAACAAGGCACCGGCCTGGATACCGGCACTCTGGGGCTGTTTGATGCTGAGATAGCGGGTATCATACTTGAGAATCGCGTTGAAATCGCGGAGTTCAGGCACGGCTTTTCCATCCTGCGGAATGACGATATCGATGGCAAAATCCTGCCCCGGGCTGCACGTATCCTGTGTCGTCACCGCCATCGTGACGTAACCATACGTCCGCATCAGCAACGTGCCTCCTTCTGAGGGCATCTCGCGGTTTTCGTCATCAAACGCCTGCACGGAAACGGTGCGGAACTGCAGAGAAAGATTGTCGGGAACAGGGTCCACCGCGCGGAAGCGCAGGTGTGCAACCATGCCGCGGCCTTCCACCAGGGGTGCACTGCTGTTGCGCACGATAGTCACGCCGACGGTACCGGCATTTTCATCCACACTCAAAGTCATCTGATTCTCTGCTGCCGGGTCGAACAATTGCCCGAGCGATACGGCCTGATTGGCCGGCTGCACCAGATCGAGATATTGCGTGTTGTAGCGCATCTGAAAGTGCAACTGTCTGAGGCGATAAACCGGAATGCTCGAAGCCGGAATTTCGACCGAAACCGTAAATTCACGCCCCGGAGCAATGACATCCGCAGAGACCGGGACAAAAGCAACCCGGTCGATCGGTGCGCGGTAGCTGGAGGTATCGACCGCTGTTTCCGCAGCAACATCGACTTCCATGCGCACAGCGCGCAGAGAGCCATCGCGGCGGGGATTATCTGTCGTGTAGGTGACACGATACTGGTGGTGCAGCAGGGTGGAAATCGTCTTGTAGATTTCCGCAAGCTGTGTGGTATCCGGGCTGTAGTAGTACTTGCCACCCGAGGCATTGGCCAGATCGATCATATTGGCTTCGATCGTGGTATTCTGATTGTTGAGGCCAATGCAGAATGCCGGAATTCCGAGCTGGAGAAAAGCCGCTTTTGCCTGCTGATAGCTGCTCTCGCTGTCTTCTTTTTCATCACCGTCGGTCATGAGGATCATAGCCCTGTTGCCGTCCTTGTTGCCGAGCAGGTTGGCGGTGTGAATGATGGCATCATACAGCTCGGTGCCACCACCGTAATTGATGCCGTCGATTGCAGCATTGAGAGATGTTTTATCGGTGGAAAACTCGTGATCGGTGCGCGGGCTGTTGCCAAAACTCACCACAGCCGCCTCATCCAGGCCGTTCATCAGGTTGACGTAGGTTTTCGCTGCGGCCTTGGCTCCATCCATGGCACCATCGTGGCGCATGCTCGAGCTGCGGTCGATGACCAGCGCAACGTTGACGCCGATCGAGTCGGTCGTGATCTCTTCGACCACGATCGGCAGTTGCCGGCGGCTGTCTTCGAAAACACGAAAGTTGTTTTCATCCAGCGCACCGACGGCAAAACCGACATCATTATTGACGTTGACATAGGAGACGATGCGCGGAAAAGCCGAGGCATCAATTTTATAGAAGCGCAGATTCAGGGCCTGAATTTTCGGCAGGGTTCCATCACCAGCGCCCGGAACCTGGCCATTTGCCGGCGCAATTCTGGAAAAGAAAAACACGGCCAGTACGATCAGGCTCAGAATCAACCATTGCAGCAGATAGCAACGCTCACTCGGCGCCTGCTGTACCAGCACTCTTTTGCGGCTGTAAAACTCGTCGTTTTTCATGATTTCTCTCCGGGTGAATCGAGATAATCCGAATACTTGTTCATCGATTTTTCTTCCCTGCTTCTCGATTGTGCTCTCCCGTTTTTTCCGACGAATTTCAGTTCGTCAGCCAACAACATCCTGTCCATAGTCTCCTTGCCTATCTCACCACGCCCAACAGGCCGCGGCGGACGAAACGTTCACCATCCTTGATGACATAGAGATAGGCACCCGGCAAAACGAGCTGCCCTGAGCTGTCCTTGCCGTTCCAGATATTTTCGCCATTGCGCAATTCACGGATTGTACGCCCCGAACGGTCCATGATGATGATGACCCAGTTGGAGGGGATACCGCCATCGCGTTTGAACTCAGTGCCATCATTAAAACCGTCGTCGTTCGGTGTGAAGGGGTTCGGCACCACCTCCACCTCGGGTTCGACAACAGTGAGGCAAAACGGATCCCCTGCCTGCACCGGCAACTGGGTGCCGGTGGAATCATTGGCAAACACGTTGCGGATGGTAAAGCAGGTATTCCACCCCGGAACAGCTTGCGCACTGATTTTCAGAGGCAGGCTGAACAGCAGTCCTGCGCCGTCCTGGCCGGCAGCGCCTCGTTTGCGGCTCACCGCGAGGTAAATAACCTTGTTTTCCGGCTCGTGCCGGACAAAGGTGTACACGTCCGGCTGCAGAAAATCGATATTCTCCAGCACCAGAGGAGCCGCCAGCTCGATCTGCTCGATACTGGAATAGTGCAGCTCAAAGCTGATCCCAAACAGCCCGTCAACTGGCTGTGCAGCAGAGCCGATGGTGAAACGCAGGTCAAACTCTGTTGCAGCCAGGAAAGCCGGCACCGAAGCGCTGACTTCCAGCCGGGTATCCTGGGCCACGGCGTTTTTCAGCGGCAGACAAATCAAAGCAGCCAGCAACAGGGCCATCCTTAGCCCGTTTTTCCCTCGCGTTCCATGAGAACAAATCAGCGCATTCATGATTTTTCCTTTCCAGAAAGCCATCAGGCCCACGGATTGTTTTCAGTGTTAACCACGATCGGCGACTTTTCCTGACGATGACCGTTTGCAGCCGGCATCGCCGGAGCTTCTTCAAATGGCGGCATTTCAGCCGGGCGTTGCTGCGGGCGACGGGCAGCAGGCTTGCGACGTGCTTCTGCAGGCATATCGTTCGAACGTGCAGCGCTGGCAGAACGGCCGTTGGCAGAACGCATTTCCAGATGCAACAGCGCCTGGCGCAACTCCTCTGCTCGATCACCCAGGGTACGCAGATGGCGATTGAACATGGCAAAGATACCGGTCCCGCCCATGTTCAGCACGATGCTGATGATCAGACCGACCAGCGTGGTGACCAGTGAAACACTCATCCCCATCAGGATAGTCGGGCCGTCGAGTTTGCCGCCATGAAAGGTTTCGAAGATACCCCAGACCGTACCCAGCAGACCGAGTGCGCCGGCAGTGTCGGAAAAAAAGCTGATCAGCCGGTTGAAGGTCTCATAAGATTCGCGTTCTGAGTTGATAAACTGGGTGATATCAGCAGAAATCGGCTCGGCCCGGTTGGTTTTGTTGAACGTCGCAACGATCTGGTACATCAGGCGCGAGGCGCGGTTCGGCTTGCTGTCCTGAATTTTACGCACCAGCCTGCGAATATCACGCGCCTCGATTTTTTCCTGCAAAAGAGCTTTCGCGCGCACATCCTCCTGATATTCGCGCAGGCCGCGATAGCTGAGCAGCATCAGGCCGGAAGCTGTGACAAAGACAAAAGGCCAGAACAGCCAGCTCGTCATTTCGATGATCGTCCAGACGGTCATGGAGGCTTCTTCCTGCTCCGCCTTCTGCGCAGCGACTGCTTCCTTTTTTGCCTTCGTCTGTTTCTTTTTGCCAGGCGCTGCCTGCGCACCGGAGAACGATCCCATTGCCAGGGTAGCGACCAAAATCATCATCATCAGTCGAAGAATCATCGATTGCCTGCTCTGTCCGATTGCCGTTTGTGTTCTCACTGTTAACTCCTCATCAATTGTGTGAAATGATGCTGCTGTTATTCTCATGATGTTTGTTCCGATTTTTTCACCGATGAACGCTTCGTCCGGAAGGTGCCTGATATGTGCAGCTCTTCTCCGGACGATATGTTTCCTTTACTTTCAAAAAAGTGTTACTTCAAACCACTCTATCCGCCTTCAGACTGGCAGGGTGTCCTCAACACAGCGGGCAGACCGCGCCATCATACTCCCGGGGTTATTCTTCTTCGGTTATCGAAGGAGGCACAGCACCGGCTGGGGTTTGCCCGTGGACATTGTCTTCCGAAAAGTTCAGAGTCACTGTCCGGTTGATCTGTACCACAGCCAGAGTCCGCGAGCGCGATTTCAGCATGCGGTTGGCTGTGGTGCGTACTTCCAGCCAGCCTACATATTTACCCGGGCCGATGAGACGGCCGCTGCGGTCACGCCAGTCCCACACCACGCCACCGGGCAGCTTGCCCTTACCGCTGAAGACAGTCACCGGGCGGTTGTTCTCATCACGGATGACGAAGCGCCAGCCATTGGTTTTGCGGGTTTTACCGGACACAGCGAAACGGATCGCCAGCCGCTCGCGTGAAAGCCGGGGCTTGCTGTGCACGACCGTCGTCCGGCCGGGCTGGAAACCACGCAGGCCCGGTTTCAGTTCAGGCTTTTGGCGGATGATGCGGATGCGTCCGGCATCGACATAGGCGCGCTCGACGAGCACGCGACGAATCGCACGTGCATCGGAAATCGTCTTTTTGTTCGCGCGGATAAACAGACCCAGCCCCGGATCGTTGCGCAGCATGCGCCCCAGCCGGTCCTGCAAGGTTTTATAGCGCTGCCATTTGATGTCATTCGTCTCACTGGCACTCAGAGCGCCTGCGGTGATCACAACTATTTTATCAGCGCCGCCCTTACCGGAGAGATATTTGGGAATCACCTCACCGCTCTGCGCCAGCATCTTTTTGGAAAGAGTTCGAGGCATGCTGCGCACGGTTTTCTCTTTGAGAATTTCCAGTTTATACGAGGAGAAAAGTATTTCCGGGCGGGTGATTTCCGGAGCACGGCCCAGGATGTGGGTGTAGATAAACTCATGCGTGCCGGCAGAGGCACCGCGGGCACCACCGCGGGCCATCTCCATTCCATACTCGAGGCGGTTGTTGCGCGAAAGGTTCAGGCTGGCCTCAACTTTTACCGGCATGGAAGTTTCGTACCCGAGGCGTATGCGGCCAAAACGGTTCTGTACTGCTGTCACTGTGAAGCCAAATTGCCACTGCTGACCGTCATCATGCAGCAGAACAGTTGGAATGAAGGCGCCGAAGCGGTAGCCGGCAGCGAGGGAAATCTGCCGCGGAAGAAGGGCTTCGGAATACATGCCGACGTTGGGATTGTTGATCTTATCGACGCCGAGGCCGAGCTCCCAGCGGCCGGGCGTCCAATACGCACCAAAGCCAAAGTTCAGATTTGTAATTGCAAGGCCACCTGCGAGGAGAGGATCATCAGGATCGACGATATTGAAATTATCCGTGGAAAAAGCCCGGCGTTCGATGCCGGTTTTGAAGCCGATGGCAAAACGGTGGAAGAGTTCCCGGCTCCACAGCAGGGAAGCAGAGGTTTCCGAATACACGCCCGCAGAATAATACCGCACATCCGCACCCAGCCCGATCTCAAAAGGCAGCAGCCAGGGCAGGCTCAGGTTGAGCCTGTTTTCCTTCAATCCCAGGCCGTTATCCGGCAGAAAGCCGACCTGAAAGGCCTTTATGCCGAGCGAAATCTGGCTATTTTGAAAGGAAATCGCAGCAGGGTTGATCTCAGAAATCCATGGCCGTGAACGGTCTGCAGTATTCCAGAACTCAAGCCCTTGCGCGGAAACGCGTGCGTGCTGCGTAAGAAAAACACCTGCCGCCAGCAGTGCTGCGGCGGTTTTTGTGCCCATCCGTGGTGCTAACAAAGACATCGTTTACCCAATCGTTAAGGTGCAGTGCGTGCTGTGGTATATGGGTAGTGTAACAATTGTCACAACCTGTTGACAATCATATCGGCGTACTCGGTGCCATGTTTAGGCAAGAACGATACCAAAATGAAATCAACGTGTTGATTAAGAAAAACCAATTTCAATCATGGAATATCTCAAAACAATACTAACCACTGTTTTTAAACATTTTATGACAAAAAATCACAATTTTGCATCCTGATACCGGGCGTCAGGATTCGCAATTATCATCACAAAAGCGGAAGATTTTGCCGTTTTATTGTGGAGCAGTGACAACAAAAATGAAATTCGCAGGAAATGATGTAATTTCGGAAGGGTGAGAAAAAAGGAAGGGCGCCCGCGCACAGCCCGGCAAAACCGGGCCGCACGGGCAGCAGCGGGTTACTTCAAAAGCAGGGCACCTGCCTCGACAGCAGCATCGAGCACCGCGGTGACATTCTCAAGGGAAACCGTGCCATAGTACCAGGCGCCGGCGCTCAGGGCTTCGGCCCGGACGGCTTTGTAGATATCATAATAGCTGCGCGTGCCATCGACGAAATTGAACACCTCAGCCCGCATGATGCCATGCAGTCCGGGCTGCCACGGCACTGAGCCGCGCTTGCTGAAATAGGTCTCCAGCGGCGTGGCATTGACAGGAATTTTCCGCATCGCCTGTTTTTCAGCGGCTGTGGCTGCCTGCGCACGCGCTTTTTTACCCACTATATTATAGAAGAAACGTTCCAGCGTAGAGCGCTGCACCGCAACGTGGCGTTTCAACTCGCCCGCAAGCGTATCGATGACTTTGCGGGCCTTTTTATCTTTACCGGCAAACACCGCAACTGAGCGCAGTGCGCGCTGCTCCCTCTCTGCGCCCTGCTCAAGCAGCAGGCTCGCATCCGTCCAGCCATCCTTACCGTGCCGACGGATCAAATCCATAGCAATACGCTGCTCACGCGCCAGACGTGCCAGCCCCGCAGTGAGGGTCTCCTGCGCGATCAGAGGCACATCCTCTGCACGTGCGCGGGCGAGAAATTTCGCCATCCCGGCGATGATAAAACTGTTGCGCGCTAATTGTGTCTGGTCGATCTTGTCGAGATCATCATCGGATGAGTGGATATAGGGGTCATCCCAGTTGATCAGCGCGACTGCCGGCACACCAATAGCCCCTTCGACAAAGCACATGTAATCCGACTGTCCGAAGTAGGGCACAAAAGCAGCGTTAAACCCTTCGCGGCTGCCGCGCGTGGAGTAGATAGGGCGCGTAAAGGGCCTCGGCAGGCCGCCTGCCCGGCTGGCAGAGAGGAAAGCGTTGTTCGTCTGGATGACGTATGTGCCGATGCTCAGCAGCAGAGCATCCAGATAGGAGGTGATCGAATGCGGCGCATGGATGAGATGCTGCACCCGGCTGCCATAGGACTGGCGCGCACCGGTCATGTCCTGATGCAGGTTGACGAGAAACTTTTTCGGCTCCTCGGGATGATCGCGAAAAAAACGGTATTCAGAGTAAATTTCATCGGTCCACCAGAAGCGGAGATCGCGCAGGGGACGCTCCATCTTGCCCTCGCGGATCAGCTTGGAGAAGGTACGGGCGATTTCCAGCAGGTTGGCGCTGCCGCTGCCGTCGTCATTTGCTGAGCCCTGCTCTTCCTGCAGGTGCGCCGTCAGAACGATCTGCTGATCGTGGTACCTACTCCCCCGGATCCAGCCCTCGATGAAGCCGGTTTTTGGCTCATTACGGTTGATCTCCGTATCCACCCTGGCATGCACGACGATACGGCCACCCGGCGTGCGTTTGCCGGTAGCGAAATAATCCTGCATTTTTTCAGTCATCAAAATTTTGCGCAGCAGTTCGCCCTTGCGCGGCGGCAGCGTAAACGCAAACGCCGGTCTCTTCCCTTCCGGGGCCATGGGAATACGCGTCCAGGCGATCTGATCCGGGAAATCGAGCATGGACTTGCCTTCTGAAACAGGATAAGCCACGACACCAAGGGCACCTTTGCCCCACACCGCACGGTACACAGCCGTACTCGGGTTGGCCCGCGTCAACACGATTTTACCCTCGAGATCGCGCCCCTCAAGCGCTGCTTCAGAGGCATCATCGATCCACACCAGCTCCGCGGTAACGTCAGCGTCAGCACTGCCATCAGCGAGATAAAGCGCGTGATCGCCGATATCCGCCAGCTTGACTTCCACAGGTTCGAGCATCCACAGCTCTGCGCTTTTGGCCGTGTATGCCGGGCCCGGCAGCGGCTGTTCGATAAACCGGACATCCTCGAGGCCGGCCTGCTGCGCGGCCTGCATAACATACTCCACCGCCTTGAAGTAGCCTTCCATTCCGGAATTGCGATGCCAGTGCGAAAGCCAGCGAATATGCTCAAAAGCACGGTCTCCGGAGAGTTCATTGGTGAGCATGCGGATTTCCCCATCCGAAAGGAACGGTGTGGACTGAGCGCTGACCGTGCCGGCAGGAACGGCTGCAACTATAAGAAGAAAAAACAGGGGCTTCAGATATTTCATAATCGCTCCATTATTCTGAATTTACGAGTTTGAGCACCCGCCAGTGCTCTGTTGTTGTCTGGTTATCCATTTAACTC
>WFTM01000374.1 GCA_015485525.1 Candidatus Zhuqueibacterota bacterium | reverse complement strand
GGCCGTTGAGGACAAAATCTGAACCGGCCCGGCGAGCTGTCGTCAGCAATCCCTGCACATCGCTGCCAGCTGCGGGCTCGGTCACACAATAGGCACACAGGCCGAACTCTTCGGTCATGCGGCCGAGAAACTTCTTCTTCTGCGCATCGCTGCCGGCGACGATAACCGGCGCTTCGGCCAGCGTGTTACAGATCAGCGTCGTGCCGACGCCGGTGCACCCCCAGCCGAGCTCTTCGGCAATCAGGCATTCCGCCAGCGTGCTCAGTCCCATGCCGCCCCACTCTTCGCCGACATGGCAGTTCATCAACCCCAGCTCCCACGCTTTTCGGCAAATTTCCTCTGGGAACTTCTCCTGCTCATCCAGCTCTGCCGCAACGGGGCGGATTTCATTCTCGGCAAATTCATGAGCGAGGTCACGGAACTGCCGCTCTTCGTCAGACAGGCCAAAATGGATCATTTTCATCTCCACGTTCAGGTTGCAGACCACAACATGGTCACCACATCGTTTTTTTGCTCAAAGCGCGATGTAAATATCATCTCCTTCGACTTTAACATCATAACAGGAAACCGGCTCAAAAGCAGGGGCCGTTTTCGCCTCACCGGTCCGGACATCAAAGCGTGCGCCATGCAATGGGCAGGCGATTTCATAGCCATCGAGCTCGCCATCAGACAAGGGCGCGCGCGCATGGCTGCAGATGTTATCGATTGCGTAAACCGTTCCGTTGATGCGGAACAGGCCGATCTCCAACCCATCAACTTCGACCTGGACCTTTCCCCCCTCCGGCAACTTCTGTAAATTGAAAATTTTTTTATATTCCTGCATGGATGTGCCTCCTCATAATCATGTTCAACAGAAAACTGCGCCATTTCACACAGAAAAATGTGTCAAATGGCGCAGTTTCGATGCAAGTAAAAACGCATAACGCAGCATGAGGCTGCAATAAATTTCTGGTTTGACAGTGCACTCACCAACCGGCTGCAGGTGTGAAAGTACTCAACAGCGCCGGATGACAGCGCAAGCATCGCACCCGGGCATAGATGTCATAGGCGCTCCCGGCGTGTCGCCTGAAACGCCCGGCAAAAGCCTGATAAGCCGATTGTCATCCGGGGTCTATCAGGCCTCGAGTTCATCTTTCATGGCAAAAATCTCAGCCTTTGCCTTTTGATAGACCTCGACTTTTTCATCAAAGGGCAGAAACACACTCTTGAACCCGTTCAGAATTGTTCGCATCAATTCCTCAAAGTTCATATCAAAGGTCCTGGCTGCAAGCCACAGTTCTTCGGTCATGGTTGTGCCGCTGATGAGGGTGTTGTCGGTGTTCAGGGTAACGCGCATGCGCTTGTCGAGGTAATGTTTGAAAGGATGATCTTCGATACGCTCAACACTGCGCGTCTGTACGTTGCTGGTCAGGCAGATTTCCAGCGGGATCCGGTGATCGCGCACATAGTTGAGCAGATCATCATCTTCGATCAGGCGTGTGCCATGGCCGATGCGGTGGGCACCGCAGTAGTGAATAGCCTGGTGGATACTGGCCGGGCCATAGGCTTCACCGGCATGCAGCGTTGTATTGATGTTGTTGTTGCGGACGTGGTAAAACGCTTTCAGGTGGTCTTTTGCAGGATAATTGTATTCAACGCCGGCAAGGTCAAAGCCAACGACACCCTTGCCTTTGTAGGCAACGGTCAGCTCGGCAAGGCGCAGCGAAGTTTCTGGTTTGATACTGCGAATCCCGCAAATAATCACACCAGTGCGGATTGGAAAATCCTTTTCTGCCTGAGCCAGCCCTTCGAGAACCGCATCGACGATACTCTCGAGGGACAAGCCTTTTTGCTGGTGCAGGATGGGAGAATAACGCACTTCCATGTAGCGAACGTTATCCCGGGCCGCATCTTCAGCCAGTTCATAGGCTATGCGCTCCAGTGCATCGGCTTCCTGCATGACCGAAAGAGTCATCTCAAACTTTTCGATATATTTTGCAAGGTTATCGACCTGGCCCTGCACGGTCAGCAGTTTGCCCAGCTCCTCATGGTCAAAAGTAGGCAAACTGACGTTCTGTTTGCGGGCCAGCTCAGCAACTGTAGCCGGTCGCAGAGAGCCGTCCAGGTGGACATGCAGATCGGTTTTCGGTAATTTCTGGATCAGTTCACGGGTGATAGGCATTCTCGTTCTTCCTTACTATACTGTTTCCGGTTGTTCACTGACTGTTTCTTTCGTTACTGTATTTCTCCGGCGCTGTTGTTCCTGCTTGTTCGGGAGCAACCCCAGGATCGTCCCGATCGCCAGAACATAACCGCCAATCCAGACCCAGATCACCAGGGGCTTGACGTGGACTTCGAAGGTCGCTTTATCTGTTTCTGAATCGATGCCGTTGAGGACGACATAAAAGTCTTCCTTCAGAAAACTCTTTACCGCTACTTCGGTCGTTGGCTGTTCCTGCACCAGATAAAAATGCCGCTGCGGAAAAAGGTCTCCAACTTCTTTGCCATCTCTTTTCAGCGTGAGATGAGTACGCAGCACCTGTTTATGCTCGTCGGCAAAGGTCTGAGCACCGTGATAGGTTATTTCGTACCTGCCTATTTTGGCCGACTCGTGGCTGGCCAGAACGACTTCCGCATCGGTGTCAAAGGCACTGCCGGTCACGCCGACAAAGAGCAGCACCATGGCAAAGTGCACGATATACCCGCCATATCGCCTCTTGTTGCGCTCAAAGAGCCTGAACATGGCGGTAAAATAGCTTTCGTTCTTCCCCTTCATACGTGCCCGCGCGCCCCGGTGAAATTCCGCCACAATCGTCGCGGTGACGAAGATACTCAGGACAAAGCTGATCAGTGCATAAATCTTGGTGATACCCATGATCAGCAGGATGACAAGACCGGCCAATGAAACCAGAAGAGGCTTGAGAAAAATCCGCTTCAGATGTTGCGGCGAGGACTTTCGCCAGGCAACCAGGGGGCCGACGCCTGTCAGAAAGAGAATAAAAAGGAAAAGCGGCACGTTGACACTGTTAAACCAGGGCGGGCCAACTGTTATTTTCACACCACGCACTGCTTCGGAAACCACAGGGAAAATCGTCCCCCAGAAGACAGCAAAACAAGCACCGACAAAGACGACGTTGTTGATCAAAAAAACCGATTCCCGGGATACAACCGACTCGATGCGCGCGCTGCTCTTCAACAAGTGAAGATTTTGAATCAGAATATAGACTGAAGTAAGCAGCACAAAAATCACAAACCCGAAAAAAATCGGTCCGATGGCGGACTGGGCAAAGGAGTGCACAGAGGAAATCACACCGGATCGGGTGAGAAACGTTCCGAAGATGCTCATGGTAAAGGTGAGGATGATCAGCACCATGTTCCACACCTTGAGCATGTCCTTTTTTTCCTGAATCATGATGGAATGGATAAAAGCCGTCCCGAGCAGCCACGGCATGAAAGCGGCATTTTCAACCGGGTCCCAGGCCCAGTAGCCCCCCCAGCCGAGTTCTTCATAAGCCCACTTGCCGCCGAGCAGAATTCCCAGACCAAGAAAGAGCCAGGGCACGACTGTCCAGCGTCTCACGGTTTTAACCCAACTGTTGTCTATCTTTCCGCTGAGCAGGCCGGCTATGCCGAATGCAAAGGGGACTGCGAAACCGACATAGCCGAGATAGAGCACCGGAGGATGGATGACCATCGCAAAATGCTGTAACAGCGGGTTCAGCCCGCGGCCATCAGCCGGGGCCTGGGCCAACATCTCGAAAGGACTGTCCACGAAGACCAGCAGGCTGATAAAAAAGACACTGATCACCATCAGAATGCCGATCACGTATGGAATGATACGTTCCTGGCTTTTTTTGTATATCAGGACCACAAGCGCAGTATAGCCGGCGAGAATCCATACCCAGAACAAGAGAGAACCGGCCTGGCCGGCCCATAGCGAAGTGATCTTGAAGAACGTTGGTAAGGCACGGCTGGAATAACTGGCAACATAGCGAAAGTGAAAGTCATCGGCCAGCAGGGCCTGCTCGATCCCGAGCAGCGCCAGAGTGAGCAGAAACAACAGCGCAAAAGCTGCCCTTTGCCCGGAGATCGCCAGAACCGTGTTATGCTTGACTGCACCGACAAAAGAGGCCATGAGGGCGTAGATCCCGGTCGCGAGGGACACGATCAAAATGAGATGTCCCATTTCGGCTAACATAGTTTTCCTCCACAAATATTTGTAATCAGCGAATCTGCCAGCAGTCTCCCGCATGCCAGACAAGGCCGAAGTGATCAGAGAATTGAAAGAAACGTCTCAGTAAAGTGATTTACCAACTTGCCACTCTCACAAAACCAATCCGGTCGTCATATATGAAAAGGCCAGCCGACGGTTTTCCGCGGTTGGCCTGTTCTTCTAATATGCTTTATGGCGTTGTTTTTTCATCTGAGTTATATTTGTAATCGCCTTTCGAGCCTTCCTCAGCAGGGTCATACTTGCTCGCACATTTGGTCATGATGTTGGTTGCTTTGAGCGTCTCACTGCCATCCCATGTTCCTTCAACCATGACGTCATTGCCTTCTTTGAACGTGTCTGGCAAGACGCCGTCATACACAACCTGCAATGTATAGTCCGGGTTTTCGATATCCATCATGCTGAAGCGCACCTGCACCCGGTCTGCGGCTTTTTCTACTGATCCGGGGATCACCTTCCCGGCAATACGGTACCCCTGCCCCTGGCCGTCATCGCCTTTATCGATCAGCTCTTTTACCGTGAGATTATAGAGCAGGTTATCCGACTCAAAACCGCTGACCAGCAAATAGACCATGGCGAAAATCATCACCGAAAAGGCGATATATACGCGAATATTTTTCTGCATCGTTCAACTCCATCACTTTTGGTTTCAGGCATAAGCCGTTGCAACCGTTTCCCGAATGACGGTTATTTTGACTTGTCCGGGATAGTCCATACCTTCCTGAATTTTTTTTGCGATATCGCGAACAAGAAGCTCGGCTTCGGCATCGCTTACTTTATCCGGCTGGATCATGACGCGAACTTCCCGGCCAGCAGATATCGCATACGATTTTTCTACCCCATCAAATGAATCAGCCAACTTTTCCAGCTTTTCTATGCGGCGGACATAGCCATCGAGAGTGTCTCTGCGCGCACCCGGCCGGCTGCCACTGATAGCATCGGCAGCTGCCACGAGTACGGAGTACAGGTTATCTGCAGGAACGTCCTCATGGTGTGAGGCGATGGCATTGAGAACTATGGGATTTTCATTATACTGCGAACACAATTCAAATCCCAGTTGGGTGTGCGTCCCCTCCTGGCTCT
This sequence comes from Candidatus Zhuqueibacterota bacterium, assembly GCA_015485525.1. Lineage (GTDB taxonomy): Bacteria > Zhuqueibacterota > Zhuqueibacteria > Zhuqueibacterales > Geothermadaptataceae > Geothermadaptatus. The sequence goes on along the minus strand of WFTM01000374.1, from coordinate 1,329 downwards.
GACTCACCGCTTTACCAATATCATGCAATAATCCTGCCCGGCGTGCGAGGCGTGTATCCAGAGAGAGCTCGACAGCCATAGAACCACAGAGTAAAGCGACTTCCTTACTGTGCATGAGAACATTCTGGCCATAACTGGTCCGATAATAGAGCCGGCCCAGGGTGCGGATCAGGTCAGGATGAATTTTACCGATGCCAACCGAGGCCACGACTTCATTACCGGCCCGCCATACGCTTTTATCCACCTCCTGCTCCGCAGCTTTCAACACTTCTTCGATGCGCTGCGGGTGAATTTTGCCACTGCTGATCAGCTTCTCCAGGGCGACGCGGGCAACCTCCCGTTTGACCGGATCAAAGGATGAGAGCACGACCGCTTCAGGTGTGTCATCCACGATCAGCTTGACACCGGAGAGCTGCTCAAAGGCCTTGATATTGCGCCCGTCCTTGCCGATGATCCGTCCCTTGACTTCCTCACTGGGCAAATTCACAACCGAAACCGCCAGCTCGGAGGCATATTCAGCCGCCTGTTTTTCGATCGCCTGGGTGATGATTTTACGTGCTTCGCGATTGGCGTTCGACCGGGCCTCATCGACGAGAGTCTTGTACAGCTCAGCCGCGTCCCGGCGATATTCTTTTTTCAGATTTTCGATCAGTTTTTCGCGCGCTTCTTCGATAGACAGGTTGCAGACCTTGCTCAGCGCCTCGTTCTGCGCCGTGATGATGCGCGACAGCTCTTCATCCTTGACATGCAGGGCTTCTCTCTGCCGTGTGAGCTCGTGTTCTTTCTGAGAGGCAAGCCCTTCGCGCTGCTTGAGCACTTCCTCCCGTGACTCGAGTTGCTTTTCCCGGTCCAGCAGACGTGCTTCGATCTCATCCATTTTTTCTGCCCGCTTGCGCAGCTCATTTTCCTGCTCGTCGCGCAGACGGAACCAGTCTTCCTTGGCCTTGATCAGGGTTTGATGCTTCTCGCGCTCAATCTCACGCCGGGCATCCCGAATCATATCTTCAGATGTTTTTCTGGCGCCGCGAAGTTTGAGGGAAATTAAAAAATAGCTGGATACAGCGCCGGCCAGAAAAGCGGTCAATGCGATGATCAGATATAATGTATTCATAAGCAAACCTGCTGTGAGGTGAAGTCAAACGATTTCTTTCAGCCAGCCACCATCTTTTTCGTGTTCGCCTGGTCAAATAACTCGATGATGTACTGTGCCATAACTTCCATGTTGTTTTTCACTTTATTTCCGGCACACTCAGGGTTGGACCAGATACACTCCACACCCTTGCAATAGTCGATGCGCAGATCACAGTTCTGCATCTTCTGATACTTGGC
>WFTM01000373.1 GCA_015485525.1 Candidatus Zhuqueibacterota bacterium | reverse complement strand
ATGGATAACCAGACTCACTATCATACTTTCGTACAGAGAGCCTGCAAAGATTTGTGCGACTCCAAACGGAAAACGTCTTTCTCAAAACAGGCCTGAAGTTCTGTTGTCGAAACAATTCTTGCAATACGTTCTTCGATCGCCGTATCTGAATGTGGTTTTTCAGCGGCATGAGCCAACTGGTTTGCGAGAAAAACGGCTGTGCCGGCCGGGAAGTACTCGTGGTCTATCAATTCTGGTTTGTGATGAAGAGCTACGGCTTCCACCACAGCATAGGGCAAACCCCAGATTCCCAGGAGATAGGCGCCGGCCTCTGCATGCGTCAGCCCGAAATGGTCTTGTTCGAGTTCATAAAGTTCCCGTTCGCCCTGCTTCGCCTTATCGATCAACGTGCCATACTCTTTCTTATAATACAAGGCCAATACCAATTTACCGATATCGTGCAATATCCCTGCTGTCTGGGCCGTGTCTGCCAATTCTTTATCTTTCAACAGACTCGCGGCTGTTTTACCGACGTAGAGGGCGTGTCGCCTCTCATGAGTAAGAGAGAGCTTAGCTGCTGAATAACTCGAGGCACCATCGGGATAAAGGGAAACTGCCATAACCAGATTTTTTACCGTATTAATACCCAGCATATGAATAGCGTGACTGATATTGCTCACCTTGTGGGGCAAACCGAACAGGGCTGAATTGACGATCTGCAAAACCTTGGCGCTCAGTCCCGCATCCTTTTCAATAGTATCACCCAATGCATGGAACGATGTGTTTTCATCAGCAAGTTGGCGGGTGAGCTCATCATAGACTTCCGGCAGTATGGGCAGACTGTCGATACCGCCGATGATACGGAGGAGCTCATCGTTTGAAAGATAGGTCTTCAATCTGAACGACCGCTCGATTGCACTTTTTAAATCCGTAACCTCACACGGTTTGTGCAGAACCTGATGCGCAACCGGAATGATTTTGAGCACGGCTTCCATCTCTGTATGGCCAGTCAGGATGATGCGTATCATGTGTGGCCACTGCTCGCGTATCCGGGTCAAAAGGGCGAAACCATCCATTTCCGGCATGCGCATATCCGATACGATGACGTCAAAATTTTCCGCTGCGATCATCTCAAGGGCTTCTGCCCCTGATTTGGCAAACACCATCTCCCACTCACGTCTCTGCGGACGCAACAGCCGCCGGAGGCCATCAAGAACGCGTTGTTCATCGTCAACAAAGATAATCCTATACATCGGTGCTCCCGACATCATTCGGTTCCTCCGCTCGCTGCAAATGGACTGTAACCCGCGTAAACCGCTGTGGCTCTCCTTCTATTTGCATCCGGCCACCGTGTAATTCTGCCAGCCGGCGCGAAATAACCAGACCGAAACCCGTGCCCTGCTGTTCGTGAAAGCTGCGTTCGAACTGCATAAAAGCACCGATATTTGCAATTGCTTCGCGGGACATGCCGCGGCCTTTATCTTCAACTTCAACAGTGTACCCTTCATTCTCAGGTTCTGCCCGTACAAACACCTGCGTCCCTTTTTCAGAAAATTTCAGCGCGTTATCGATGAGCTCTTCGACGATTTTGGCGAGGTGTTCGTCAGTAATCCTGACCAGGGCATTTTCTGTTTGGATTTTAAAATCAGCCTCCCTGCCGCTTTGCACAGCCCGGGCCAGAGCTATCGCCTTCACGAGGTCGCCCGGATTTTGCACACGTGCGTCGCGAATCTCCGGGTAGTGGTCTTTTGAAACCAGAGCAACCTCTATTTGTGCATACATCAGATAATTTTCCACCAGCCGATTCAGCCGCCTGGCAGCATCGCTCAGCCCTTTGCCGATTTCCACCAACTCGTCTCTGCTGATATCGATCGCCGGATCGGTCAACAGATCAGCATAGCCTGATACGATACTCAGAGGCGTCCTCAGTTCATGCGGCATGGCAAGAATAAAGCTGCCACGCAGCGCTTCGAGTTGCTCGTGTGAAACCAGCTCCTGCTTTTCCTTTTTTTCCAACCGCGTATTGATGGCTGCCAGCAGTTCGTCCGGCTGAAATGGTTTAACCAGATAGTCGTCTGCCCCGAGCTCCATACCATATCTGTGATCGTCTTTCTGGCCACGGCCGGTGAGAAAAATAAACGGAATAACCGCCGTCTCCGGGTTCTTTTGCAGCTCCTGCAATAAATCAAACCCGGTCATGCCCGGCATCATCACATCGCAGACGATCAGGTCCGGATAGTCCGAGGCATGGAGCAGCTCAAGTGCCTCCTCGGCTGAGTGTGCCAGCTGGATATCCCAATTTTTTCTGGTATAGCGAACGGTTCGTTTTATGGCAGCCAGGATATTGGGTTCATCATCCACGAACAGAATTTTTCGTTTCATT
>WFTM01000372.1 GCA_015485525.1 Candidatus Zhuqueibacterota bacterium | reverse complement strand
TTTGGATAACCGCAAATAATACCACAACAGTACCTAAATATCAAGATCATTCTCCTGCCAGGACGTAGCACGTCGCTGAAGTTTATTTGGACAAAAAAGTCAAAAAGACCTTGACACTGTTTTTGATTTTATTATATTCGCATTTGTTTGATGAATAAAACAAGTGTTCGCCAAACAATCTTTTTGCAGAATCATTATTCGCCTGTAGCGGTGTAGTAGAAAGAGACCACCGCTCTGGTGAGGCACACACATAACAGGAGGCAGGAATGCGTTTGTTCACAATCGGTTTTTTTGTTTCTCTGGTGATTTCGGGGTTGCAGGCAGAGGTTCAGGCTCAGGTCGCGCGGCAGGATACCCTGAAAGAACTCATGCGCCAGATCGAAATTCTCACTGAGGAAATCGAAAAGCAGAAGCTGGGTGATGTTGCGGTGGAGGAAGAAACAGAACAGAGGCGGTTTGGTCTGGGCCCGGCAGCCTCGCGGGTTTATTTTAAAAAGGAGACCGGTGTTTCGCTGGCGGGTTACGGCGAGGTGGTCTATGAAAACTTCAGCGCAAAAAGGGATGATGGCACTGAAGCCTCTGCAAAAGACAGGATTGACTTTTTGCGCAATATTATGTACCTCGGATACCGTTTTAACGACCGCCTGTTTTTCAATTCCGAGATCGAGATTGAGCACGCCCTGGTCGGAGGCGGCGCGCCCGGGGCTCTGGCAATCGAGTTCGGATATGTTGATGCTCTGCTGACAGACGCGTGGGCAGTACGCGCCGGCATGATGTTGATTCCGGTGGGACTGGTCAATGAATATCACGAGCCGCCGACTTTTGCGACTGCATTGCGCACCGAAACCGAGCGCTACATCATCCCCACAACCTGGCGGGGGAACGGCGCCGGCCTGATGTACACCGGGGCGAACGGGCTCAATCTGAAGCTGTTTGTTGTCGAAGGGATGCGTGCTGAGGGCTATTCGGCGACGGGCATACGCGGCGGCCGCCAGAAAGGTGCAAAGGCGACTGTTGAGAATTTTGCGTTCACCGGCCGTGCAGAGTATTCGGGCATCCGTGGTGTGCAGCTGGGTGCCTCGTGGTACCTCGGCAACAGCGCTCAGGGACTGGCAGCTGCTGATGGCTCGAATACAGGTTTTTTTACAGCGATCTATTCCGTGCACGGGATTTATACCCGTAGCGGGCTGGATATCCGTGGGCTTTATGCCCGGGCAACCGTGTCGGATGCAGCGCTGTTGAACCAGACTCTGGGCCGCAGCGCAGTCGATGCCATCCCTTCAGTCGGCCAGGGTTACTATGTGACTGCGTCATACAACATCATGCCCTGGTTCAATGCGATGACCCAGGCGGAGCTGCGTCCCTTCGTGCATTACGAAAAACTCAATCCGGCACTCGAGCTGCCGGTCGGGTTTACCGGCGCACCATCGCAGGAACGCACCAACATGATCGCCGGGCTGATCTTCAAACCGATTTCACTGGTCGTATTCAAGGCAGAATACATGAACCGGAACAATCCGGCCGGAACGGCTACGAATCAGTTCAATCTTGCCGTCAACTATATGTTCTAAGGCGGCACGCCGTTACGGTTGAATGAGATATACAGTTGGCTGCTGCCCCTGGCGGGCGGATTTGAGCGTCTGCCGGGGGCCGTACTTATTTGCTGCCGCGTAAATTGATAGAATCGTGGTTTATCCATTTTTCAGGTTAAAGTTTATATGATCAAGCTTACGATGTTTCGCCTCATCCTGGGTGTCTTTCTGCTGCAGGCAGGGTTGCAGGCCCAGGTTTTCATGACACGGGAACAGGGGCTGGAGAAAGTTTTCGCCGGCGCGGATACAGTGTTGCGCAAAACCGTATTTCTGGAAAAAGATGAACGCAAAGAACTGGAGCGCATGGCACACAGCACATTGCCGAGCCGGATCGTGACATATTACGTCGGCATGCAGGATGGCAGTGTAATGGGCTACGCGTTTTTGCAGCAGCAGCAAATCCGCACCAAGGAAGGCGTTTTTCTGGTCCTGGTCACGCCGGAAGGCAAAGTCGGTGCGGTCGAAGTGCTGGCTTTCCGCGAACCACGGGACTATCTGCCGGCACCGGCCTGGTTCGGACTTTTCCTCGATCGCGTGCTCGATGACCGGCTCTGGCCCGGCCGTGACGTTCACGCCATCACCGGAGCGACGTTGACGGTGCGCGCCTTTACGTTGAGTGTACGCCGTGCACTGGCCCTGTTCACCCGTGTCGCAGAGGGGCAGAGATGAAATATCTGCAGAACGGCAGCTTTCGCTCCAAGCCTTTGATGCGGCTGACCCTCGTCGCCTCACTCATTTTCCTCACCGGTTTCTGGCTGACCACAGCCGTGATGTTCTTCAGTAAATTAGGCTTTACACCGGCTGATATTGCGGCTTACTACCGGGGCTCGGAGGCTGAGTTCACCCTGCCGCGAACCTTTGGTTCCATGCTGGAAGTGACCCATGGCCACCTGCCGGTGATGGCCATGGTCGCTCTTCTGCTCACTCATCTGTTCATCTTCACCCCCTACTCCACAGGCGTGAAGAAAACGATGATCCTCACCCTGTTTGGCTCCGCCTTTGTCAGCGAAGCGGCGAGCTGGCTGGTCCGTTTCGTGCATCCGGCTTTTGCCTGGCTGAAGCTGGCGGCTTTCTACGCACTGGAAATTTCGTTGCTGTTCATTATTTACGCTCTGGTGCGCCTGCTTTTCACCCCACCGCCGTCAAAAAGCAAAAAATAACCTTCTGGCACCTGCTTTGTCCGCCGAACGACAGACCATGGCTCGTGTCACTTTGAGATTTTTTCAGGCTGAAATTTCGGCTCTTCCTCAGATTGGGTGGGGCGGGAAATCATTGTTTTGTAAATCCGGCGGGTGTTCAGGGTTTTAAAAATGATATTTGGCCGCACCCAATTTTCGGTATTTTGACAAAACCATTTTGTAACGCCGATTTTAAATCCACGCGTTAGAGCGCCGATGGATTTTGGGATAATTTTTTGATATTGTTTTTGTCGCCGTCGTTGCAGGGGTTCAAAATTTTGAACCCCTACGAAATTTTAAACCCCTGCAATGTCAATAATCCCATGAATATGGTTCGGCATTACGATGAATTCGGCCCAATTTTGGGGTTATTGACGATATAATTCCGGGTGTGATCCGCCGTGTAGGGGCGACCCGCCGGTCGCCCCTACGGGTTGCCTGTCTGTTGGATTTTGGTTTTTGGCCCGGGTGCATTTGTGGGAAAACCATGCCGCGTCTCAGTCTTCCGCCCCAAAAACATCCTGAACAATGAGAAGTATCGTACAGCGCGACATGAATGTCGCGCTACATGCCGGGCAACACGTACCGCGACCCGCCGGTTGCACCAACGTAAAATCAATCGACTCGATTTGAAGAAGAGCCAAAATT
>WFTM01000371.1 GCA_015485525.1 Candidatus Zhuqueibacterota bacterium | reverse complement strand
GCATGTGTCATTCCGGCCAAGCGAAGCGCCGTGCCGGAATCTCATCTTTTCTGGCACGTGCCTGAGTCAGGGAGATTCCGGTCTTCCCCTGCGGGGAAACCGGAATGACAGCTTTGGTGTAGCTACGTGCTGTGCTCTAGCGGACTGGCTGGAAAAATACAACCGTGCTGAGTTAATTGGATAACCAGTGAAGAACAGGCTTATCAGTATTGTTATCAATCTTTTGAAAAGAGACGAGACGTTGGGCAAAAGTTTCGCTTATTCCAATTATCCTTGCGTGCAATGTGCGCTGAAGCTGCGTGAGGGAGGTGACAGCTCGCCAGGCGGGCAGGAGGGAAGGATGGATATGAATGCTCACCGGCTGGGTAGTCGGGCAGTGCTCTGAATGTTTTCAAAGAAAAAATTCTGCTGTGACCGGTGAGCCGGAGTTCAGGTGCTTATACTCCTTTGAGCACTGTACTGGCTGCAAGGATGATGAATCCTACTGTCACCAGCCAGAAGGCGTTGGCTGTCACGAAGGCAATCGTCGTGAACTGCCCGATGATACCGAGAACGCCGAGGATGACAGATACCAGCCACACGGCTTGTTTGGGGGCATTTAACCGCATATTCCCTCCTCATTAGGTTAATGAATGTGGTTTTTTTGTGACCCCATACTTGAGATTATATACAGATGTGACAATTTTGTCAAGAGAAATCGTCCGGTCACTCCTCTGATTGTGGAGGGATGCATGGAGTGGTAGTGCGTGCGTGGATATCGGGACGAAGTTAATTCAAGGCTTTGCACGATTGATCGCGCCTGCAGAGTGGCGTGGCTTCTGGTGAGATATCGATTGCATTTGTGGCGTTTTCGCGTATTCATATCAACATCTTTGTTGGGAGTTGTGCTCGAAGAGAAGACAGTCTGATTTTGTTGTTTGAGGATTGCTATGAACTCTGAAAAACGGTGCGTAACCTGTAGCGCGGTATTGCACGGCCCGTACTGCTGCCAGTGTGGTGAAAAAGTCGTCAATCCCGAGGATTATACGGTCAGACGTTTTCTGCGGGAGTTTGGCGTACAGATTTTCAATATAGACGGCCGAATGCTGAAGAGCTTCCGTCGGTTAGTTTGCCAACCCGGTTTTCTCACCCGGGCCTATCTTGACGGCCAGCGCAAACCGTGGCTGAAGCCCATCCAGATATTCCTGATCAGCAACATCATCTACTTTTTCAGCCAGCCACTGACGCATGTGAGCAGTTTCAACACCTCATTGAACAGCCACCTGAACCGGCAGGTATACAGCCCCATCATCCAAAAAGTCATCAAGCCGGGAAGCAGAGATAATTTCAGTGCTTACGAAAAGCGGTTCAATGCGCTGACAAAAAATTTTGCTCGTTCCTTCATTTTCATACTGATCCCCCTGTGCGCCATTATACTGTACTGGGCAGACGCAGGCCGAAAGCGTTACTTTTTCCCGTATCTCGTCTTCAGTACGCACTTTCTCGCTTTTTATCTGCTGGTCGCGTTTTCGCTGTTGATGGTGGCTATGATGTCTATCCGGCCTGCGTTAGGCGAATTCAGAACCATAAGCAAATACTTGTATTCTGAGCACGGATTTACTGTCATTTTATGGGGGATATTTTACGCCTACATGTATGCAGCCCTTCAGCGTGTATTCGGTGAAAGCCGTCGCAGGGCGGCGATCAAGGCAGTGGTGCTGTATGTTTTTCTGACCTTTATTCTCTACCAAATCTATCGCTTCCTGCTCTTCTGGCTGGTATATATTCGCCTGTTATGGTAATTGATCTGTTCGGATACAGGACGGAAAGGAATTTGTGATGGCTGATCTTGCGAAACAAATCGTCGAAACCTGGGCGATCCACAATCGAGTTATGCTGCTCACCCTGGAACACATTCCTGATGCAGCGCTCTCCGCGACGCTGAGCACACGCGGCGGTCGCGATATCGCGCGGCAGTTTGCTCATATCCACATGGTGCGCGTGTGGCGGCTGGGGGCGTTCAGCAAAAAGCAGGAGGTTGCGCTGATCGAGTTCGACAAAGGCGAAACGCCCGGACGGGAAAAACTGCAGACCGCGCTGCAGCAGTCGGGGGAGTTAATGGGCCGGTACCTGGCCTTTTGCGCCGGCGAAAAAGAGGGTGCGGTCTCCAATTTCAAACGCGGCGTCGTGCCGATGCTCGGTTACTACATCTCACACGAGTCCCACCACCGCGGCAGCATTCTGCTGACCATGAAACAGAGCGGCTTCAAACTGCCGGACGAGCTGAAATGGAAAATCTGGGAGTGGAATAAGATTTAGCGGACTTCCCGCTTCCAACCCTGCCGGGACAATGGCTCTTGCGTGCTGGTACAGGAGCCTGGGGTTTTGTGCCTAGCGAAAGACGTACTGCGGGCAGATGCGTGCTTTTTGGCCGCAGGGCGGGGTGATGAGAGAGATAGAGCACCGTACCGGGCAGGCTCCGCTAATCTGGTAAAAAGCGATTGCTTCACGAGGATTGTTTGGCTATTTTCACCAAACAAATACTCCTTTCATTTGTCCCTGTTTATTTTCAGATTATCGCATCGTGCAAGGAAAGTTGGGGTGAGTGAGAAGTTTTTTCCGACGAAGAGCTTTCTTGTCATCGTGCAATAAAAATACAGTTGTACCCATGAAGTTGGCCTTCGTGCTCTTTTGCTATTTCGAAAACGCAACTCTCCCTGATCAATGGCGAAATCATGATTTTCTCAAAATTAAAGATCAATAACTGGCGCAATTTCAAAAGCGTAGATGTTGAGCTGCATGAACGGGCTTTTCTTGTCGGGCCAAATGCTTCCGGCAAATCCAATTTGCTCGATGTCTTTCGTTTTTTGCGTGATATAGCGAGAAGTGGAGGGGGCCTGCAAAAAGCCGTGGAGGATCGGGGTGGTGTCTCGAAGATCAGATGTCTGTCGGCAAGGACGCATTCAGATATCGAAATTGAGGTGCATCTGGCTGAGCCAGGCAGCAGGAAAGTGCTCTGGAAATACGCGATCGGCTTTACCCAAACCGGGGGAGGTATCGCGAAAAAACGCGCGAAATTGAAATTCGAAAAGGTGTGGCGAGGAGATGATGAGCTCATTTTAAACCGGCCCGGGCCGGAAGATCAGCAGGATGAGAAACAGCTCGAATACACCCATATCGAACAGCCGACTGCCAATTCCGCTTTCCGCGATATCGTAGATTTTTTCGAGCACATCCAGTATATGCACCTCCTGCCTCAAACACTCAGGGAGGCCAGGCCTCTGCACCAAAATGGCAATGGTGATGAAGATATCTCTGGGCGCCATTTTATCGAACGCATTAGTACGATCAACACAAAGACGCGTCAGGCCTATTTACGTAAAATTGAAGACGTGCTCAGACTCGCGGTGCCACAATTTGAAAAGCTGGAACTGGTTAAAGATGATATGGGTGTGCCTCATCTGCAGACAATCTACAAACATTGGCGTCCCAGAGGGGCAAAACAATGGGAAGATCAGTTCTCGGATGGTACGCTACGGCTGATCGGTTTTTTTTGGGCGCTACAAGATGGAACCCGGCCTATTCTGTTCGAAGAGCCGGAGCTCTCTTTACATGCCGGGATTGTCAGCCGGCTGGCAGAGGTCATCGCAAAACTTCAGCAGAAAAAAGGTGGTATGCGACAAGTAATCCTGACAACACACAGTCAGGACCTGCTGTCAAACCCCGGCATTGCGGGTGAAGAAGTTCTGATGCTCATGCCCGGAAATGAAGGAACGGTTGTGCAAAATATGGGTGCCCTTGAGGATGTCGCCATGCTTCTGCAAGAGGGAATGAGTGTGGGGGATATCGCCATACCCCGTACCATGCCTCGTGATATCCATGAGCTCTCTCAACAATTTTAGTCATGTCCTCATCGCTGAACCTCGTCGTCGAAGACGAAATCCATTTCCAGATTCTGAAAAAAACCGTAACAACTCTCTCCAGGTTCACAATTGAGCATACCTATGGTTTTCAGGGGAATGGGTATATCAGAAAAAACTTGCGTTCCTTCAACAAGCAGGCACAGCGGGGCAGTATTTTTCTGATACTCACCGATCTGGATCAAAAAATTTGTCCGCCTGCCCTGCGGGATGAGTGGGTAACTTTTGAGCAGCATCCTAACTTGATATTTCGTATTGCTGTCTGCGAGGCCGAGGCGTGGCTGCTGGCGGATAGAAAAAACTTTGCTTCTTTTATCGGAATTTCGAGTGCGAAAATAACCCGTTCCCCGGAAACCCTGACTAACCCGAAGGCTCATATCGTTCAGTTGGCAAAGAAATCGCGGCTGAAGAAAATTCGGAGAGCCCTTGTACCACGCGGGACAGCACACGTTGGCCCCGAATATAACAGCACCATGTCGGAGTTTATCATCAAACACTGGGACTACGAAGCCGCGAAGGTAAATGCTCCGAGTTTACAAAAGCTGATCGTTGATATCAGTAAACTATGAACTCCGGTACCTGAAAATTCACATCGAGAAAAAGTTATCCGTTATACAGACTATTCTTATGCAAAACGCTTCTTTGTGAATAAAGCGGGATAGTTACTTCGGAACTCAAACGCAAGAAAAAGACGACCACGCTGTGAAGATGGGGAATCCACCCGCGACTCGGTTCTTGCGTGGTGGCACAAGAGCCGAGGGCGCTGCGTCAAAGAAGACGTTCCTTCGGGCGAAGACAGCGTTGCCCGGCGGGGCGTGGCAGAAAGAATGAACCTTGCGAAGGGGGACGGCCTTCGCAAGGTTGTCTGCACAAAGGGCTATTTTTTCACATACCGCGCGATCCAGTCGTGCACGGTTTGCCACCAGAGTTCGGCGTTCTGTGGTTTGCGTACGAAATGGTCTTCGTCGGGGAAATACAGGAAACGGCTGGGCACGCCCATG
>WFTM01000370.1 GCA_015485525.1 Candidatus Zhuqueibacterota bacterium | reverse complement strand
ATGGTAGATAAACCGGGTTGGGTGCAAAAGTGCAGGGCGTGTTTTAGCGGAAACGTTAGGGGTGAATTCTGGAATTACGTTATGAGGCGCGGTGCGGGCCGCAGTCCGGCGTGTTGAGAGCTTTAGCCTGCCGCACGCACACACGGGGTTCAGGGACAGTATGAATATTGGGTACTGAAGAAGGCGTGTGCTCTCAGGCTGTGGCAAAGCGATAGTGAGGAATATCTTCCGCTTGCTTTTCATCTTTGAGGTAGCCAACCTGATTGCGTCCGGCGGCCTTGGCCAGATACAGCGCCTTGTCCGCATGGGCGAGAATATTCTCGGCCTTGAGGGAATCTTCAGGGAAGGAGGCGACGCCAAGGGAGACGGTGATTTGCAGCTTTTCCTCGTTGCCTTCGGCTTTAAAACGGTGCTTTTCGACAGCGCTGCGCAGCTTTTCCGCAACACGGCGCGCTTTGGACTTGTTGGTCTCAGGCAGAAGAATAACGAACTCTTCACCACCAAACCGGGCGACGATGTCGGCCTGGCGCAGGTTTTTTTCCAGCACACGGGCTGTATTTCGCAGGACTTCATCGCCGACGAGATGGCCGTATGTGTCGTTGAACTGCTTGAAAAAGTCGATGTCAACCATGATGATCGACAGGGCACGGTTGTAGCGCTGTGCGCGTTGAATTTCGCGTTCGAAACGCTGGTTGAAATAACGGCGGTTGAAGATACGCGTCAGATCATCGGTGATCGACAGTGCCTTGGTGTGGTGGTAGATGAGGATTTTATCCAGCACACGGGAAATCTGTGCTCCGATCCGCGCAAACAGTTCCAGCTCTGTCTCGGTAAAACTATCCTTTTCTCCGCGGTGCAGCAGGATGGTGCCGAGGTCTCCGTGGGAGTCGCTCTGCAGCGGGATGCAAACCAGCGCCCCGTTTTTTTCGGTCAGGTCTGCAGTGACCTCACCTCCGGCTTCGGAGAGATCAGCCAGGTAGCAGGGCTCCTTACTCTGTAGTGATCGCCCGAACAAGCTGTGATCGAGAGGAAAGGATGTGCGCAGATGCACCAGTGAGCGCGAACCGAAGTGATTTTTGACGCGCAGCTCGTGGGTCTCTTCGTCCACGAGCAGCAGGGTGAAATGGTCGAGGGAGAACAAACGCTTGAACAGATGCCGGACAGTCTCAACCGTTGCATGCAGTTCCATCTTATCGCTCAACGATGCAGCGATCTGATACAGGCAATAAAGCTCGAGAAAGCGCGAGCTCATCTGCTTGCCGGTTTCGGAGACTTTACCGTACTGTTCGCTGAGGTGTAGAAATTCTTCGAAAGCTGCTGTGTCGTTCTTGCCCATGGTTGAAAACTCCGACTGTGGATGAAATTGGATCACCCTTCTGACTTGTGCGCTATACGAATATCGTTCAGTATGCTGGTTTGCCATTTCTCTATATATACCGTTTATTTCACGAAATGCGCATCTATTTGGCCCTGTGTGCGGTGCTTTCCCCGCCCGGTTGTTTCTGAGGTGCTCCCGCCTCGATACCGGTTCCCGTACCAGGAGGGATAAATGCGTAGTGGCTAACTTTATAACTTATTAAAAATGATAGGGTTCTGTCTAAGGGCGCTCGTCGGTTCCGGTTACGTGTCCGGGGCGGTGGAATTATCGATCTTTTGGCGTTTTCGTAGAAAATATCTGATGTCGGCTCGTTCTGCTGCGAAATCGTCGTGTTTTCCCTTTGTGCCACGTTTGATTGCAATTCATATTCCAAAGCACGGACCGGGGATGTTAAATTACTGCAACGGAGGCGGGTGGCTGATTCTGGAAAGGTGTTGTGCCTGTTCGGGCGTCAGGCAGCACCGGCGCCAACAGGCGTACGCAGATAGCGTAGCAGGTGGTCGTAGCGCTTGTTGACAGGGGTTTGATCAGATGTGCGGATGAGAAAATTATAGAATTTGTCACGGTTAGGGTGGCTGAGGCAGATACGCAGCACAGCATCTAATTTGCTGACCAGAAACGTCGAAACCTGGTCGTAGGTGCTGTTGAGGTCGATGATCAGGTCGAATTTGTCCTTTGCCAGCCTGTTGATCAGTGTGCGCTTCGGAATGCCGAATGTCGTGATGTCATCCTGTGTGATTGTGATCGCTTTTTCACGCATGGGTGCTGGGAGTTTGCTTTTAAACTCCTCGTGAACGAGATAAAGCGAGCTGAGGTTGGGAAACTGTTTGAGAAAGCGTTTGTGCAGGTCCAGCGCCAGATCGAACTCCGACTCGGTGCGCGGAAGAATGAGCAGAGCACGCCGTGCTCTGCTGAGGTGCCCGGCGATGTCGATGACCTCATCGTGAGCCTTGAAACGGCTCAGCCAGGTAACGTAGCTTTTTCCAAATGTTGCCAGCGGCTTGTTTCTTGACATCGCACTTCAGTTTTGGTTAGCCTTAAAAAATGGATTTAGAAAAACGGCTTTCAGGGTATCCGGTTCGCTGCGCTGATCGGGGCTGATGCAGATACCGGAACGCCTGCTCTTTTTCGCCCTCGCTGGACAAAATTTTGCTTTTCATCCTGCTTCTGCAGGGTGGCGCCGGCGCTGTGCGCTTGTTGTTTTCAGCGAGATGAATATATCGATTTCGTAACCGCTTGTCAACCGAAATTGTCCGGCTCCCACGATCTCACTCCCCCGCATAGTTGATTTGAACACCGATCCCGCGTCTGGTGTTTTCCATGCTCTTTTTCTGTATCCAGCTATACACCGAAACCCGCAAGGATGCGTACAGACGCACCGAAGCTGTGGCCAGGAAACGCCAGCCACTGCCATTGAAAAATACGCCCTGGAGATCAGCCGGCAGGCGATATTCAAACTGATAGATACGGGCATCATAGCTTTGCACATCGAATCGGGTAAAGCGCGCAGAAAGCCGCTGGCCGTCTTCCTTCCACAGAAGTTCGTTCATCCATGCCAGGCCGCGTGCCGAGGGCCGGCCCGTGCCGGCAACGTGGCTGAAATCAATCCGCGAGCGCCACGACAGCGACCGGGCAAGCCTGAGCTGTGTCTGGCTGCGCAGTTCGGTCCTGCGTTGCTCTGTGATGATTTTCCCGGGCGGTTGCCATGCAGAAGCACCGGCAGTCACCACATCCGGCCGGCGGCGGAGCTGGACTCTCTGCAGCAGATTGAGGCCTGTTTTGGGCCGGTGCTCCCATTGCAGAAACAGGCGCTGCTCTTCTACCGGCATCGGGTTGAAATAGGTCCGCCACGGCGTGCTGCTGCGCAGCAGATACAGGCTGATCGTGCCCAGCCTGCCACGCGCACTCAGGCCGGCATAGATGGATGTCGTATTGTCGGTGTCGTTCAGATTTTTCCCCGGCAGGGCGCCATACAGAACCTGAAAGTCCGGATCGGCATGCCAGAAGCCGAATGTCGCCGCTGTGCGTTCATGGCGCCAGTGAAGAGCCATGATCCCGGCACGTGCTCCTGAGGAGAGCGCGGCCAGTTCTCCGGTACTGTACAGCGCTGTCATGCCTGCGCGCAGCTTCCAGGAGAGTGCGACAGCC
This sequence comes from Candidatus Zhuqueibacterota bacterium, assembly GCA_015485525.1. Taxonomy (GTDB): domain Bacteria; phylum Zhuqueibacterota; class Zhuqueibacteria; order Zhuqueibacterales; family Geothermadaptataceae; genus Geothermadaptatus. The sequence continues at coordinate 2,147 of WFTM01000370.1, read as the reverse complement.
CCGGTCATGCCGCCGCGCAGGGCAAACCGCTGCCGCAGGCTATCCGGCGGCCCCAGTCCGGGGGTGTAGGTTTCACGGAACAGCGTCAGGCCGAAGCGGCGTCCCGGTGCCGGGAACCAGTCGATCGCCAGGCCGCCTGAGCGGGTGCGCAGGCGATCACGGGTTTCCAGCTCGGATTCGGTACGGTGGTAGCCTGACTCGGGCAGCGAATTCACGAGTCCCTGGTCGGAAATACGAGCGTCCCGGCGCGCATCGGAGATAAAGGTGTGCAGGGTTATATTGAGCCGATGCAGACGGGCTGCTGCACCGCGAAAGGCGACGTTTTCAGCAGTTGAGCGGTGGGGCAGAACAGACGGTGGGGTGTAGCGCATCACAACAGCCGGTGAGTTGAGGGCCGAAATGCCATAGGGCCCGCTGAAGAGCAGACCGAGGCCACTGCGCAGGGTGAACTGGCCGGCTGTGAGGCTATGCCCGCCGGGAAAGGTTTTGCGCACATAACCGGTGAAAAAGTCCGTCATGCTCTTTTCCCCCGCGTCTTTTTCGATCAGCCCGCCGGCCTCGATGCTGCCATGCCGGAGCAGCAGGCGTGAATCGCTTTGCACGCCGTCGCCGGAGTTTCTGCGCAAGCGCTGGCGCGCCATGAGGCCGGGACGGCGATCCTGTTTCAGAGAGAAAAAAATCCGGATGACAGCAGCCGGCAAATCGAGGGCACGGGCGAGGTCTCGTGCCGTCAGTTTGCGGCCCCGCTGCCGGCGCAGATTTACGATGACCTCAGCCTGTGTGGCGGAGAGGAACCAAAGCGACGCGAGGGAGTCCTCGCTCAGCTCATGCAGAAGAACCGGAGCAGGCTGCAGATTGCGCAGAAATTCGTTCAGATCCGTGATGTAGGTTTCGCTGAACTCCTCGTAGATCGTCTCGAGGGTTTGCGCCTGCGAGGAAAGGCCGGAACCCAGCAAAACGATGATCAGCAGTAAAACTCTGTTCATTGTTCCCCCTGAAAGGTAAATGCAAACCGGTGGGTCGCTGCGAGGGTGTTGTGCAGTTGCACGGCGTAGGTGAAGCGCAGGCGCGGGAAGGCGAGCAGAAATCCGGCGCTGAGGGACACCGGTGTGTTGTAGCCTGTGCCGGCAAGTACAGCAAAGCGCGGGTGGATTGAAAATTTCGCCGCGAATGTCAGTGCTGTAGTCTGGTTGCGCGGGCGTATCACTTCGAAATAGAGGGTATTGTTTTGCTGCAGAGTCCAGGCGATGCCGGTACGTATTTCGCGGGCTGCTGTGCCTGAGCCGGAAGCCAGGTTTTTCAGCAGTACGCCGTATTGCAGCGGCCCGCCGGGCATAAACGCCGCACCCAGATCGAAAGTGAACCTGTTCCAGTTGCCGTAGTTTACTATCGAAGTACGCAGCCAGTTCAAACGCAGGCCTGCAGAAAAAGCGGATGTGAGCGTGCCGGCTGCAGCAGCAGAAAAAAACTGCTCACGGTACAGGCGATTGCCGAATTCCGCGACACCGGCGGCAAACGCCAGCTGCCCGGAGCGCTGCGCCACACTCAGGCTTTTACCTGCCACTCCGGCAAGCTGATATGGCTGGAAATACCCCAGTTGCACAGCCGGTGCTGCCAGGGCCGGCAGCATGGCCGGGTTGGCATACAACGTCGCAGAAGCCGCCTGCAGAACCGACTGATGTCCCGCAAGTGCGGCTGAACGCGTGCCGTAATCCACGGACTGGGCCAGGAGTGGTTGAGCCAGAATGCACGCGAACAGAAGCCGTGAAGCCTTCATCACCAATCACCTCGTCAGTCGGAAAAAGAGGTTCGGAGCCTGCAATAATTTATGTATCCTGAAAAATATTGCTGTAATAACAGAGTTACTATCACCTGACCCGAGCGATTTATTTTTGGGACAAAAAGCAGCAGACAAAGCTGTTTAATCGGTTGGGAAATTATCGTTTTGTGGCGAATCGTTCAGATCAGGTATCAAAATAGTTTGTGGTTCAGGTGCCGTCCCTGAAGCGCCTCCTGTTCGCCTCAACCTGGCAGAATCACAGTGAAAATTTGTGAGTAAAACGATGTGGTGACACGCCCTTGCAGTACGGAAAGCCGCAGGTTCCCGCGGTGGCTGCCGGTCGAGACTGCTGCGCTTGACAAGGCAT
>WFTM01000369.1 GCA_015485525.1 Candidatus Zhuqueibacterota bacterium | reverse complement strand
CGCGGAGCGCCGGGAGTTGCGTCACACCGCAGGAGCGATGTGACGAGACAACGGGAGAGAGGTGTTCGTAGTGCGCGCTTCAGCGCGCCAAAGCCTGCACAAGTTTCGGTTTGTTTTTCCCCGAAGGAAAACTATATTTTGTCAAAATTTCACGAAGGTTTTCAATCGAATATTTTGAAGAGATATCAGGGATCCTGTCCGGATATCCAGTTAAAACTCAGCAAACCAGGCCCGGCCCAGATACCAACATCTGTCATTCCGGCCAAGCGTAGCGCAGTGCCGGAATCTCATCTTTTCGGTCACGTGCCGGAGTCAGGGAGATTCCGGTCTTCCCCTGCGGGGAAACCGGAATGACGGTTCTGGCGCAGGTACGTGCTGTTGTCACGCGGTTTGGATAAAAAAATGCAACTGTGCTGAGTTAAAGTGGATAACCAGTGGAACCCTGAAAAATCGCTTTCCCAGAATATAGGCTGGAGAGAAAGAGAGGACTTTGCATGAAAAAAACGGTTCTGATTGTGCTCGGGGGCACTGTTTTGTTGCTCAGCATCCTTGCGGGCAGAGTGATGTACAACATCCGCGACCGGCATCCGGACTATCAGCTCGCCGTGGATATCCGCACGGGCGAGGCACCGCTCTCTGTCGGTGCATCCGCAGTGGCGATCACACCCGAAATCATAGACACCTGGACCGATGTCAACGGCGACGCCCGCTATAACCCTGATGATGGTGACACCTTTCAAGACCGCAACAATAACGGCGCTTTTGATCCGGTATGGATCGCCGGTTTTCACAAAGGCCGTCCGGCAACCGGCATACATGACGACCTCTGGGCACGCGCCATGGTCATCGACAACAGCCAGACGCGCATCGCCATCGTCGCTCTCGATGCGATAGGCTTTATGCACGATGACGTCGTCGATGTGCGCAAAATGCTGCCTGATTCGGTCGAGATCGATTACGCGATCATCAGCAGCACGCATGATCACCAGGCGCCGGACCTGATCGGTATCTGGGGAAGAAATGATTACAGTTGTGGTGTGAATGATGCCTATATGCGCATGGTGAAGAAAAATATCGTGACAGCGATCGTGCAGGCAACCCGCGCTTTGCGGCCTGCCCGTCTGCGTTTTGCGCAGGACCTCGCGGGTGCCCGCCCTCTGGTCAGCGATACCCGCCGGCCCACCGTGCTCGACGCGGGAGTGCGCATCATGCATGCCATTGATGCTGAAGCAGATACAACCCTGGGCACGATCGTCGCCTGGGCCAACCATCCTGAGACTTTGTGGAACCGCAATCTGATGATCAGCTCGGATTTTCCGCATTTCGTGCGCGAGTATGTCGAGAAAGGGGTGGTCGATTCCTCGGGTGTTTTTCTGCCGGGACTGGGAGGGACCGTGCTGTACATCAACGGTGCTGTCGGCGGGTTGATGACCACACCGCCGGAGCAGGAAGTCCGCTCCCTCTCCGAATTCAAAGTCTGGCGCGCACCCACATTTGATAAAATCCGTGCCCAGGGCGAGCGTCTGGCTGCGCTGGTGTTGTCTGCCCTGCGCGGCGAGAACGTACAGGAAGTCACCACAGCCGCGGTGCGCGTGCGGGCGCGCACAGTCGTCCTGCCTCTTGCCAACAAAGGTTTTCGTCTCGGCGCCATGCTCGGTGTGATCCGCCGTGGTTTTACAGGAGGCTTTTCTATGCGCAGTGAGGTTGCAGCGCTGCAGCTCGGCCCGGCCAGTTTTCTCGCCGTGCCCGGTGAAATCTATCCCGAAATCATCAATGGCGGCATCGAGGCGCCGCCGGGACGGGACTTTGATATCCAGCCGGTGGAAGTGCCGCCGCTGCGCCGGTTTATGCCCGGCGAGTTCCGTTTTGTCATCGGCCTGGCCAATGATGAGATCGGCTACATCATCCCGCGCAGCGAATGGGATGAGAAACCGCCCTATCTTTACGGTGCACAGGAGTCGCCCTATGGCGAGGTCAACTCTCTCGGCCCTGAGACCGCTCCACTGCTGTACACTGCTCTGCGCGAGCTGCTGGCAGACCTGGAAAAATGAACCGTATTCTCCTCACAGGCCTGCTCGTGCTCGCCGCCCTTCTGCG
>WFTM01000368.1 GCA_015485525.1 Candidatus Zhuqueibacterota bacterium | reverse complement strand
GCCCGGGCGGCCAACACAGCGGCGAATATGCCCACCAACGCCAACGTGGCCTACACCGGCCCGACGGTCAATTTTTCCCTCGGCAACCCCGCTGCAGTCCCGCAGAGTCTTTTCTCCAGCGAAAAAAAGTACTCCCTGTTGCTCGATCTTGGGTCGTGGTCGACGAGCAGGTTATTGCGGACCATGCCTGATTTGACCCTGTACTACCGGCTGAGCTCCAACCTCATATTTAATCTCGCGACAACGCAAAATACTCCGCCAGAAGTTTTACTGGCAGATTTTACCCCTGCGGATGGTGGGACTGGCAGCTCGATTACATGGACGGGCCGGCAAAGCTGGGCCATGGGCCTGACGTATCGTTACTCTCCAGCTCTGCGACTGGGGATAGCCGTGCGAACTCTGGGGTTCACGACTCGTGCACGTGAGGCCACTCCGGGTTTGTACACGAGCTATCCTCCAGGGATAATTCAGTCTTATTACGGCATCGATTTGGGAGCGCACTATCAGATGAAAAATCTGACCCTTGGCGTGGTGCTGCAAGAATATGTTAAAATGGATAGCCCGGAATATGTGGACGGCGCAGCGTATTTCGGGTTGAGCGATGGCGTGAAAACAGCACCCAATGTCCGTCTCGCACCACGCCGCAACGCGAAGTTTGGGCTGGCTTGGGATGTTCTGCCGAAAACGAAAAGCCAACTGCTGGCAGATGTCAATACACTGGGTGAGTATGCGTTGGGCGTGCGCCAGGGGGTTTTTTCAAACACAACATTCATGGCCGGCTGGGCCCGAAAGCTGCATCCCTTGTATGAAAATTTAAAAAATGATATTCTCAGCGCCGGTCTGGAGTTCAAATTTGGCAATGTCGTGCTGTCCGGGTCTGTGGCGCGTTTTTTGAAACCGGATAATTGGGGAAGCTCCGCCCCGTACTTCAGCACCCTTTCCAACAGCAACGGTGAATACAAGTTTTTTCTGTTAGATCAAACCGTTTTCCGGTTGAATCTTGGTCTCTCACGGTGAGTGAAATACCATCTGTCCGCGGGATTGGTCTGTCCACATCCCTGTTCACAATGATAATCATGAAAACTCTCTACCATTTCGCAGCCGGACTGCTCTCAGTCCGGCTGTGTTGTTTTCAGGCATTGATGTCGCTATTCTTCCGAGCGCTTGATAAAGAAAACCCGCCGGGCCTGCTCGCCGGATTCATCGACGAGAACCAGCTCGTGCCGGCCCTCATCGAGCACAACGGCGCGGATGTGCTCCTGCGCCGTGCTGCCGAGATAGCGATTGTCGAGGTACCAGAACACGCGCCGGCCGGGCTGGCGGTGCGCTGCCCGCAGAGTCAGTTTTTGCAGAGTGCCGGTCACTTCGCGCGGCAGCCAGATTTTGCTGCCCGGCCCGGGATAGGTGATCTGCAGCGGTGAGTCACCCTGTTTTGCCGGGCAGCTCGCGCGATGCGGTGGCACAGCCGGCGGCGCAGAGCCCGATAAGCGCAGATAGTTCAGCACCTGCGGCGGCAGCACGAAAAAGGGCCTGGCTTCATACTCTCCCGCCTTCCAGCACAACGAGCACACCTGCTCGCCGCTGTTTTTATCGACAAAAAGAGTTTTGTGAAACGGGCACAGCGGCAGCGGGCGCGCCCATGCCGGAGCGCTGCCCGGCACCGGATCCGGACAGGCCGGCCCGGCCGGATAGCCGCTGTCCGGGCACAGATCGACCGGCATCAGCTCGCGTTCCGGCCGGGGAAACCACTCTGCCCCGGCAGCATGCGGCAGGCTGTTGAACAGCTCGAACAGCAGCGGGCCGGCCCCGGTGGCACCGCCGAGATTGGCATTGCCGCTGCCGCTGAAATTTCCCACCCAGACAGCAACCGTCCATTCCGGGCTGACACCCACGGCCCAGGCATCCCGGTGGCCGTAACTGGTGCCGGTTTTCCACGCCAGAGGCCGGGCATTGTCAAAACGAAACCAGAACTGTTCCGGCCCCGGCCGCACCACTTTGCGCAAAACGTTCAGTGTTAACCAGCTCGCTCCCGGACTGATGAGCTGCCTGCCATCGGCGTGTTGTGTGCTATCCTCTGCGAGAACATGCAGCGGTGCAAAACGGCCGCCTAGCCCCAGGCCGCGATAGAGCACAGCCAGGTCGTACAGCCGTACCTCCGCTCCACCGAGAATCAGCGATAAACCGTAATCATCAGCCTCGCGCTGCAGCGTCTGTATGCCGCCCTCACGCAGAAAGTGAGCGAACGGCACCACACCGTACTCATGCAGCAGCCGCACCGCGGGAATGTTGAGGGAGTGGATCAGCGCATCATCTGCGCGCACCAGCCCGCGGAATTTCTCGTCGGCATTGCTGGGCATGAACGTGCCAAAGGCTGAAGGGATGTCGAAAAGTCGGGTTTGGGGCAGGAGCAGGCCGTTATCCATGGCCATGGCGTAGAGATGCGGCTTGAGGATCGAGCCGGAGGAGCGCGGCGCGAGCACGCCGTCCACCTGGCCGTGGTGCGCGCGATCGAAGAAATCCTGCGAACCGACCCACGCGCGTATGCGGCCGCTGCGTGTTTCTACGATCAGCGCAGCGCTGTTGTGGATGCCGAGATTGCGCAGCCGTTCGCTGTACTGGCGCACCAGCAGCTCAGCGTGCTGCTGGATGTCGCGTTTCAGTGTCGTGCGTATGCTGCCGCCGCCGTGGCGCTGGTGCAGCATACGGCTGAGATGCGGTGCCAGCACGGGAAAGGCGAGCACCCGCGTGGGCACGGGTTCGAGCAGAGCCAGGTGATACGTGGAAGAATCGATAGCTCCGGTCTGCAGCAGGCGGTACAGCAGACGGTCGCGCTTCCGGCGCAAGAGGGCGGGAGATTTTTCCGGAGAAATCAGGCCGGGTGCATTCGGCAACACGGCCAGGGTTGCGGCCTCGGCCCATGAGAGCTGCCCGGGTGTCTTGCCGAAATAGCGCAGCGCAGCGGCCTGGTAGCCGATGATATTGCCGCCAAAAGGCGCATGATTCAGCCAGGCGGCGAGGATATCTTTTTTGGAATACAGCAGCTCGATTTTGACCGCCTGCGCGATTTCCAGCAGTTTGTTGCCCGGCGTGCGCGCTTTCGGGCGGATCAGCCGCGCTACCTGCATGGTGAGGGTGCTCGCCCCGCTGACGATCTTCCCCTGTGAAATATTCTGCCACAGTGCCCGCACCAGCGCCACGGGATTCACCCCGGGGTGGTAATAGAAATACCGGTCTTCAAACAGCAGCAGCGCGCGTTCGAGCTTTTCGGGTGGCGGTTGCGTCCCCGGCGGCAGCAGCCATTGCTGGTTCTGGTTGAGAAAAACGCGCAAAATCTCGCCGTCCGCGTCGAGAATCCGGGTGCTGTACTGGCGCTGGAACAGGGGGGAAGGCAGGGGGACGGCAAAGAACAGCAGCAGGGCACCGGCGAGAATAAAGAGTGCCCTGCGAGCTTTTGGGTTAGAGTGCAACATGGTGGTGACAATCGAGAAAATGCCTGTGATAAGGCCATGAATGCGGTGCATCCCGGTAGCAGTCGTCGGAAATGAGCACAATGGGTTTCTGGGACGCACCGTCCTGTTTTATGGTCGCGCCGTGCCTGCGGATCGCGTGTTTCAGTGCCCCGGCATCCCGATGGGTGAACCGGGTGGGGCAGAGGTGAGGGGTGGGATGACGAACTCCCTCGGGTCTTCGATGAAACGCGTGATTTCCATTTCTACGAATTCATAATGTGCCTGCCACGCACGGTCTTTGGATGAGAACGGCGGTTTTTGCATATCGCGCAGAGCACGTGTTGCCAGAGCACGCGCCTGTGGCAGGGCTGAGTTATCAGCGGCAAGGTGCATCAGTTTATACAGCACGACAAAATTGACGCTGCGCTGCAGTTCGCCGGCATAGCCTTGCTGCGGTTTGCTGCGCCATGTCCTTTGCAGGAGCTGCTCGATCACCTCTTGTAAACCGGGCAGATTTTTATCCCGCGCGTGCTGGGCGATGAGCCGGGCGGCGCGCTGCGGGTGCAGCAGCAGGCCGGTGATCTGTTCAGCGGCTGCCTCGGCAGGGGAGAGGGGATCGAAGCCGATCAGCATTCTGTTGCGGAACAGCTCACGGCTGCGGGTGTAGCCGTATGTTCGCGGCGGCATGAGACCAAGCAGTTTGTCCGGCACGGCGAGCTGGCGCGGTTGCAAGACGTTCAGCAACGCCGCCAGTGCTGCACGCTGGCGGTCTGCTTCCAGGGCGCGAACCGGAGTCTGCCCGTCGCCGCGAAGCGCATAGCGATAAACCAGACCACCGACGAGCTTTGCGGCTGCATCAGCCTGATAACGATGCAGCATGTAGATCGGCACAAGCACCTCCTCCAGGCGACTCAGGGGCGTACCGGCCGGGATGACACGCTCGGAAAAGCGTTGTAACGCAGCTTCGCGAACACGCATGATGCGCACAAGCTCGCTGGCTGCATCAGCGCCGTTATCCCACAGGTGCGCCTCATAGCTTGCACCGCCGGCCGGCCGTGCATCGGCGTCGGAGAGAAAAAATATGCCCTTTTCATAAGCCTTGCGCAGGATGGAGTTCAGCGCCTCGGTTTCATCTGTGCCGGGTGCAAAATCCTGATAGCCCCATGTAATCGCGACTTTGTCCCATTCGCCGATGCCGGTCGCGTAGGCATCGCTCAGGTCCGGCCGGCCCTGTTCATCGAGGGTGATGAGCGGATGCGGATAGTCCATCACCGAAGCGCGGCCGTAGCTGCTGGCGGCATAGCTGTGCGCCAGTCCGAGGGTATGCCCGACCTCGTGTGCTGAAAGCTGGCGAATGCGTGCCAGCGCCATCTCCCGTGCCGGTTGCGTGTTCTCACCGCTGTCCCCGTAGGGTGCTGTCAGCCCGGTGGCGATCATGAAATCCTGCCGAACGCGCAGGGAGCCGAGCAGCACATGGCCTTTGATAATTTCCCCGGTGCGCGGATCGCGGACGCTGGAGCCGTATGACCAGCCACGCGTGGAGCGATGCACCCAGTTGATGACGTTGTAGCGGACATCCATCGGGTCGGCGCTGTCGGGCAGCACCTCGACACGAAAAGCGTCGATATATCCCGCTGCTTCAAAGGCCTGGTTCCACCATCCGGCTCCCTCGATCAGTGCCGAGCGCACCGGCTCGGGCACGCCACTATCGACATAGTACACGATCGGTTCGACAGCCTCGCTTTTTTCGGCTGATGGGTCTTTTTTGCGCAGCCTGTGCCGCGAGATGAATTGCCGCACCAGTGGCTGGTCGAAAGGCGTGGCATAGTCCTGATAGGTGATTCCAAAGAACCCGGCGCGCGGATCAGCGGCGCGTGGTGTGTAGCCATCATCGGGAAGTTCGACAAAGGAGTGGTGCTGGCGCACGGTCAGGGCGGATGGGGTTGGTGCAACGCTGCGCACCTGAGCACCAGTCGCCGAGCCGGTGAAGGTCAGGGTGACTTCAAACTCGGAGTTTTTCGGGAAACTCTTGATGCGGGGCAGATAAAACGCCGAGCGTTTCGGGTCGAGCTTGTAGGTGCCCTGTTTGCGGCGTTTGAGTACGCCGATCACATCATGGGCATCGCGCAGAAAAAAATCGCTGGCCTCGACGAGCACGCGCGTGCCGCTCTGTGCTGCAGCGCGGAATCCCCAGAGGACGGAGCGGGCAAAGGCATCCCGCACTGAGGCGACCTCGCTGGCGTTGCTGCTGCTGGCCCGATAGCGATAGTTCGGCTGTACCAGCAGAACCTTGGGCCCGATGCGTTCGAACAGAACGATACGGCTGTTGCCGAGCTGGTTGCGGTCGAGGCCGATGTCGTTTGAACCGAGTCCGGCGCTCAGGGAGTTGACGTAGAGAAACTCCTGCCCGAAGCGGTCGATCTCCAGCCAGATTTTATCCTGGGCGGCATCGTAATAAAACGTGAAAAACCCTGTGAACTTCTGCATGCCACGGGTCTTTTCAGCGATATCCGGGAGTTTGCTGCCGGCAACAAGCGGCAGGGCGAGCACCATGCCGAGGAGAAACAGGCAGATTTTTTTCATAGCGCTTTTCCTGATTTGATGAATTGTGAAATTGATGGCTCTTTTTCAAATTGTGTGGGTTGGGAAATTATCGTTTTGCAAATCGGGTTTGTGTTCAGGGTTTTAAAAATGATATTTGTCCTCGGCCTGATTTTGGGGATTGCCCCGGGTTTAATTGTAGGCGCGCGTCCGCCCTCCCGCCGTACCGTACCGCGACATTTATGTCGCGTCCCCGCCCACCGCCTCAAGCCCCAGCCTGGACATGCATGTCTCAGAGTGTGTAGTCGCCGGAAGCGAAAATGATCTCCTGCGAGCCGTCTGGATAGTCCAGCATGATCTCATCGATGCTGATTGCAGGCTGCAGCGAAGGCAAGTACACATGGTCGATATGGATGACGTTGTCGGGATTGGAGAATGACGCCGGGCTGGTGACGCCGCCAAAATGTTCGCTGCGGCCAAAAGCGATGTGTGGGGCCAGCTTTTCATCCAGCAGAACGCTGCCCACAGCCGTGACGCCGAAAGGAGCCAGCACACCAAAACCGAGTTCAGCGATATTGCCGCGAGCCGGTTCTTTCAGCAGTCCCCGGCGTTTTTCTGTGGCCAGATGACTCTCCCCGAGCACATCGACCGCATGGTTCTGTTTGACGACGTAGAAGACGACCTCATCGTCATATTGCACAGGGAGCAGGCCGTGGGTTCTGCTGGGGATGCCCTGCTGCTCACCTTCGTACGGCACGATGTAGGCCTCGCCCGAGGGCAGATTGCCAACCATGCCGGGTCCGCGCATCAAACCACTCGATGCGTGCGCTGTGCGAAAACGTATGTCCGCCTGTAGCTGCACGTTGCGCTTTTCGGCTTGAAACAGAAACGTGGCAGTGACAGCACGGTCGAGGCGCTTTTTCAGTTCCATGACGCGTGTGTGCACTTCGTTGTAATCGAGGCGAAGAGCTGCGAGCATCTTTTCGTTAAAGGCCGGCATGGAGGCACCGCGGAAATTGAGTTCGCGAGCGAGCATTTTCAGCGGAG
>WFTM01000367.1 GCA_015485525.1 Candidatus Zhuqueibacterota bacterium | reverse complement strand
TTCTGCACAGGCAGGTGCTTACGCCTCTGGACATAGAGCGAACGATCGGCCTGACCCAGGGCAATATTTTTCAGGGCGAACTGTCTTTGCAACAGCTCTTCTTTCTGCGCCCGGCCGCTTCCTGGGCGCAATACCGAACGCCGATTCGCGGCTATTTTCAGTGCGGTTCGGGCACGCATCCGGGAGGGGGCATAACCGGCGCACCCGGCCGGCTGGCGGCGTTGGAAATTCTCAAAAACTGGAGCTCGCTGCGATGAACTATGATTTTATCATCATCGGGGGCGGACATAACGCACTTGTGACAGCCTCTGAGCTGGCCCGGGCAGGAAAAAAAGTGTTGCTGCTTGAGAAGCACGCCCAGACCGGCGGGGCAGTGCTCACAGAAGAGCTTTTCCCGGGCTTCCGTGTCAGTTCCGGAGCACGGGATGCCGCGCAGTTCAGCCCGGAGTTGGCAGCCCGGCTCGGGTTGTCCCGATATGGGCTGGAGTTCATCGAGCCGGAAGCGGTGCTCCACGCTCCTGTACAGGGCCGGGAAGGTATGACGCTATGGCGCGATATTGAAAAAACATGCGCATCGATCAGACCCTTTTCCGAAAAAGATGCCCGGCGATATCCGGACTTCATCGCATTTGTACAACGCATGTGCAGCGCTCTGCAGGCAGTGCTCGATGTCCGGCCTCCGGATTTGTCGAAGCCTGGCTTGAAAACCCTTCTGCCCCTGATACGGCCGGCTCTGAAAATCCGTGGCCTTGGCCGCGGCGACATGATGGAGTTTCTGCGTGTCCTGCCCATGACCATTGAAGAATTTCTGTCGGAGTGGTTTGAAAGTGACAGCCTCAAGGGCATGCTGGCCATGATCAGCAGTACGGGGACGGAATTGGGCGCGCAGTCTGCCGGCACCGCTTTTTTGTTTTTGTATCATAGTTTGCAGAGCCGGTATGGCATCCGGGCGCCGCGTTTTGTGCGCGGAGGGATGGGTGTGCTCGCTGCTGCGCTTGAGCACGCGGCCGTGGCAGCAGGAGCTGAAGTGCGTTGTCGTTCCGAAGTCAGTGAGATCACAATCAAAGACGGGCAGGTAGCAGCAGTCTGCCTCGCAGACGGAGAGGAAATCCGGGCCTCCCGCGTGATTTCAGGGCTGGACCCGCACACGACCTTTTTTCGGCTTGTGCGGGCTGAAAATTTACCAGTCGCTTTCGTGCGTGCCGTGCGCGCCATCCGTATGCGCGGTGTGCTCGCCCGCCTGGAACTGGCAGTGGATGGCTTGCCGTATGAGCCGGGCTCCGATAGCTCGCACCTGGCCGGGCAGGCAGTCGTTTGCCCGTCTCTGGACTATCTCGAAAGAGCGTACGACGCAACCAAGTATGGCAGCATGTCTGAAGCGCCGTGCCTCGATGTAGCTATACCGACGCTGTCTGATCCTTCTCTCGCTCCCGTCGGCAAACACCTGATCTCGATCAATGCACAGTTTGCCCCGCATACTCTGCGTGAGGGCGAATGGGATGACAGCATACGGCAGGAACTACAACGCAGGATTCTGCAGGCTCTGCACGAGCTTTTGCCCGGTATCGGAGAGCATATCCTGCATTCCCGGTTGCGCACGCCCGTTGATATGGAAGATCGGTTTGGCATGAGCGGGGGAGATATTTTTCATGGCCAAATGGCTCTGGATCAACTTTTCATCATGCGGCCGGTGCCAGGCTGGTCGCGTTACAGGACTCCGATCCGTGGCCTGTACCTGTGCGGCAGCGGAACGCATCCCGGCGGCGGTGTCACCGGTGCACCCGGATGGCAGGCAGCAAAGGCCATCCTCGCTGCAGACAAGGGAGAAAAATCTGCTTGAAAAAAATCGGTTCTTCTTCTATATCATGTGGGTTGTGCAGGATGCAGCATGCCAGCCGGCAAACGTATGGATGAAAAGTTTGTAGTGCGCGATTTATCGCGCCGCGGGGCATGTGGTGTCTCGTTCGCTGGTGGTACTGCCGCGGGACACCGCAGGCGCGGTGTGACGAGAGATGCTATCTCCCTGAAGCATGCTGAATAACGGAAAGTAACGTACCGCGCGACATGAATGTCGCGGTACAACCGCATAACGTGAAGTGCTTATCTGGCTTGATGCCGCGTGGAAATATGATTTAAATTTGAGGTGACCATGATGATAACTGGAAGAAAAATTAGACTCGTTGCATTGCTCGCTCTGTTGACAGGAGCAGTCCTGGCACAACCGGCTGGGGATGCAAAAATTTTCCCGTATGAATACGAGATGCGCGACTTGCCCAATGGCTTGCGTGTGATCGTCATCCCGACGGATTATCCCAATATCGTTGCTCTGCAGATTCCGGTGATGACCGGATCGCGCAACGAAATTGAGCCCGGGAAAACCGGTTTTGCTCATTTTTTTGAACACGTCATGTTCCGGGGGACGAAAAATTTTCCCGCCGAAAAATATGGTGCCATTCTGAAAAACGCCGGTGCTGATCAGAACGCATGGACCAGCGATGATATGACCAACTATCATATCACATTTTCAAAAGAAGACCTGGAAACCGTGCTCATGCTCGAAGCCGACCGGTTTCAGAATTTATCCTACAGCGAGGAGGACTTCAAGACAGAAGCCCGCGCTGTGCTGGGCGAGTACAATAAAAATTTCGCTAATCCGATACGGCGGCTGCTGGAAGCACAACGCAAGGCTGCATTCACAAAGCACACCTACAAGCACACCACCATGGGCTTTGTGCAGGATATCGAAAACATGCCGGCACAGTATGGGTACAGCCTCAAATTTTTCGAGCGTTACTACAGGCCGGAATATACCACGATCATTCTCGCGGGCGACCTGGAGGTCGAAAAAACCTTTGCCATCGTGGAAAAATATTGGGGCAACTGGAAGCGTGGCAACTATAAGCCGGATATCCCGGTCGAGCCGCCTGCACAGGGGCCGGTTTATGAGCATGTCCAATGGGCCACGCCGACGTTGCCCTGGGTCACGGTTGCTTTTCATGGTCCGGCTTTTTCAGAGCAGAAGATAGACATGCCGTCGATGGATCTCATCCAGGGCTACGCGTTCTCACAGAGCTCGCCGTTGTACCAGAAACTCGTGGTTCGCGAGCAGAAAGTCGATCAGCTCTGGCCTTACTTCCCTGACCGCAGCGATCCTTATCTTCTCACCGTGGCAGCGCGCGTGAAAGATGTCAAGGATATCTGGTATGTCCGGGATGAGATTCTGAAGACTTTTGCCGGGCTGCGCAACGAAAGTGTGTCTGTAAAACGGCTGCAGGATATCAAAGGCAATATGAAGTACTCTTTTGCCAACAGCATGGACAACTCGGAAGCGATCGCCAGTGCTCTGGTGGGGTATGTCGGCCGCACGCGGGACCCGGAGACGATCAACCGGATTTACCGTCTGTACGACACCATCACCCCAAAAGACATCAAAAGGATGGCGAACACGTATTTTACGGATAAAAACCTGGTGACCGTGACCCTGGCCCACGGAGAGCTGCCTCCTGTGGAAAACAAAGCAGGCTCGGTCGATGCCATCGCAGCCCGTTCCAGCAGGAGCGAGCGCCATTTTACCACAGTGCTCAAACCCGGTGCCTCGCCTATCGTCAACATGCGCATCGTATTTCATGCAGGCAGCGCACTGGACCCTCTCGGCAAAGAAGGGCTGGCGAATTTGACCGCTGCGATGATCACCCGGGGCGGCAGCAAGGATATGAAGTATGCCGAGATTCAGAAAGCACTTTTTCCCATGGCTGCCGGATTCAACAGCCAGGTTGATAAAGAAATGACGGTGTTTTACGGCACAACCCATGTGGACAACCTATATGCGTGGTATGACATCATCTCAGGGCAACTGCTCAACCCGGCCTGGGATGAGGATGATTTCAAGCGCGTCAAAACGAATTTGATCAACGAGATCACCGTCAGCCTGCGCGATAACAACGACGAAGAGCTGGGGAAAGAGGTGCTGTATGAGATGATCTACCACAAGCACCCCTACGGGCATCTCACGCTCGGTCATGTCCGCTCGCTGGAAAAACTCACCCTGGACGATGTGCGCGAATTTTATATCACCCATTATTCGCAGGCGAATCTCGTGCTTGGCCTGGCAGGGAATTATTCCGAAGAATTTCTGCAGAAGGTCAGCGCGGATCTCTCCCGGTTGCCGCGGGGAATGGCTGCGCACATCCGCTTGCCACAGCCTGAAAAAATCGACGGACTCGAAGCATTGATTGTGAAAAAGGATACCCGTGCGACAGCCATTTCTTTTGGTTTCCCGATCGATGTCACCCGGGCGCATGAAGATTTCCCGGCTCTCTGGCTGGTACGTTCGTATTTTGGAGAACACCGTTCCAGCAACAGCTACCTCTATCAGCGCATCCGGGAAATCCGCGGCATGAACTACGGCGATTATGCTTATATCGAATATTTCCCGCGCGGCATGTTCCAATTCTATCCCGATGCAAACCTGGCCAGGCAGCAGCAGATTTTTCAGGTCTGGATTCGTCCGGTGGTTCCGAAAAATGCACACTTTGCCATCCGCACAGCCATGTATGAATTAGACAAGCTCGTTCGTGAGGGCATGAGCCGGGAAGCTTTTGAGGCGACGCGCAACTTTTTGTTGAAGTATGTCAATATTCTCGTCAAAACACAGGATCGCCAGCTCGGCTATGCCATCGACAGCCGCTACTATGGTATCCCGGAATTTACCGAATACATCAGTGAAGGCCTGAAAAAACTGACATTAGCGCAGGTTAATGCAGTGATCAAAAAGCATCTGCAAGCGAAAAATGTCAAGTTTGCGATCATCACTAAAGAGGCCGAAGACCTGCGCCAGCGCCTGATCTCAAATACACCTTCTCCGATCAGGTATGATGCTGATAAGCCCGAAGAGATTCTGGCAGAAGATAAAATCATTCAGAGCTGGCCGCTCGATTTCCAGCCGGAAAAAGTCAAAATCAAAGAAGTCGAGGCTGTTTTCAGAGATTGAGTTGATCCGGCTTCCCGGGCAGACCCGGCAGCCCGCTTCCGCGTTCCCGGCTGAAGCGGGCCCGGGGGAGACCTCTGGCACAGCAAGAAGCCGGTCCGCTGTCACGGAAGGTTAATCATCATAAAACGTGTGAGTATTCAGATGACGAAGATCAACGCCTGGGCCGCTGAAAAAGCAGCGGCCCGCCTGTCGCCCTTTGCGTACACAACCGGAGACCACCCCGGGCCTTTTGAAATCGATGTGCGCATCAGTCATTGCGGTATTTGTCACAGTGATCTGCACCTGATCGACAACGACTGGATGATCAGCGAATATCCCCTCGTTCCCGGGCACGAAATTGTCGGCACGGTGCAGGCTGTGGGGGCGCAGGTCTCCTCCATTGAGGCCGGGCAGCGGGTAGGTATCGGCTGGCAGCGCTCTTCTTGCATGCACTGCGAACACTGCATCGCAGGCGAAGAAAATTATTGCGCGCAGCAACAGGCGACGTGTGTCGGTCATTTCGGAGGCTTTGCAGAATTTGTTCGCGTCGATGGCCGTTTTGCCTTTGCGCTGCCCGAGACACTGTCTTCAGAAAATGCCGCCCCACTTCTGTGCGGTGGTGTCACGGTATATACGCCGTTTCGCTTGTATGATATACCGGCTCATGCCCGGGTCGCAGTCGTGGGTATCGGCGGGCTTGGCCATCTGGCGCTTCAGTATGCCCGGGCTATGGGCTGTGAAGTTACGGCCTTTACCTCGACCCCGGAAAAAGAAAAGGAGCTGCTCGCTTTTGGCGCGCATCGCGTCGTTTCCAGCACAGATGAGGCCGGCCAGCAGGCTCTGCAAGGCTATTTTGATTTTATTCTGTCCACGGTTTATGCTGATCTGAACTGGATGCAGTTTGTCGGCTTGCTGCGGCCCAAAGGCAGGCTCTGCTTCGTCGGAGCGCCGAAAAGCGAGGTGCGGTTTCCTGCCTTTGCTCTGATCAGTGGAGCAAAATCCCTCTGCGGCAGCGTGATCGGAGGGCGGAGGATGATCCGGGATATGCTCGCTTTTTCCGCCCGGCACGGGATCGTTGCACAAACCGAGCTCTTCCCGCTGGAACGGGTCAATGATGCGCTCGACCGCCTGCGCCGGAACGAGGTACGCTATCGGGCTGTGTTGAAGGTTTGAACAATCCATAGGCAAGCTCTCGCTCCTGCCTGTGACGAAAAGGCGGAAAAAGCGAAACCCCTCTGTTCAGTAAAAGGGGAGAAACACGGCGGAGAGCCTGTGGCCTCAAGCGGCCCGTGCAAGGCGGAGAGATATGTCTGCGCCGCATAGCCCCGGTAAAGTGACGCACGGAAAATCGTGTTTATCGCCCCGCGCTGCGTACCGGTGGCAGACATCTACCCTGTTTGGAGAAAAATATGAAAAAAGAGATCCTATCTGTTATGGCGCTGCTGTCTGCCGTTCTTGCTGTGGGCTGTGCGGGGCAGAAGCGCGTGGTGCCCATGCGCGATATCAGCGGTATGGCAAAAATCGACGAAAACACCTATCTCGTGGCCAATGACCAGAAGGCACACAAAGTTGAGCAGCCGCAACTGGGTATCGTACGGGTCGCTCCGGCGGCTGCTACAGGCCAGGCCATCGCCTACCAGCCGCTGACGATCCATGGCTGGCCTGAAGAGGAACCTGTGCCCAGCGATATCGAGGCTGTGACGGCAATTCCGGGCAAGCCGGATCAGGTGCTCGTGGCCGAGAGCGGATACTATAAAGGCCGGTTCGGCCGGATTTTTTATCTCAAACTCATCGAAAAAGATGCCCAGCTTCACGCTCAGTTTCTCGCTATGTTCCGGCCCTTTCGCGCTGTTGATCATGAATACACCACCCCATCCGGGCAGCAGGTTGAGGGCATAGCTGCTTTCTCCTTCGGCCGGTCCCGTATCGGTCTGCTGCTGGCCCGCCGCGGCAGCAATGAGCAGGGGGCGGAGCTGGTGTGGGGAGAGTTGGCAGGCCTTGACACAGGCAGAGTGCGTTTCCAGCAGTCAGGCAAGACCCCGCTCTCGCCCGGTTACCGATACTTTGGCACCCGAGGCGCAGGAGATGTTTTTCTGCAATGGGATACAGAAGGCACGAGAGCGGAAATCTGGTGCGTAGCCACAAATGACCGGGGGGACAGCGGGCCCTTTGCCTCGGTCATTTACCGCGCCGGCGAGCTGATCCTGCACGGCGATTCTATCTCTGTCAGTGCAGATCGTGCCGAGCGGCTCTGGCGGCTTGATGGTATCAAAGTGGAGGCCCTGGCGGAAGCCCCGGAAGCCATCCCGGGTGCGGTGCTGAGTATCGGCACGGATGACGAGCACCTCCCCTCCCTGTGGCGTGCTCTGATGCAGCCTGCGGTGCATGATAATGAGCACCTCGTTATGGCCAATCTGTGGGTGCAGACTGCTGCGGAGACACGTGCTCTGTATTACCAGGCTTACAACATGGCCCGCGAAAGGCTGCGCACTGCCCTGAGCAAGCCGGCGCAGAAAAAGCGGGCCGTGATCGTGGATATCGATGAAACCATACTCGATAACAGCCCCTACGCGACCAGGCAGATTTTCATGAATCAGCGCTATCCTGCCGGCTGGAAGCAGTGGACGGATAAGGCGCGTGCGCAGGCATTGCCCGGCGCTGTTGCGTTTTTGCAGGACGCTGTTGCTGCCGGCGTGGATGTGTTTTATGTCTCCAACCGCCGTGTTGCCGAAACCCGGGCAACGCTGAAAAATTTGCAGTCAGCCGGTTTTCCACAGGCCGAGGCCGCGCACCTTTTTCTGCGCACAGATACATCCAGCAAAGAAAAGCGGCGGCAGGCGATCCGCGCAACTCATGAGATTATTCTGCTCATGGGCGATAACCTGGCTGATTTTGCCCATGTTTTTGAAAAGAAGACCATGTCTGAGCGATCCCGGCTCGTGGATGAGCTGCAGCAGGAGTTTGGCTCCCGTTTTATCGTGTTGCCGAATCCGGTTTATGGGGATTGGGAAGGAGCGGTGTACGAGTATAATTACAGAGCAGATGAGGCGGAGAAGGATAAAATGCGCAAGGCCGCGCTCAGACGGGAATAGGACCGGCCAGGCGGGCGCGGTTCAGCGACCGCGCTCGCGCAAAGCCTTGATTTTTGCCACGATTTCTTTGTTATCCACGCCCAAACCCTCCTGCTGATAATAAAGCACTCCATTGCGATCAAAGACGCTGATGATGTTCGAATGAGAGAAATCGATAGGGGAGATTTTTTTGTATTTTACCGCGACTACATTGGAGAACTCGCGCACGTCATCGGTTGAACCGTGCAGGAAAACCCACTCATCACTCTCCAGCAGATTTTTTCGGGCAAATTCTTTCAGACGATCAGGTGTGTCTGTCTCAGGGTCGATGCTGACAAAGATATATTTGATCCCATCCGCCCGGCCAACTTTTTGATGGATGTTACGCATGTCTGCAACCAGACGCGGGCAGGCTGATTTGCATGAGGTATAGATCATGACCACGACGAGAATATCCCCCTGGAAATCCCGGAACGTGACCGTATCACCGGCCTGAGTATGCCACTCAGATGAGAGATGGAAAATGGAGAGCTCGGGTATTTCAGCCGTGTTGGCCTTTTTCTCCGGCCCGCCAGTAACGGGTTGCAGCCTCATGTTGCAGACAGGACAGTTGATCTGCCGGGGATAGGTTTTCTCTCCTTCGCATTTCATCGGGCACTGGTAGAGGGTCGCCGCAGCGTTTTTCTGGCTTTGCCCGCAGGCTGCTGCCAGGAGCAGGCCGGCGAGCAGAAATAGCATCGTAATATGGGCTTTTCTCATTTTTTTGCACTCACTCATTCACATCTCTTGCGCATCTGAAGCCGAGGGACCTCAGGCTGTAGCGGGCTTTGATGCTGCCGCGCAGAGCATAGCGCATGAAAGCAGCATAGTTCATCAAATCCGTGGCATTGACCGAACCGGCTGCGCAGAACAAATTCCTGTCTGTATCACCGTCTTTGCGTGATTCCCCGGAGATCAGCACAGAGTTGAAATCGCTGGTCCACTCCCAGATCAATCCATGCATGTCGTAGATTCCC
The DNA here is from genome assembly GCA_015485525.1 of Candidatus Zhuqueibacterota bacterium. GTDB lineage: Bacteria > Zhuqueibacterota > Zhuqueibacteria > Zhuqueibacterales > Geothermadaptataceae > Geothermadaptatus. Next base: position 1,090 of record WFTM01000367.1, on the reverse strand, counting down.
CAGAAGTTCCTGTACGTGCTGCCCACAGGCCGGGTGTGCGTATCCGGGGTCTCGTAGCCGGAAATGATTCGCTGGTTGAAAAGGCTGTCTGCCCGTGCATCTTTTTGTTTTTCATCAGCCATGGCCACGTATTCCCACTCATCCATCGTCGGCAGGCGTTTGCCGAGGCATTCACAGTAGGCTTTGGCCGCGAACCACGAAACGTAGGTGACCGGCGCCCGGGGCAGCATGCCGGCGCCGAGGGTGGTGTCGTCTGCCCAGGTTCGCAGGTAGTTCTGGTCTGCGAATAAGCGGATCACCTGCGAGCGCCGCCAGTTCGGGTATGAACGCACAAAATCGACAAACTGCGCGTTGGTGACAGGATAAACATCGAGATAGAAGTCGTCGATGTGAACCTCGGCAGAGTCAGCACCATAAAGGGGGACAAACGTCCCCCCGGTGATTTTTTGCATTTCTGTACTGCTCTGCCCGCTGGCCGGCCCGGCAGATATGGCCAGCCAGCTCACAAGCAGAAGGCAGGTGCGTGTCATCAGTGGCCACTCCGCACTCTGGCTACCATCTTTGGGGTGACGACGGTTTTGTTGTTCCCCCAGCTATGATAGATATAAGTGAGAACATTGGCGATTTCTTCATCTGTCAGGGCTTGTGCTGTCATCACGCTGTTGTATTTTTTACCGTTGACGGTGATTTCGCCGGTTTTGCCCTCGATGACGATTTTGATGGCTCGTTTGACATCAGCATTGAGATAGTCAGAACTGGCCAGCGGCGGGAAGGCGCTGGGGATGCCCTGCCCATCGGGCTGGTGGCAGGCGAAGCAGGTTTTGGAATAAACCTGTTTGCCGAACTCAATTCGCTCCGCGACTGACGATGCTTTGCGCGCAGCGGGTGCTTCCCCGGGCATTTTCTGGATCGTACCGCCCTCAGGATGATAAATACCTTCCTGCTGTTTGCCGGAGTACACGGTTTTGTTTTCCTCGCCCTGAACTTTCAGCATACCGAGCGCACCTTTGTTGAAAGCACGGAAAATCGAGTGATCGACGAGGATGAAAGTCCCCGGGACTTCGACTTTGAACTCCACGATCGCAGCCCC